>NZ_JBEXET010000037.1:57238-81755 GCF_040606415.1 Streptomyces sp. NPDC005423 | reverse complement strand
CCAAGCGATCTTGTGCCGCGCATCCCAATGAGTGGTCGAGTCGTCGCGGGATGCCGAGCGGCCAATCCTTTCAAGCCACCACTGGGCTGAACCCACCAAGCCACACCCAGCATCCCTGGGTCTTTCGATCCTACGAGTGACCGAAACCAACCCAGCTACAACGTAAGGACACTCACCATGACCACCACACTCGAACACCCCCCGGTACAGGAGCGGCCCCGCGTCCAGGCCGCCACCGGTCTCCTCGACATCGACGGCAACGGGAAGGGGCACCTGCGGGCCGAGAGCTGCCAGGCCTCGCCCACCGACCTCCAGGTCTCCCCGGCGCTGATCCGCCGTCACGGCCTGCGCAAGGGCGACCTCGTGGAGGGCGTTCGCGGCGGGCAGCGCGCCCTGACCGAGGTCGCGTTCGTCAACGGACGCACCCCCGGGGAGCTGCGCGGCCGGCGCCACTTCCGCGACCTCACCCCACTGCACCCGCGTGAGCGGCTCCGGCTCGAACACCCCGCGGCCGGTCTCACCGGGCGGATCGCCGACCTCGTCGCACCCGTCGGCAAGGGGCAGCGCGGGCTGATCGTGGCCCCGCCCAAGACCGGCAAGACCGTGCTGCTCCAGCAGATCGCGGCCGCCGTCGCCGGCAACCACCCCGGCGCCCACCTCATGGTGGTGCTGCTCGACGAGCGCCCCGAGGAGGTCACCGACATGCGGCGCTCGGTGCGCGGCGAGGTGTACGCCTCCACCTTCGACAAGACGCCCCGGCAGCACATCGCGCTGGCCGAGCTCGTCATCGAGCGCGCCAAGCGGCTCGTCGAGTCGGGCGAGGACGTCGTGATCCTCCTCGACTCGCTGACCCGGCTGTGCCGGGCGCACAACAACGCCGCCGCGTCCGGCGGACGCACCCTCAGCGGCGGAGTCGACGCGACCGCGCTGATCGGCCCGAAGAAGTTCTTCGGCGCCGCCCGGCTGGCCGAGGAGGGCGGCTCGCTCACCATCCTCGCCACCGCGCTGGTCGAGACCGGCTCCCGGGCCGACGACTTCTACTTCGAGGAGCTCAAGAGCACCGGCAACATGGAGCTCAGGCTCAGCCGCGAACTGGCCTCCCGCCGCGTCTTCCCGGCCGTCGACATCGACTCCTCCGGCACCCGACGCGAGGAACTCCTGCTCTCCGCGGCCGAGTTGACGGGCATGCGCGGACTGCGCCGGGCCCTGCGGACGCGGGACGCCCAGGGCAGTCTGGAGACCCTTCTGGAGCGGCTGCGCGACACCCCCGACAACGCGACCTTCCTGCGCCGCATCCAGCCGACGCTGCCGGCGACGCCCGCGGACCGAGCCGCCGGCTCCTAGCGTCCAAGCGGCCGGCGTGCGGCATCCGGGTACTCGCGGGCCTCCCTCGGCCCGGGCAGCGCGGTGAACGGCGACTCCGTTCCTACGTTTGCGGTATGACCATCGGATTCTCATCCCGGACTGTCGTGTCGACCTGTGCCCTCTGTCTGGCAGGCATGCTGGCGTTCACGCCCGTCGCGGCGACCGCCCGCACCGGATCGGATCCCGGCACACCCGGCGCCCCCCGGGCCACCGAGGCGGCACCGTCCCTTCTCGACCGCCCCGAGACCCAGGTCCGGCTCCGCCCCGGAGCACCCCAGCTCCCGACCCCCTCCGCGCTGTCGTGGCTCGTCGCCGACGCGGAAAGCGGCCAGGTCCTCGCCGCGCGCGACGCCCACCGCCCGCTGCCCCCGGCCAGCACCCTCAAGACCCTGTTCGCCCTGACCGTGCTGCCCGTCCTCCCCGGCGGCCTCCAGCACCGCGTCACCGCGCCGGAACTGGCCGGAATCGGCGAGGGCAGCAGCCTCGTCGGAGTCGCCGAGGGCCGCACCTACCGGGTCGCCGACCTGTGGCACGGAGTCTTCCTGCACTCCGGGAACGACGCCGTGCACGTGCTCGCCGCGCTCAACGGCGGCTGGCGCACGACGGCCGCCCGGATGCAGGCCAAGGCCCGTTCCCTGGGCGCCCTCGACACCCACGTGGAGTCCCCGGACGGCTACGACAGCGACGGCCAGGTCTCCTCGGCCTACGACCTCGCGGTGTTCGGGCGGGCCGGGCTGCACAACGCGGACTTCGCCCGGTACTGCTCCACGGCCGAGGCCCTCTTCCCCGGTGACGACGGTCCGTACGAGATCCAGAACACCAACCGGCTGCTGACCGGGAACGACGGCGTGGGGCGGTATCCGGGGCTGATCGGGGTGAAGAACGGCTACACCACGAACGCCGGGAACACCCTCGTCGCCGCCGCGCGGCGAGCGGGCCGGACACTCGTCGTGACCGTGATGAACCCTCAGGCGGGCGGCGGACTGGCGGTGTACGACGAGGCGCGCGAGCTGCTCGACTGGGGCTTCGCCGCCGCCGGACGGGTCGATCCGGTGGGTTCGCTGGACGCGCTGCGGGCCCGGCCCCGACCGCGGCCCGCCGCCCGCCCGGTGGCCGCGGCCGCCGTGGCGGACGACGGACCGGGCTGGGGCGAGACGGCGGCGATCGTCGCGGCGGCCGGTCTGGGCGCGGCGGCCGTGGCGCTGGCCCTGCGGCTCAGGAGCGGCCGGCCCGGCAGGGGCTGACCGGCCGGCAGCCGGCACAGCAGGCCGAGGGTGATCCAGGTGTAGGTGTTGCCGCCGAGGAACCCGTCGATGCCCGAGGCGTCGTCGAACCACAGCCACACCACGCTGCTGCACTGCAGCGCGTACAGGGCGCCCGCGATCCGCCGGTGCCCGGTACGGATCAGCACGGCGAAGGACGGCAGCAGCCACACCAGATGGTGCACCCAGGTGATCGGGCTGACCAGGCACGCGGTCAGCCCGGTCAGGGCGAACGCGGCCGTCCAGTCCCCCGCGGCGACCGCGCGTCGCGACCGCACCGCCCACACGCAGAGCACCAGCAGGACGGCCGTCGCCCACACCGGCCGGCCGGGCTCCCCCAGCCGGGCCAGTACGCCCTGCAACGACTGGTTGGAGACGTAGTCGAGGCGGCCCACCCGGCCCGTGTCCCACAGCGCCCGCGTCCAGTAGAAACGGGAGGCCTGCGGGGCGACCCAGGCGGCGAGTCCGGTCGCCGCGAGAGCCACGGCGGAGGCGACCCCGGCGGCCTTCCAGCGCCTGGCCACCAGCAGCAGGCCGATGAAGAGCGCCGGCGTGAGCTTGATCGCGGCGGCGAGGCCGATACCGACGCCGGCCCAGCGGCCCCGTCCGGTGGCGAGCAGCCGGGCGTCGGCCAGGACGAGGGCCAGCAGTACGAGGTTGACCTGCCCGAAGCTGAAGGTGTCGCGGAGCGGTTCGAAGAGCGCCAGCAGACAGAGCGCCGTCACCCACCGGAACCAGCCGTACCGCCGCCATCGCGGCCCGGCCAGCAGGCGCAGTACGGCGGCCAGGGCCACCAGGTTGAGCAGCAGCGCGGCGACGATCGCCGTGCGCAGGCCGACGAGCGCCATCGGCGCCATGCCGACGGCGGCGAACGGCGGGTAGGTGAAGCCGTACGTCGTCCCGGGCACCCGGTAGTCGTAGATCCGGCCGCCGTGGTGGAACCAGCTGTCGACGGTCCCGTAGTAGACGCGCAGGTCGAACCAGTCGCGCAGCAGCGGCACGGTCGCGGTGAAGCAGGCGACGGCGGTGACGAGGGCCGCCGCCGCCAGGAGCCGGCCGCGGTCGGTGCGGGGAAGCCTCATGCCGGCTGTCCCGGGGACGGGGACAGGGCCGGAACCTGGGCCGCCTGCCGGGCCTGCCACAGGACGACGATCGCGAGCGTCCCGCCGGAGACGGCGAGGAGCAGCTGTCCGACGTCGGCGGGGCCGCCGCTGGGCAGGACCGCGAGGGCGAGCACGCCGGTCACCGCCGCCACCCGGTGCCGTACGGAGGTGCTGGGCGCGGCGGCGGCGATCAGGAAGAGGCCCCACAGCGCGTACCAGGGCCGGATCGCCGGGCCGAAGGCGGCGACCACCGCCAGGCTCAGGCCGAGCGCGTAGACCGGGTGGGGCCGCAGGCGCAGCCAGATGGCGGCGACGGTCGCGGCGGTGATCACGAGTCCCAGGGCGTGCCAGGCCGGGACGGCGAACGGGGAGAGTCCGCTGCCGAGCCGTTCCAGCAGGGCGCCGGTGGCGCGGCCGAGGAGGCTGGTGAGGGCCCAGTTGCGGGACGACACGGGGGTGTCGAGGGCGCCGATCCAGCCGTAGCCGGTGCCGGCCACGGCGGTGGCGGCGACCGTGGTGGCGAGGGCCGCCGCGGCCGTGGCCGCGACGGCCCGCGCCGGGCGGCGGCCCGCGCTGATCTGGAGCACCGCGACGGCGGCGAGACCGAGCGCGGCGGGCGCCTTGACCAGGGCGGCGAGGGTGACGAGTACCGCGCCGAGGACGGGTCGGCGGCCGAGGGCGGCGACCAGGCCGACACCGAGCAGGCCGAGCATGATCGCGTCGTTGTGGGCGCCCGCCACCAGGTGGAGCAGGACCAGCGGGTTGAGGGCGCCCAGCCACAGCGCGGCGGCCGGGTCGGCGCCGCTGTGCCGGGCGAGCCGGGGCAGCGCGGCGGCCATCAGCGCCACTCCGAGGAGGGCGAGCAGCCGCATGCCGAGGAGTCCGGCGGGGAGCGCGCCGCGGGTCAGCCCGGAGAGGGCGGAGACGGCGGCGAGGAAGACCGGGCCGTACGGGGCGCCGGTGTGCTGCCAGAGCGGGGCGACCTCGTCGGCGAGGGGGCCGCCGAGCTGGGCGGGGCCGTACGCGTAGACGTCGATGTGCGCGTCGACCATGGCGCCCTGGGCGAGGTAGCTGTACACGTCCCGGCTGAACAGCGGGGGCGCGAGCAGCAGCGGGGCGGCCCACACGGCAAGGACGAGCAGGAGTGAGCGCGGGGTGGGCGGCTCGGAGCCGCGGACGAGCCGGCCGAGCAGCAGCCAGGCCGCTATCAGCAGGACGACACCGAAGTACACGCCGACCAGCCCCAGTGCCGCCCGGGCCGAGGCCGGGGCGAGCAACTCGCGGGCGGGGAGCGCTCCGGCGCTCTCACCGCCCAGCGCGAGGAAGGCGGTACCGGCGAGACCGAGCACCTGACAGCGGCGGAGATCTACGGGAAAGGCCATGGCCGACACCTGGGCAGCGTGTCAACGCCGGATGGCCGCGAGGCGACGCGCCGGCCCCCGCGCGACGGCCTGCGCGTGACCGCCGTGTGCGGCGGGGTCCGTCCTCGCCGTCCCGCCCACGAGCCGGGTGCGGCGGAGGCCGCCGCTGCCCGGCGCGTTCCTCGCTCGGAGCACCGGGCGGCCGGTCAGAACACCGACACCCCGGTCAGGGTCGTGAAGCGGTCCAGGGCCAGTACCCCGGTCACCGAGTTGCCCCGCTCGTCGAGTCCCGGGCCCCATACGGCGATCGTGCAGCGGCCCGGCACGATCGCGATGATCCCGCCGCCGACGCCGCTCTTGCCGGGCAGCCCGACCCGGTAGGCGAACTCGCCCGCCGCGTCGTACGTCCCGCAGGTCAGCATCACCGCGTTGACCTGCTTGGCCTGGCTGAGGCTGAGCAGCCGGCTGCCGTCGGCGCGGACGCCGTGCCGGGCCAGGAAACCGGCCGCGAGGGCCAGGTCGGCGCAGGACGCCTCGATCGAGCACTGCCGGAAGTACTGGTCGAGCAGGACGGGCACCGGGTTGTCGATATTGCCGTAGGACGCCATGAAGTGGCCGAGGGCGGCGTTGCGGTCGCCGTTCGCGGACTCCGAGGCGGCGACCTCCTTGTTGAAGTCGAGGGCCGGGTTGCCGCTCTCGGCGCGCAGGAAGGCGAGCAACTCCCCGGCGGCGTCGCCGGTACGGGTCTGGAGCCGGTCGGTGACGACGAGCGCGCCCGCGTTGATGAACGGGTTGCGGGGGATGCCGTTCTCGTACTCCAGCTGGACCAGCGAGTTGAAGGGGTTGCCGGAGGGCTCGCGGCCCACGTGCTCCCAGAGTTCGTCGCCCTCGCGGGCCAGGTCGAGCGCGAGGGTGAAGACCTTGGTGATGGACTGCGTGGAGAACGGCTGCCGCCAGTCCCCCACTCCGTACACCGTGCCGTCCGGTTCGGCGACGGCCATGCCGAAGCGGCGGGGGTCGCAGGCGGCGAGCGCCGGGATGTAGTCGGCGGGCCGGCCGCGGCCGGGGGTCCGCTCGATCTCACCGGCGATGCGCTCCAGGACCGGCTGGAAGGTCATCGACGAGGTCATGATCGCCATTGTGCCCCCGGGGCAGGTCGTGCGGGGAACGGCGGCGGACGGCGGGGAACGACGCAGGGGCCGTGCGGGCCGGAGTTCCGGCCGCACGGCCCCTGCCGCGGATGGTCCGCCCGTGTCAGCTGTCGAGCACCCCGGTGCCGAGCAGCCCGAAGAGCGCCAGACCTATGACGATCCGGTAGATCACGAAGGCGTTGAACGAGTGCTTCGCGACGAACTTCAGCAGCCAGGCGATGGAGGCGTAGGCCACCACGAAGGAGACGACCGTGCCCACGACGAGCGGCGCGGCGCCCACCCCCGTGCCGAGGGCGTCCTTCAGCTCGTAGAGGCCCGCGCCGGTCAGGGCGGGGATGCCGAGGAAGAAGGAGAGCCGGGTGGCGGCCACCCGGTCCAGGTCGAGGATGAGACCGGTGGACATGGTGGCGCCGGAGCGGGAGAAGCCGGGGAAGAGCAGGGCGAGGATCTGTGAACTGCCCACCAGCATCGCGTCCTTGAACGTGGTGTCGTCCTCACCGCGCTTGTGCCGGCCCATCTGGTCGGCCGCCCACATGACACCGCTGCCGACGATCAGCGAGGCGGCGACCACCCACAGCGAGCCGAGCGGCCCGTCGATGAGCGGCTTGGCGGCCAGGCCCACGATCACGATCGGGATGGTCGCGTAGATGACCCACCAGGCGAACTTGTAGTCGTGGTGGTAGCGCTCCTCACGGTTGCGGAGACCACGCCCCCACGCGGAGACGATCCGCACGATGTCCTTGAAGAAGTACACGAGCACGGCGGCGATGGCGCCGACCTGGATGACGGCCGAGAACCCGACGACGGCGTTGTCGTCGACGGGGATGCTCATCAGCCCCTCGGCGATCTTCAGATGGCCGGTGGAGGAGACGGGCAGGAACTCGGTCACCCCCTCGATGACTCCGAGGACGGCGGCCTGACCGACGCTGATGACACTCATGGGATCCAGTTCTGAGGAGTTGGTCGACAGTGCTGTAGACAATAGTGGGAGGGATGGAGACGCTCGGGCGCGGGAGCCCTGGGAGCGCTTACGCCCACAGGGCCCGCGCGACCGCCGCCCCGGCGAATGCCGCTCCGAGGCCCGCGGTCACGCTGCCGACGACGTTGACGGCAGCGTAGAGACCCGCCCCCGTCTCGGTCAGCCGCAGTGTCTCGTACGAGAAGGTCGAGTACGTCGTCAGGGCCCCGCACAGCCCCGTCCCGACGAGGAGTTGGAGCTGCGAACCCGCCGCTCCGGCGCTCACGGCACCGGTGAGCAGACCGAGGACCAGACACCCGGTGACGTTAACGGCGAAGGTGCCCCACGGGAAGACGGAGTCGTGTCCGGCCTGTACGGCGCGGTCGGTGAGGTAGCGGAGCGGGGCACCGACCACGGCTCCCGCGACGACCAACAGCCAGTTCACACTTACCTCTTACCCTTGGCGTCCGGTTTGCCGGTTCCGGGCTCGCGGCCGGTGTACCGGAGCACTTCGCAGTGGTCGAGGATCACGAGTCCCTCGGTGACGAGTTCGTCGAGCTGCGGCAGGAACGCCCGCACGCGCTCCTCGGTGTCCACGATCACGACCGCCACCGGGAGGTCCTCGCTGAGGGAGAGCAGCCGCGAGGTGTGGATCCGGGAGGAGGCACCGAAGCCCTCGACACCCCGGAAGACGCTGGCGCCCGCGAGGCCCGCCGCGTGTGCCCGGTGCACGATCTCGCTGTAGAGGGGCCGGTGGTGCCAGGTGTCGTTCTCACCGATGAAGACGGTCACCCGCAGGGCGTCGCCGATCAACCGGGTCATCGCCGCCTCCGTCTCAGCACCCGCCGCGCCGCCGTGGCCGCGCACCACACCGCCGCGAGGGCCGCGAGCAGGGTCGCCGCCAGATAGGCCAGTCCGGTGCGCGGATGCCCCCCGTCGACCAGCCGCTGGACGTCGACGGCGTACGTCGAGAAGGTGGTGAAGCCGCCGAGCACACCGGTGCCGAAGAACGGGCGCACCAGCGGGTGGGCGGCCCACACGTCGGTGATGACCACCATGAAGACGCCGATCACCGCGCAGCCGACGACGTTGGTCCAGAAGGTCGCCCAGGGGAATCCGCCGGCCTCGGCGGGCCACCGCAGGGAGGCCGCGTAGCGTCCCACGGCGCCGATCGCGCCGCCGAGCGCCACCACCGCGACCACGGGTCCCTGACCCCGCCGGGGAGAGGGGCGCGCGGCCTCGGCCGGGGCGCGCACGCTCCCGGCCTCCGGAACTGTCATGGCCGTACGTCTCCTACTCGTCGGGGGCCCTGTGGGCGCACGCCTTCACAAGTAGGGACCGTTGGCGGCGCCACTGCCGCGGTTCGGGCGGGCCCCACCGCCGCGCCGTGCGCAGTGCCCACGGCCGGTCAACAGGGTACCGCCGGGGTGCGGCGGGGTCACTTCGGGCCGGACGGCCGGCAGAGCGCGACGCCGCGTTCCCGCAGGCTGCCCAGGACCAGGTGGCCCGCCGCCTCGCAGACGGCGGTCACCATGCGGAACGGCGAGCCGCCGGTGGCGAGGTGGTGGACGACCTGCCCGTCGTCGTCGACCGCGAGGACGCCGATCATGCCCGTCGGGCGGTAGGGCGCGCGCACCGCGACGCGGGCGGCGACCCGGCGTACGGCGGGAGCAGCGCGGTGCAGCAGATCGAGCGGGGGGACCCGGGGTCCGGCCAGCGCCACCCAGGTCGGTCCGCCGGGTCCGGCCCGCCAGAGGTTGTCGGGCATGCCGGGCAGGTCCTCGACGAAGGGCTCGCTCCGCCCCGCCCGCGGTCCGGTGAGCCAGTACCGGGTCAGCCGGCGGGCGCCTGTCTCGGCGAGGATCAGGAAGGACTCGTCGGTGCTCGGGGCCAGCCCGTTGGCGAACTGCAACCCCTCCAGCAGGACCTCCGGGGTGCCGTCACCCGGTGCGAGCCGCAACAGCCGCCCCGTGCCGGTGTGTTCGACCAGGTCGCCGATCCACTGTTCCAGGGGGTAGCGGCGGCTGGAGACGGTGAAGTACACGGTGCCGTCGGAGAGCGCGACCACATTGCTGCAGAACCGCAGCCGCTCCCCCGCCACCGAGTCGGCGAGGACCCGGACGCTGCCGTCGCCTAGGCCGACCCGCAGCAGTCCGCGGTGCGCGTCGCACACCAACAGGGCATTGTCCGGAAGGAGTTGGAGACCGAGCGGCCGTCCGCCGGTGTCTGCCAGCGTCTCCACCCGGGCCGTCCCGGGGTCCGTCAGCCCGTCGAGTCGCAGAATGCGGCCGTCCGCCACACCGGTCAGCACCCGGCCGCGCCCGTCGGACACCACGTCCTCGGGGCCGCTACCGCCGATCGCCACATAGTGCCGGGCGACCAGCGCCGTGGGACGGTCCATGGGAACCCTTTCGACGAGGCCGGGAGGGCCCATGCTGGCACGGCCGCGCGGGGCGTCCCGGGCACCGCGTCGCATGTCCACGTTTGCGGCGCACGTTCCCGGCCACTCGGCACACACGCCGCTCCGCGCGCAGCGGAGTCCGGCCGCGAGGAAGGTGGGAGTCCCATGTCAGGGTCGGCCGCCCGCGGTGCGAGGTGTCCGCGGTGAGGGTGCTCGCCACGGTGTGGCGGCGGCTGGGGCTCGCGGAGCTCCAACGACGCGGCAGAGAACTGGAGTTGATGCACCGGGCGATGGGCTTCGCGACCCTCGCCCTGGTCACGCTGGCGCCCCTGCTGATCGTGGTGGCGGCGGCCGATCCGCTGGGGCACGGCGGCTTCGCGCTGTGGCTGGTGGACGGCATGGACCTGTCCGGCCGGTCCGCCCGCGCGCTCACCGACGTCTTCACCCCGCCCCGCAAGGTGATCGGCACGACCAGCGCGTGGAGCGTGGCCCTGCTCGCGCTGTTCGGCCTCTCCTTCGCGTCGAGCGTGCAGAACGCCTACGAGCGGGTCTGGCGCTCCACCGGCGACCCGTGGCACCGCATCTGGCGCCAACTGGTGTGGCTGGTCATGCTGATGGGGTACCTGTACGCCCAGGTACAGGCCCGCAACGTCGTGCGCGGCACGCCCCGGATCGCGCTCAGCATGGCGGCCGGGCTGCTGTTCTTCTGGTGGGGCCCGCACTTCCTGCTCCACCGCCGGGTGCGCTGGCGCCACCTGCTGCCGGGCGCCCTCGCCACGATGGCGGGCCTGGTCGGCCTGCGCTGGTTCTCCTACCTGGTGTTCACCCCGCTCCTGGTCACCAACGCCGTCAGCTACGGCCCGGTCGGCACCGTCCTGGTGGTCGAGTCCTGGCTGGTCGGCGTGGGCTTCGTCGTCTACGGCGGCGCGCTGCTCGGCCGGCTGCTGTGCGAGCGGTTCGGCGACCCCGACGCGCTGCTGCGCTCCGGGGCGGCGGACACCCCGGGGGACGCTGCCGGGAAGGACGCCGCCGAGCGGGACGATGCCGAGGGGCCGCCGCCGACCGGTTCCCTCCGGGACGGCCGCCCCCGGCCGGGCGAACCGCCCCCGGAGTGAGAGCCCCTCCACCCGTGGCTCTCGGCTCGCGCGGGTGGAGGGGGGCCGCTCAGCCGTCGAGCCGGACCACCCGCACGGCTCCGGCGGGCACCGCGAGACCGCCCTCGGCCCGCTCCCCGGTCAGCAGCTCGGTGCCGTCGGCGGTGAGCGGCACCTTGATGTCCGCCCCGGTGTGGTTGACCGCGAACAGATAGCTGCCCGACTCCCCGCGGCGCCGCACCACCTCGACGTCGTAGGGCAGCTCGGCGCGCGGGGCGATGCCCGCGTCCTGCGCCGCCCGGCCGAGCAGGGTGTCCACTCCCCGCGCGTCGAGGCGGGTCGACACATACCAGGCGGTGCCCCCGCCGAGGCGGTGCCGGGTGACGGCCGGCCGGCCGGCGGTGAGGCCCTCGGCGTACGTCCACACGGTCTCGGCGCCGCGCGGGACGACGAACTCGGTCCAGACGTCGCCGGTGAGTTCGGCCCCGCCGGGCCCGGTGACGCGCACCCGTTCGCCGGCCAGGAGCGGGGAGAACTCCTCCACCGTCAGGCCGAGTACGTCCCGCAGGGCGCCGGGGCAGGCGCCCTCGTGGACGGCGTCGTGCTCGTCGACGATGCCGGAGAAGTAGGAGACGACGAGGGTGCCGCCGTTCTCGACGTACCGCTTCAGGTTCTCCCCCGCCGCCTCGGTCATCAGGTAGAGGGCGGGCACGACGACAAGGGGATAGGCCGACAAGTCGGCTTCGGGGTGGGCGAAGTCGACCGTGAGATGGCGGTCGAAGAGGGCCTCGTAGAAGGTGTCGGCGCGCTCACGGGGGTCGTGGTCCTCGCTCGGGCGCCAGGCGAGGTTCTGCGCCCACCAGGACTGCCAGTCCCACAGGACGGCCACGTCGGCCTCGGTGCGGGTGCCCCGGACCGGGCTCAACGAGTCGACGGCGGCGCCGAGTCGGACGACCTCGCGCCAGACCCGGGTCTCCGTACCGCCGTGCGGGAGCATCGCCGAGTGGAACTTCTCGGCGCCGCGGCGGGACTGGCGCCACTGGAAGAACATCGCGCCGTCCGAGCCGCGCGCCACGTGCGAGAGGGAGTTGCGGGCCATCTGGCCAGGCGCCTTGGCGGGGTTGCGGGGCTGCCAGTTGACCCCGGAGGTGGAGTGTTCGAGGAGCAGCCAGGGGGCGCCGCCCGCCACCGAGCGGGTCAGGTCGGCGGCCATCGCGAGATTGACGTGGGTGCGGCGGCCGTCGGTGATCAGGTAGTGGTCGTTGGTCACGAGGTCGACCTCGCGGCCCCAGGCCCAGTAGTCGACGGAGTCGCACTGGCTGAGCGCGGCCATGAAGTTGGTCGTCACCGGGACGCCGGGCGAGAGACGGTGCAGGATGTCCCGCTGGGCCACGAAGTTCTCGCGCATCGTGGCGTCGGCGAACCGCCGGTAGTCCAGCGCCTGGGCCGGGTTGACGGCTGTCGGGGTGAGCCGGGGCGGGTTGATCTGGTCGAGGTCCGCGTAGCGCTGGCCCCAGAAGGCGGTGCCCCAGGCCGAGTTGACGCCGTCGACCGTCGCGTACGCCGTGGTCAGCCAGCGGCGGAAGTGGGCGGCGCAGGAGTCGCAGTAGCAGGCCGAGACGGGAACGCCGTACTCGTTGAAGACGTGCCACAGCGCGAGGGCCGGGTGGTCGCCGTAGCGTTCGGCGAGGCGGGTGGTGATCTCGGCGGAGGCGGCGCGGTAGGCGGCGTTGCTGTGGCAGATCGCGCCGCGCGAGCCGAACTCGTAGCGCGTGCCGTCGGCGGTGACCGGCAGCGCCTCGGGGTGCGCGCGGTAGAACCAGGCGGGCGGTGCCACCGTGGGCGTACCGAGGTCGACGCGGATGCCGTTCGCGTGCAGCAGGCCGATGATCCGGTCCAGCCAGCCGAAGTCGTACTCGCCGGGCGCGGGTTCCAGCAGGGCCCAGGAGAAGATCCCGACGCTCACCATCGTGACGCCGGCCTCCCGCATCAGCCGGACGTCCTCCTCCCAGACGCTCTCCGGCCACTGCTCGGGGTTGTAGTCCCCGCCGAAGGCGAGCCTGGTGAGGCCCTTGGGGGCGGTCTCCGGCATGGATCTCTCCCGGTATCGATAATTTGGGAACGTGCACACATGACGCCGAGGCGCAATCCCAGGATAACCGCAGAGCGGTGACGTCTGACAAGAGGTGAGGTGGTTCATTCCTGTGAACGCTCCCATAGGCTCGGGCCGAGCTTCCCCCGCCCCTCTCCCGGGCCCGGGGGCGGGGGCTCCCGGGCCGCCCGCGCCGGTGATCGATCCGTCCTCGCCCGCGGGGTCTTGATCGGCGCCGGGGGCCGTAGAGTCGTGACCATGAGCAATACGGGGGGTCGGCGCAGGCCGCCGACGATCCATGACGTGGCGCGCGAGGCGGGCGTCTCGCGCGGCACCGTCTCACGGGTACTCAACGGCGGGCACTACGTCAGTCCGGCCGCCCAGGAGGCGGTCAACGCCGCGATCCGCAGGACGGGTTACGTCGTGAACCGGCACGCGCGGTCGCTGATCACCGGGCGTTCGGACTCGGTCGGCTTCCTGCTCACGGAGCCGCAGGAGAGGTTCTTCGAGGACCCCAACTTCAATGTCCTGCTGCGCGGTTGCACCCAGGCGCTGGCGGCGCACGACATCCCGCTGCTGCTGATGCTCGCCGGCACCGAGGACGAGCGGCGGCGCATCACCCGGTACATCACGGCCGGTCATGTCGACGGGGTGCTGCTGGTCTCCAGCCACTCCGGGGACCCGGTCGCCGAGGAGCTGCGCGCGGCCGGGGTGCCGCTGGTCGCGTGCGGCAAGCCGCTCGGGCTCGGCTCCAAGGTGAGCTATGTGGCGGCCGACGACCGGGACGGCGCCCGGGAGATGGTGGGCCACCTGCTCTCCCTCGGCCGCCGCCGCGTGGGCGTGGTGGCCGGCCCCCTGGACACCCCCGGCGGTGTGGAGCGGCTGGCCGGCTACCGGGAGGTGCTGGCCGAGGCGGGCATCGGGTACGACGAACGGCTCGTCGTCTCCGGTGACTACAGCCGGCGCAGCGGCGAGACCGGCGCCGAACACCTGCTGGCGCGGGCGCCCGATCTGGACGCCGTGTTCGTGGCCTCCGACCTGATGGCCCAGGGGGTGCTGACCACGCTGGAACGGTCGGGGCGGCGCGTCCCCCAGGATGTCGCGGTCGGTGGCTTCGACGACTCCCCCGCCGCCCTGGCGTCCCGCCCCGAGCTGACCACCATCCGCCAGCCGTGGGACCGGATCAGCGCCGAGATGGTGCGGGTGCTGCTGGCGCAGATCGGCGGCGAGGAGACGGCGGCGGTGATCCTGCCGACGGAGCTGGTGCGGCGGGACTCGACGTGACGGGGTGACCGCGGGGACCCGTCGGGAGCAAGCGGTCAGGATTCGAGAAGCCACGGGACGTAGCCCCGCCCTACGGTGAATCCACCGACGAGATCCGTCGGACCGCACCGCACGGAGGAGTACGCCATGACTGCCGGCGTGAACACCATCATCTACCCCGTCAAGGACGTCACCCGAGCGAAGGCGCTGTTCAGCGCCCTGCTGGGGGTCGAGCCGTATGCCGACGAGTCCTACTACGTGGGCTTCAAGGCGGCCGGACAGGACATCGGGCTCGACCCGAACGGACACGCCAAGGGGATGACCGGTCCGGTGCCGTACTGGACCGTGACCGACCTCCGGGGGCGCCTGGCGGCGCTGCTGGACGCCGGGGCCGAGCTGGTCCAGGACGCCAAGGACGTGGGCGGCGGCAAGCTGATCGCCTATGTGAAGGACGCGGACGGGAACTTCATCGGGCTCGGGCAGGACCCGGTCGCCTGAGCGGGGGTCCGGCGGCCAGGACCGCCGGACCGGCCGGTTGTGTGCGCATGCAGTAGTTGCGCACTCAACCATAGCCGGATCGGTGTTACCGTGCGGGTATGGCAGTGAACACGGTCGGCGCCGGGCAGTTGGAGAACCAGTGGCGGGACATCCTCTCCGTCCACGCCCGCACGATGTGCGAGATCGACCGCGTGCTGCACCCGCACGGCCTCGGCGCGAGCGACTTCGAGGTGCTCGACATCCTCGCCTCGGAGTCACCCGAGGAGGGCGACCAGTGCCGGGTGCAGAACCTGGCCGGACGCGTCCACCTCAGCCAGAGCGCGCTCTCGCGGCTGATCGGCCGGCTGGAGAAGGACGGTCTGGTGGAGCGCTCCGTGTGCGTGGAGGACCGCCGGGGCGTGTGGGTCGCGCTCACGCGCAGGGGCCGCGCACTCCACACGGAGGTTCAGCCGCTGCAACGGGCCGTACTGGCAAGGATGTTGGCCGGCAAGGAGTAGCCGGACAGTCCGCTGCCCGGGGGCGCCGGCCGGAAACGGATGTGCGGATCGGGTATCCGGTTGACAGGGTGGGATCATGAACTCTCCCAGACCGACCCCCGACTCCGCCGCGCCCGAGGCCACGGAGTGGACCGTCACCCCCGTCACCGCCGGACTCCTGCGCGGCGCGCTCGACGTGGAGCACACCGGGCGCGGGCTACTGCCGCACCGCCTCCCCGCCCGGGCCCGCGCCCAGTGTTCCGACGGGCAGCTGGCTATGGCGGAGGCCCAGCCCTCCGGGGTACGGGTGGTGTTCCGCACCCGGGCCACCGCGGTCGAACTGGACACGCTCCGCACCAAGATGGCCTACGTCGGCGCCCCGTCCCGCCCGGACGGCGTGTACGACCTGCTCATCGACGGGCGGCTCGCCGGGCGGGCGAGCACGTCCGGCGGTGACGTCCTGATGGTCGACATGGTGACGGGGGCGACGGAGACCCGGCCCGGTCCCGTCGGCACCGTCCGGTTCACCGAACTCCCCGACCGGCTCAAGGACGTCGAGATCTGGCTGCCGTACAACGAGATCACCCAGCTGCTCGACCTGCGTACCGACGCACCGGTCGAGGCCGTGCCGGCGAGTGGGCGCAAGGTGTGGCTGCATCACGGCAGTTCGATCAGCCACGGCTCCAACGCGGCGAGCCCCACCACGATCTGGCCCGCGCTGGCCGCCTCCCGGGGCGGGGTGGAGCTGATCAACCTCGGGCTGGCGGGCAGCGCCCTGCTCGACCCGTTCACCGCCCGCGCCATGCGGGACACCCCGGCCGACCTGATCAGCGTCAAGATCGGCATCAACCTGGTCAACACCGACCTGATGCGGCTGCGCGCCTTCGGCCCGGCGGTGCACGGCTTCCTCGACACCGTACGGGAGGGACATCCGACCACTCCGCTGCTGGTCGTCTCGCCCGTGCTGTGCCCCATCCACGAGGAGACGCCCGGCCCCAGCGCCGCCGACCTCGGTCAACTCGCCGAAGAGCGGCTTCAGTTCACGGCGGCGGGTGACCCCGCCGAGCGCGCCGCCGGAAAGCTGACGCTCCAGGTCATCCGGGACGAGCTCTCCCGCATCGTGCGACAGCGCGCGGCCGACGACCCGCACCTGTACTACCTCGACGGCCGCGAACTGTACGGCGAGACCGACTTCGCCGAACTGCCCCTCCCCGACCAGCTCCACCCGGACGCCGCCACCCACGAACGCATCGGCGAGCGCTTCGCCGACCTCGTCTTCGGCGCCCGGGGACCGTTCGCCACCGTGTCGGCCTGATCGGGCGCCGGGACGGCGGGCGCGTGCTGTGCCGTCGCACGGGCGTTCGTTGACGCCCGCCGTCCCGACCGCTCAGGCGACCGGCCGGACGACCTCCTGGTGATTCACGCGGTTCACGCGGTTCACGTCGGGCTCGTCGTCCGGCTCGGCCAGCAGCGCCAGCAGGGTGGCCCGGGCCCGCGCCACGCGGGACCGCACCGTGCCGACCGGACAGCCGCTCAGCTCGGCCGCCTCCGCGTACGGCAGACCGGCCAGCTGGGTGAGGACGAACGCCTGCCGCCGTTCCGTCGGCAGCGCGGCCAGCAGGTCGAGCAGGACGACACCGTCGTCGAAGCCGGGCAGGCCCACTGGCTGGGCATGCTCGACGGCCGGCTGCCATTCCGGTACGTCGGAGAGCCGGGGACGGGCGGCGGCGTACCGGTAGCTGTCGACCACCGCGCGCCGGGCGATGGCCAGCAGCCACGAACGGGCCGAGGAGCGGCCCTCGAAGCGGTGCAGGCTGCCGAGGGCGCGCAGGAACGTGTCCTGGGCCAGATCGTCGACCGCCTGGGGATCGCCGCAGAGGTGGGCGACGTAGCGCAGGACGTCTCGGTGGAGCGCGCCGACGAAGCGCGCGACCGCTTCCGGGTCGCCGCCCCGGGCGGCGAGCGCCCAGGCGGTGGTCACCTCGTCCGCGCAGGCCGGTGTGGCGGCTCTGTCGCGTGAGGCGGGCAGGGCAGGAGTGATCACCTGGTGTCCTTCTCGGTCATCCGGGACCGGACCGGGGCACGCCGGAACGCGCCCGGTCCGGTGGGCGGGGTGACGGCCCCGCGGCGGCGCTCAGGCGGACGCGGGACCGGGGCCCGGGGCGCACGGGGGCGGCCCCGGGGTACCGGCTGTCTCAGACGACAGCGGTCCCCGCCGGCGGGCCCCGAAGGGTGATCGCGTGGACGAGAAGGAGCAGTCGCGGCGCCCGGTCCGGGCAGCGGCGGCGCATCCGCACGCGCGGGCGGTCCGGGGTGGCGGGCAGCGCGGCCGACAGCAGCCGCGACGGCACGGCCAGCCATCCGGCGACGGCCCGCAGCACACGGAACGCGGCCTTCTCCCCGTAGGCGAGCCACAGTCCGCACAGCAGCGCGGCGAGCAGGTGGGCCAGGAGCATGCCGGCCGACGAGGTACCGCCGCCCGGCGCCCACCCCATGAGGTCCGGCCGGCCCGGCCCCATGTGTCCCATGTCCAGGGAGTCCATGCGGAGGCCGGCCATGGATGCGGTGTCCGCCGGGCCCATGGCCATGCCCGGCATGGGGGCGTTCCGGGGCGCGGCGAGCGAGAACGCCGAGTGCAGGGCGGCCTGCGCGGCGACCACGACCGTCACGATCAGCGGCAGCCCCCGCTCGCGGCCCGCGAGCGACCAGCCCGCGGCACCGGTCGCCACCAGCGCGGCGGCGAGCGCCCGGGCGGGTACGTGGTCGCCCGACATGAGGACGTGTCCCAGGGCGGCGAGCAGCACGCAGACGGCGGCGAACACCGCGGCCCGAACCGTGCGCGCACACCGCCCTGTCGTCATGGCGCCACATCCTCGCATCCGGCCCCCGGTCGTCACGCGTGGGTACGGAAACCGACAGGGGCCGCGCTCAATGGCGGCGGCGCGGTGTCGGGGACGAGAGGTTCCGCTGACGGGCGTTCCTTCGTAGGGTGGCAGCCGCGTTCACACCTCTTCCCGCCCCCGCCTTCCCGCGCTCCCCCCTTCCCGCGCCCCACAGAGGACCGGATGTCCACCTCACCTGTTGTCAAGTACCTGACATTACTCGCCGCGGTCCTCGCGCTGCTGACCACGGCACCCGCCGCGGTCGCCGCGACTCCCTTCCCCCGCACCGCGGACGCCCCCGCCCTGGCCGACACCTGGCAGGCCCCGCTCTCCACCCGTGGCCGGTACATCGTCGACGCGCAGGGGAACCGGTTCCGGCTGAAGTCGGCCAACTGGGACGGAGCACAGGGCTCCTGGACCGGAAGCGGCAGCGCCGACGATCCGGCCGACCACCACGCCGGACAGGACTCCTACGGCATCCCCCTCGGCCTGGACCGCGCCCCGCTCCCCCAACTCCTCGCCGACTTCCACGCACTCGGCATCAACAGCGTCCGACTGCCGTTCTCCGACGAGATGATCCACGGCACGACTCCGGTACCGGACACGGCCGTCACGGCCAATCCGCGGCTGCGGGGGCGGACACCCCTGCAGATCTACGACGCGGTGGTGGCCGCGCTCACCGGGGACGGGTTCGCGGTCGTCCTCAACAACCACACCAACACCTCGCGTTGGTGCTGCGGCATCGACGGCAACGAACGGTGGAACAGCAGCCAGTCCACCCAACAATGGGCCGACGACTGGGTGTTCATGGCCCACCGGTACGCGGACGACCCCCGGGTGGTCGGTGCCGACCTCTACAACGAGGTACGGCGTGACGTCCTGGACGACCCCAACTGGGGCCTGGGCGACGACCACGACTGGTACACCGCCGCCCAGCTCGCCGCGGACCGCGTCCTCACCGAGGCCAACCCGAACCTGCTCATCGTCATCGAGGGCATCAACTGGACCGGCCTGCCCGTCGACGGACTCCCCCACGACCGCCCCACCCTCACCCCGGTACGCACCCTGTCGCACACCCTGCTCGCCGCCCACAAGCTGGTCTACTCGGCCCACTTCTACGGCTACACCGGCCCCCGGCACAGCGGCGCCACCGGGATCGGCGAGACCCACGACGCCCGCTACAAGGACCTGACCCGCGACCAGCTGTACCAAGTCCTCGGCGACCAGGCCTTCTTCGTCACCACGGAGGGACAGCACTACACGGCGCCGGTGTGGGTCAGCGAGTTCGGCATCGGCGCCGGCGAGACGGGCACCGCCGCGCGCGCCTGGTTCGGCAACATCACCGACTACTTCGCCGACCACGACGCCGACTTCGCCTACTGGCCGCTGGTCGGCTGGGAGGGCCACGACGACTGGGCGCTGCTGCGCTACGACACCTCGGGGCACCGTTACGGCATCCTCGACCAGGACGACTGGCGCGGTACCGCCTGGAGCCACCTCATGACGGCCACGTCCCGCACGGGGTACGTCGCGCCGGTGGCCGACTGGCGGATGCTCGACACCGACCACGGTGACGCCGTACGGTCGTCGCGGGTGCGGGCGGCCGGCGACTGGGACTCCGGGGCCTACAAGGCGGCCTGCCCGGACGGTCTGCGGCTGATCGGCCTGGCGCACAGCGGCGGACGCGGCCTGTGCACCGACACGACCGCCGGCGACCTGCGGGCCACGGGCAGCGGCCAGACGGTCGTCACCGACGAGCGGTACGTGCCGTCCGGCGGTGACTGGGCGAGCGGCTACACCAAACTGCAGTGCCCCGCCGGGCAGTTCCTCATCGGCTACAGCCTGCGCGGCCAGCGGGTGTCGGCGGGCCTGTGCGCTCCCGCCCGCACGGCGCTGGGCGGCACCGGACGGACCGTCTGGTTCGACCGCTCCGACAACCGGCCCGCCGACAACGCGGGCGGCGAGTTCGCCTCCGGCGCCTACAAGGGCCAGTGTGCCGCCGACGAGTACGCGGCCGGCATCGCCTTCACCACCCGGCTGGGCAGCTCACCGGGCCCGGCGGCGCTGCTCTGCCGCGCGTCCCCGTCGTGACCGGCGCCGGGCCCGGGAGGGTGACCTCCCGGGGCCGGCGGTCGTGGGCGCTCGGCTCAGGGGGTCAGCTGCCACTGGTCGATGTAGCCGACGTCGATCGGGGCGTGGTCCTGTACGCGCAACGTCCAGGTACCGGAGGCGGGTTGGGCGGAGGCGTCGACGGTGAAGGTCTGGTCGACGTTGTCGGCGGAGCCGCCGCTGCGGTTCAGCAGCGGGTAGGCGGTTCCGTCGGGGCCGACGAGGTCGACGGTCAGGTCACCGCGGTAGGTGTGCACGATCTTGACGTAGACCTGGGTGGTGGCCGAGGCGTTGCCGGGCCGGCCGGTCACGGTGATCGGTGACACCACGGCCGCGCCGTTGTCGGGAATGTCGACGCGGGTGGCGTTGGCGTAGATGTCGGCGATCCTCCAGGCGAAGCTCACCGTGGCGGTGGCGCCGGTGTCGTCGGTGACGGTCACCGTGACGTCGCTGCTGCCGAGGGTGGTCGGGGTGCCGGAGATCAGCCCCGTGTCGCTGAGGGTGAGTCCGTCCGGCAGCCCCGTGGCCGAATAGGTCAGCGCCGCACCGGAGTTGGTGGTGTAGGCACTGACCGGCAGGGAGACGGCCTGGCCGACTCCGCTGATCTGGTCGCCGATCGGGGCCACGTTGACGCCCAGGGCGATCCGGCTGCCCACGTTGATGCCCGCCCAGGCGTCCGCCACCGCGAGGTAGGTGGGGCTGTAGGCGCCGAAGAGGTCGGCGGCGGCGTGCAGCGTCGCGGTGCGGGCCCCCGCGTAGTCGGTGGTCGAGGTCATGTACGTGGTGAGTGCCCGGTACCAGATGCGCTGGGCGTTGTCGATGCCGATGCCGGTGACGGCCTGGCCGTCGTAGGTGGGACTGTCGTAGGCGACTCCGTTGACGGTCTTCGCGCCACTGCCCTCGGAGAGCAGGTAGAAGAAGTGGTTGGCGGGGCCCGAGGAGTAGTGGACGTCGACGCTGCCGAGGGTCGAGCTCCAGTAGTCGCGGGAGGCGCCGTCCTTGGAGGGCTTGTCCATGTAACGCAGCGGTGTGCCGTTACCGTTGATGTCGATCTTCTCGCCGACGAGGTAGTCGGGGACGTCGGCGGCCAGGTCGGCGTGGAACTCCACGGCGGCGGCGAAGATGTCGGAGGTGGCCTCGTTGAGGCCACCGGACTCGCCCGAGTAGGCGAGACCCGCGGTGGCGGCGGTGACGCCGTGGCTCATCTCGTGCGCGGCCACGTCGAGCGCGGTCAGCGGGTGGGTGTTGCCCGAGCCGTCGCCGTAGGTCATGCAGAAGCAGGTGTCGGACCAGAAGGCGTTGACGTAGTTGTTGCCGTAGTGCGCCCTGCTGTACGCGGCCACCCCGTCGTTGCGGATGCCGGAGCGGCCGAAGACGTCCTTGTAGTAGTCCCAGGTCGCCGCCGCGCCGAACGCGACGTCCACGCCCGCCGTCTGGCGGTTCGCCGGTGTTCCGTCGCCCCAGACATCGTTGTCGTCGGTGAAGAGCGTGCCGGTGCCGGAGGTGCCCTGGTTGAGGTCGTAGGTGCGGTGCCCGGCCCGGTCGCCGTCGACGAGTTGGTACGTCGAGCCGGAGAGCGTCGTGTTGAGCGGCACCGATCCGTTGAACTGGCCGGTGCCGCTGCCCGTTTCGACGGCCTCGAAGCGGGAGAGGGACGTGCCCTTCACGGCGTCGGTGATCACGTGGAGTTCGCTCGGTGTCCCGTCGGCCTGGGAACCGGTGACCACCGACTCCCACGCCAGGACCGGTCTGGCGCCGGTGGCCCAGACGACGAGACGCGGGGCGCCGGCGAGCCGGACTCTCTCGCCGCCGGCCCTCGCCGCGACCGCGATCGCCTTGGCCCGTACGGCGGTCGCGGGCACCTTCGGCGCGGCGCTCGGTACGGAGACGGCGGACCTCGCGGCCTTCGACACCGACAGCAGACCGTCCTTGGCGTGCACCACCAGGTCGCCGCCGAGGACGGGCAGTCCGGCGTAGGTCCGTTCGTAGCGGGTGTGGACGGTGCCGTCGGCGTCCTCGGCGACGTCCTTGACGACGAGCTTCTCCCGGGCGCCGAGCGCGAGGCTCTTCGCGGTGGTCGCGGCGGCGGCCGTCGCGCTCCGGACGAGCGCGGCGTGCCGGGCCGGTGAGAGCCGGGCCGGGGCGGCACCGGCCCGGGGGGTGGCCAGGATCTTCGCGCCGGGCCGGTGGCCGGCGTCGGCGGGGGCGGCGGAGGCGGTGCCGGTCTGGACACCGGCCGCGAGCAGGGTGCCCGCGGCGGAGAGCACGAGGGTGGTCAGGTATGCGGGGCGGTGCGGATGGCGGTCATGCCGGAACAAGGCGTTCTCCTTCTGTGGGGTGAGCGGACTCGGCGGAGTCCGGGAGAGCGGTTCGGGCCGGGTGGGCCCTCCGGCGGCGCGCGGGTGAACGGTGCGCGGCTTCAACCACTGCCGGGCACCGGGCAGTTGAGGGAGGAAGGTGAGGGGAATGTGAACGCCTGGTGGGTGTTCGGACAGAAGAGTCGCACCACGTCCACAGAATTGTCATGGCGACAACAACTCAACGGCTCAAACTGGCCGCTGGGTACGGCGGTTCACGCGCTGTGGGAACACTTTTCGGCCGGGCCCCCGCCTCGGCACCGAAGGGCGCCCGTGGCGGTCGCGTTGCCCGCCGCCGCCCCGCTCGTTCCCCTTGCGTCTCGGAACCCGCGCGGAATTGTGCGCGGTCGGTAACAGACGGATCCCCCGCACCCCCGTCTCCGTCCTGACAGGTGCACGGGATCCACCAGGGCGACAGGGAACAGGGCTGACATGGCAAGGCATGGCGGGCGGGGTTGGTACGGCCGGGTACTCGCGGCGGCGGTCGGGGTGACGGCGGTGGCCGCCGCCACCTCGGTCTGGACCGCCCAGGCCGGACCCATCGGCGGCCGGTCCGCGGCGGACACCGCGGCACACCACCCGGGGGCCGCGACCCCCGCCCGGGTGCCGGTGTCGGCGGGTATCGCGCACGCCTCGGACCGGGGCGCCCGGGGCGTCAACATCACCATCGACGACGGACCCGACCCGGTCTGGACGCCTCAAGTCCTCGACGTCCTCCGGGAGTTCGGCGTCAAGGCCACCTTCTGCATGATCGGCCCGGAAGCCCGCGCCCATCCCGATCTGGTCAAGTCGGTGGTGGCGGCCGGGCACCGGCTGTGCGATCACACGGTGTCCCACGACACCACCATGGACCACAAGCCCGCCTCGTATCAGTCGCGGGAGATCCTGGCCGCCGAGGACATGATCACCAAGGCCTCCGGGGGCGTCCGCCCGCTGTACTACCGGGCCCCCGGCGGCGCCTTCACCCCGTACAGCCGCCAACTCGCCGCGTCCCGGGGCATGCGGCCGCTGGGCTGGAACGCCGACTCCAAGGACTTCGAGCGGCCCGGCACCGACGCCATCGTCGCCACGGTCAAGAGCGAGGTGGCGAACGGACCCACCGTCCTGTTCCACGACGCCGGCGGCGACCGCTCCGAGACGGTGGCGGCCCTGCGCCAGGTGCTGCCGTGGCTGAAGCAGCAGGGGTACTCGTTCGGCTTCCCGGTGCGCTGAACCGGCACGTCAGGGCTGTTACCCACTTTCGGGTGACGGGCGGAGCGCGGGCGGGGTGGCGTGTCATGGCGAATCGGCGGCCGAAGCCCCCGCCTCAGCTGAAAAGACTCCATCGACGACGTCAATCCGACGCCTACAGCACATAAATGGATATTACAGTCAAGTGTCATAGAACGGTTAATGGTAGGTAATGTCCACCGGCTTCCCCGCCTATTTCCCGCGAAGTACCTGCACCGTAAGGGGGCACGGCCAACCGGTCGGCAACGCACCCGCACCACCAAGGGGTACTCATGACCGTTTCCACGACCGCAACCGCCCGTCGGCTGGCTGCCGCCGCCCTCGCGGTGGGCGCCCTGAGCGCGGCGGTGACGCTGCCCGCGTCGGCCGCCGACCACGCGCCGCACCGGCAGAGCGTGGAGATCACCAAGGTGCAGTACGACGTCCCGGGCCGTGACCACTCCAACCGCGCCCTGAACCAGGAATGGGTCGAGGTCACCAACAGCACCCGCGAGGTGGTCAACCTCGACCGCTGGACCCTGTCGGACCGGGAGGGCCACACCTACACCTTCCGCCACTACCGCCTGGGCGCGCGTTCCTCGGTGTTCGTGCACACCGGCGCCGGCCACGACACCCGCACCGACCTGTACCAGAACCGCACGCGCGACGCGTGGAACGACCGCGCCGGCACCCTGACCCTGCGCAACGACCGCAGCCGGCCCGTCTCCACGGTGACCTGGGGCCACCGCGACGGCGGCCACCACGACGGCTGGCACCACGGCGGCGGCCAGCGCTGACCCACCCCCGGCGACACCGGGCAGGGCCGGGTGCGGTCCCCGATGACCGCACCCCAGGCCAACGGTGGCGCGTCGCCCCGTTCACGGGCGACGCCCCCGCCCCGCGGGGGGGGGGGGGAGCAGCGGGGGCCGCGCGGCC
>NZ_JBEXET010000037.1:0-57228 GCF_040606415.1 Streptomyces sp. NPDC005423 | reverse complement strand
GCGCCCCCCCGCCCCCCCCCCCCCCGCCCCCGCCCGCGCCGGCCGGGGGCGGTCCCCCGATCCCCCCCCCCCGGCCCCCGGGGGGCCGCCCCCCCGATCCGGGGCCCCCCCGCCACCGGCGCGTTCGGGGCGGTGACCTGGTCGGCCGACGCGGCGGCGGGCTCGGCCGAGGCCGCCTCGCCGAGGAAACCCGGCCCGGCCAGGCGGGCGGCGGCCGGCCGGCACGCACGCCCATGTTCTCCCACGTCCCGGCTGCCCGCGGAAATCACTACAGCACCGGCACCCGGACCGGCGCCCCCAGCCTCGGGAATGTGACGTTCCGATGCAGACAAAAGGTGTGTGAGTCATTCATTCCTGAGGGGCCATCAGGGCGGAGTGCCGGCCAGGTCCTTTGTTCGCGTCCCCGCATTCGCATCATCGCAAAGCCACTGCCGCGGCCACATATCCGTAGCACCCTTCTGAATACGGCGGCTTCACGCCTCTAAACAGCAGGAACTTGCTGGTCGGGCCCTCCTGCGGGGAAGAAACGCTTGTGGCAATGTCGATACATGATTCGGTTGGTCACTGCATTCGGCGAATTATCCGTGCGGGACGACGGGACCGGCCCGGCCGATCTCGGCGGGCCGAAACCGCGTCTGTTATTGGCCCTGTTCGTCAGCCAGGCCAACAACGTCTTATCGGTCGACGCCCTCATCGACGCCCTCTGGGCCGGCCGGCCGCCGCGGACCGCGAGAACCTCCAGGTCTACGTCTCCCGCCTGCGACGCGTGCTGGGCGGTCGGCTGACCCACACGCCGGGCGGATATCTCCTGCGGCTCGACCCGTCGGAGTGCGACCTGCTGCGGTTCGAGGAACTGGCCCGGATCGGCAGGCGGCGTACCCGTGACGGAGAGACGGAATCGGCCTGCGACGCGCTCGTCGGTGCCCTCGAACTCTGGCAGGGCCGACCGCTGACGGAGTTCGGCGACGTGCCGTATCTGACCGCGGCGGTGGACCGGCTCCAGGAAATGCAGGTGTCGGCCCGGGAGTAATGGGCCGAGTTGGAGAACGACCGTGGCCGCCACGGGCTCGTGCTCGACCGGCTCCAGGAACACGTCGTCTGCCATCCCCTGCGCGAACGGCTCGCCGCCGCGTGGATCACGGCGCTCGCGGCGACCGGCCGGCAGAGCGAGGCCGCGGCCCACTTCGACACCGTACGACGGGCGCTGGCAGGGGAGTTGGGGGTGGCGCCGGGGCCCGCGCTGACGGTGCTGCACCGGCGCCTCCTGGCGGCACCCGGGCCCGGCCGTCGTACCGGACCGGGCAATCAACTGCCCCGCGACGTGCCCGACTTCGTGGGCCGGGCCGACGAAGTACAGCGTGCGCTCGGGTACTTCCGCGCCCGTCGGGAGGGCGGGGTCATGGTCGTCTCCGGGCCGGTCGGCGTGGGCAAGTCCGCGTTCGCCGTCCACGTGGCCCATCTGCTCGCCGACACCTTCCCGGACGGCCTGATCATGACCGAGCTCGGCAACCGCCCACTGGGTTCGGTCCTGCGGGCGCTGCTGGACAGCGTCGGCCTGCCGGGGCCGCAGAACGTCGGACAGGCCTTGGCCCGGTGGCGCGCCTGGGTCGCGGACCGGCGGATTCTGCTCGTGCTGGACGACGCCGTGGGCCAGCAGACCGCCCTGGCGCTGCTGCCCGGCTCCGGTGCCAGCTGCACTGTCGTCACCAGCCGGTACCGGCTCAGCGGCCTGGCAGCCGTGGCGCGGGTGGAGCTCGCCCCGTTCCGGGAGGCGGAGGCGACCGAACTGCTCGGCCGCGTCGTCGGGTTCGGTCGGGTGATGAGTGAGCAGTTCGCCGTACTTCAGTCGCTGCACGAGGACCGGATCGACCTCGGCGTCGGCCGCGCGACCGGCGGCACGGACAGCGGCACCCTCCTCGACCGCGCCCTGCGCCGGCCGCCGCAGGCACGCGCGGAGTTCCCCCAACTCCTGGACGAGCTCGTCGGTTTCCTCTACGGCCGCTGGCCGGGCGGGCACGCCTTCGAGGACCTGGAACTCTCCCCGGCGCTGCCGGTACCGCCCGGCGTGTTCGTCCTGGGCACCTCGGAGAACGGCGCCCGCGTCGCCGCCGCGCGCGGGCTGCCCTTCGCCTACGGTGCCCACCTCGGGCCCAAGTCCCGCCCCGCGTCCCTGGACCGCTACCGGTCGGCCTTCGCGCCCGGCCCGCTCGGTGCGAGCCCGTACGTCATCGCGTCCGTCAACGTCCAGTGCGCGGAGACCGACGCGGAGGCCGAGCGACTCGCCCACGACACCGCCGCCGCCCGGTTCCGGCAGAAACCCACGGCGACGTTCCCGGAGGCCGCCCTGCCCGAGCCTCGGGAGCGGTACCTGATCGGCAGGATGATGGACGACCTGCGACTCGTCCACGGCGGCCCGGCCACCGTCGCCGCCGGCCTACTGAGACTGGCCGCCTCGCTGGGAGCCGACGAGATCATGCTCGTCCCCTACGACATCACCGCCGCCGACCGCGCCCGCACCCTGCGCCTGACGGCCGCGGCCTGGCCGAGTCCGCCGGAACGCGGCCGGTCCCGTGCCGCCGACCGGGAGGGCCGGCCCGCGGTCTCCTGAGCGCGTCCGGGGACGGGCCACCCTCGGCCGTCCGTCAGCTCCGGGTGGCAGGTGTACCGACCGACCGGAGGCAGGCGCGGACACCCCGCCCGGCCGTCCGTCTCACCGGCCGGGGCGCGGGCCGGCGGATGCGGGGTTCCCCGCCCGTGTCCCGCGGCCGGCTGCCGCCACGAGGGCGATCAGCGCCAGTACGGCCAGGAGGATGAGCACCAGCAGCAGCACGGTCAGGACCGTGGGGTGATTCCACAGGGCGAACAGCAGGGCCAGCACGAGCAGGACGCCGACAGTGAGGAGGCGCCGGTGATCGGCCGTCCACGCGCCCGCGCGGCCGGTGTGGATGTCGTGGGTGCCCGCCCAGTGGGCCGCGGAGCCGGCGGCGCGCTCGGAGGTGCCCCGGACGGCGCGTGCCCCCCGGCCGGGCCCCACGAAGTACGCGCCGAGGGCGACGACCACGCCGAGCACGATGACGGTGCGCAGCGTGACCCGCAGGAAGTGCAGGAGGTGGTCGAAGATCGCCGCCGCGGCCGCCTCCGACTGCACCTGCGCCGGCAGATGGTCCAGGTAGTAGTGGCGGACGACGACCAGGGCGATGGCGACGATCAGGGCGGCCCCGGCGGCGCCCAGGGCCGTCTTCGCCAGAGCGCGCCTGCGCCGGTGGGCGAGGAGGACGCCGGCTGCCCCCAGGACGACGGTCAGCACCGGCATCCAGGTGCCGATCACGTCGAGGGCGTGCGCGGCGCCCTGGGCGCGTTTGAGCTGGCCGGACTGGAAGAGCACCATCTGTTTGTCGACGGCCGGGATGTGCGAGGCCGGTGCCACACCTGCGTCGACGAGCTCCTGCTTGACCCGGTCGACCGCGGTGCCGACGTCGAGGGTCACGGTGCCGTCCGCGACGCCGACCGCCCCGCGTCCTTTCCCGGTCAGAGCGTGCACCACAGCCGCGTGCGCGGCCCGGTTGGCCGACGTCCACACCTTCTCGAACCTGTCACTCTTGACGAAGCGCGTCGCCACCTTGTCCGCGGCGCCGGTCACGGCCGCGTTCAGCTGGGGGGCCAGGCCCTTCACCGCCTGGACCGCCGTGGGCGGCAGGCCCTGCGACTGCAACCACGCCGCCAGTTCGGCGGTGGCCCGCTTGCCGTCGACCCGCACGTCGACGGCGTGGACGAGACGGTTGTGCACGGCCTCCTCGATCGCGGGATCGGAGGCGAGCGGTCTGACCGTGGCGACGTAACGGTCCGTGTCGAGGGCGATGTCGTGCACCCAGACGGTCAGTACCGATACGGGGACCAGAACGCAGGCGAGGACGATCAGAACCGCCGAGGCCGCCTTCCGCACGGTCCGGGCGGCCGTGTGCGACCGGCCGCGCGAGGGTGGACCCTCCTGGGCAGGACCGTGCGATGGCTCCCGCGGGCTGGCCATTCTTTCCTCCAGGCTTGAGGCGCGGCCCGTTCGTGCCTGCCGCTCGTACCCATTCCTCCTGATCGCCGCCGACGCGGCATCCCGGGGTGCGCCATCCGGAGTCCCCCGTGTCGGTGCCGAGTGCTGAGGCGGCAGGTCCGATCATGTGCGGGTCGGTACGTTCGCTTCTGATGGGCGCCCTATGTCGGAGAATGGACCAGGCAGGCGGTGCTGCACCCCGTCCCGGGGTGAACCGCCGCGACCGGTGAGCGAAGGGGGCCGACCGCGTCGCCGGACGGCGCGTGCGCGGTCGGCATGGTGCGCGTCCCGGGCGGTTCGTTCCTGATGGGGGCGGAAGACGACTGGGCTGTGCCCGGGGACGGAGAGGGTTCGGTGCACCCGGTCCGCCTCGGGTCGTTCTGGATCGACCGCTGCACCGTCACCAACGCGGAGTTCGAGGACTTCGCCGACGCGACCGGACACCGCACGGATGCCGAACGGTACGGCTGGTCGTTCGTCTTCGCCGGGCTGCTGCCGGACGACTTCCCCGACACCCGGGCCGTCGTCGAGGCCCCCTGGTGGCGGCAGGTGCACGGGGCGAGCTGGCGCCGGCCCGAGGGCCCCGCCTCCGAGGTGCGCGACCGTGCCGGGCATCCGGTCGTCCACGTCTCGTGGCACGACGCCGCCGCCTACGCCGCCTGGGCGGGCAAGCGGCTGCCGACCGAGGCGGAGTGGGAGTACGCCGCCCGCGGCCCTCTCGCCCGGGCGGTGTTTCCCTGGGGCGACGAACTGGAGCCCGGCGGCGGGCACTTGATGAACATGTGGCAGGGCACCTGTCCCTGCCACAACTCCGTCGCGGACGGCTGGTACGGCACGGTGCCCGTCACCGCGTACCCGCCGAACGGCTACGGCCTGCACCTGATGTGCGGCAACGTCTGGGAGTGCTGTGCGGACCGGTACTCGCCCGCCTCCTACGCGCGCAGCCCGCAGGACGGGCCGCGCGGCCCGTCGCTGGGCGTGCGGCGGGTGCTCCGCGGCGGGTCCTACCTGTGCCACGCCTCCTACTGCCGCCGCTACCGCGTCGCCGCACGCGGCTCCAGCACACCCGGCAGCGGCACCGGCAACCAGGGCTTCCGCTGCGCCCGCGACGACACCCCGGCGAGGTCACGGTGAGCGGCGCCGGCGCGTGGACCGGGGCTGCCGTGGCCGCCGTCACGGCGGGGTACGCACTCCTCTCCCGGCGGCTGGCCACGACCGCCGTGTCGGCGCCGATGGTGTTCGCCGGCTTCGGCGTGGCCCTCGGTCCGGTCGGGCTGGGCCTGCTCGACGTGGGGCACGACGCGGAACCGGTGCTCACCCTGGTCGAAGCGAGCCTGACGCTCGTGCTGCTGACCGACGCGATGACCGTACGCCGGCAGGATCTGCGCGTCGGCGGATTCCTCCCCGGCCGGCTGCTGGGGATCGGGCTGCCGTTGACGATCGGGGCCGGCTGGCTCCTGGCGTGGCCCCTGCTGCCAGGGCTGACGGCGTGGGAACTGGCGCTGGTCGGGACGATCCTGGCGCCGACCGACGCCGCCCTGGGCAAGACCGCTGTCTCCAGCCCGCGGGTCCCCCCGCTGGTGCGCAACGGTCTGAACGTCGAGAGCGGCCTCAACGACGGTATGGCGCTGCCCTTCTTCCTGCTGTTCCTCGCCACCCTGTCCGGAAGCCACGCCTCGCGCGAGGGCACGGCCGGAGTGTTCTGGCGCGCCCTCGTCGTCAGCACCGCGCTGGGGCTGGCGGTCGGCATGCTCGGCGGGCTGCTGCTGTCCTGGTCGTGCGGGCGGGGCTGGGTCAGCCGCGAGTGGCGGCAGATCTACGTCCTGGCCGTGGCGGCGGGCTCGTACACGCTGGCCGTCGTCGTCGACGGGAGCGGCTTCATCGCCGCCTGGGTGACCGGCTTCGCCTTCGGTGTCTCCCAGCGACGGACCACGGCTACGGATCTGCCGGACGAGAGCGCGGACACGGCCGAACTCGCCGAGCAACTCGCCGGATTCCTGGCCTCGTTGAGCTTTCTGGTCTTCGGTGCCGTGCTGCTCGGTCCGACTCTTGAGCACCTGAACTGGCGGATCCTGACGTACGCCGTGCTGAGTCTCACCGTGGTCCGGATGCTGCCCGTCGCCCTCTCCCTGGCCGGGAGCCGCCTGGCCCTTCCCACGGTCGCCTACATCGGGTGGTTCGGGCCCCGCGGACTGGCCTCCGTCGTCTTCGGGCTGCTCATGGTGGAGGAACACGTCCCCGGGGTACAGCTTTTGGGCCGGGTCGTGGCGGTCACCGTGGCGCTGAGCATTCTGGTGCACGGCCTCTCCGCGGTCGTGCTCGTGGACCGGTACGGCGCCTGGTACGGAAAGGCCGCGGCGGGGCGGCCGGGTCTGCGTGAGGGGCTCCCCGAAGCGGACTCGGCCGCGCGGCGGGGCACGGACGGGCCGGAGAGGCGCAGGCCTCGTCACTGACGTCCCATGGCGATACGGATCCGGTCCTCGGGTCGGATGAAGTGGTCCGCGTCGTTGGGCCCGGTGTCGACCCGCACCCAGTGGATGTCACCGGTGAACGCGCCGTCCGGGCTCACGTGGTCGGGAGCGACCGGCGTGCCGGTGTCCACGCCCACGTCGGCGGTCTCGTCGGCGGAGAACAGGAACGGCAGCGTGTGCTCGACGCGGCCCTCGCCCACGCGGTCGCCGTCGTAGTACAGCGAGACGGAGCCGCCCTTGCCCAAGCCGCCGGCGTCGTAGGCGAACTCCCTGCGGAGGCGATCTCCGCGGTGACGGCGAACGACTTGTTCTTGACGTTCAGCAGACTGCTCTCGGTCAGCCGGCCCATGCGGTCGTAGAGCAACTGGTGGTCGGAGCCCACGAGTTCGGGCCCACATGTCGTCGTCGAAGGCGACCTGGGTGCCGGTGACCACCCAGGGCGTGCGGTGCTTGGTGACCGCGGACCAGCCCCTGTGGTAGATGCCCCGGTTGCCGAACACCTCGAAGTACTGCTGGTCGTGTCGCTCGAGTGCGTCGGCCTCGGTGAAGGAGCAGAGCATCGAGACGCCCTCCATCGGCGACTGCTGCACCCCGAGCTCATCCCGGAAGGCCACGCTCTCGCCGCTCACACCGTGCGGGTCGGTGCGCTCCGGCGCCTCACCCGCCTGGGATGACGAAGCGCGGCACGGCGCCGGCGAGCGGCTGTCACGGGCGGCTGACCAGCATCCTTTGCGGCGTCCCCGGGCCGGGGCGATGCTCGATCCGTAGGCGCCTACGGATTACTGGGACTACGAGCTGCGGTGCTGTATGAGTGCCATGCCCCGTCCGACCTCCGGCGGACACCGGAACCTCGCTGCCGAACGCCTGACGCCGAACGGTGATCCCCTCCTGGCGGCGCGGTTCAGCGTGCCGGCCCTCCCGGCCACGTTCGTCCACAGGCCACGGCTGGTGGAACGGCTGGCCGCGGGCCCGCACACGCCCGTGACCCTCGTCGACGGGCCCGCCGGAGCGGGCAAGACCCTGCTGGCGGCGGAGTGGATCACCGGGGAGGGCGCACCCGGCCGGTGGGCGTGGCTGACCGTGGAACCCGAGGACAACGGCCCCGGTGTCTTCTGGACCTGCGTACTGGAGGCCTTGCGGCGGCGCGGTATCGGTCCGCCCGACGACGTCGGCAGCCCCGCCCGCCCCGACGAGGTGGACCACACGCTGCTCGCCCGGATCGCGGCGCACCTCAGTCGGCTGCCGGAGCCCGTCGTCCTGGTACTCGACGAGTTCGACCACGTGGCAGGCTCCGCCGAGGTCGCCGACGAACTCCGCTACGTGCTCCGCCACGTGGGCGACGGACTCCGCCTGGTCATCATCAGCCGTACGGAGCCGCAGCTGCCGTTGCACCGCTACCGCGCGGCCGGCCACATCACCGAGATCCGCGGCGCCGACCTGGCGTTCACGCCCCGAGAGACGACCGAGCTGCTGCACCGGCATGGCGTGCGGCTCTCGGAGCAGGGCGTCAGGGCGCTGACCGAGCGGACCGAGGGCTGGGCCGTCGGGCTGCGGCTCTGCGTTCTCGCCGCGCAGCAGGCCGACGACGTGGACACCTTCCTGAAGGAGTTCGAAGCGGGCCGGAGCACCCTCGCCGACTTCCTCCTCGCCGAGGTCCTCGACACCCAGTCGGCCCGAACCCAGGACCTGATGCTGCGCACCAGCATCCTGGAACAGATCCACCCCGCCCTCGCCAACGCCCTCACGGGCCGCGACGACGCGGACGCGATCCTCGCCGGACTCCAGCGCGCGAACGCGTTCGTCGAGCCCCTCGGTCACTCGTGGTACCGGCTCCACCCCCTGTTCGCCGAGATCCTCCGGGTGCACCTACGGGTCCGGTGCCCGGGGAGCGAACCCGGGCTGCACCGCGAGGCCGCCCGGTGGCTCACCGAGGCGGGGCTGTACGCCGAGGCCCTGCCGCACGCGGCGGAGGGCGGAGACTGGGAGCGCACGGCGAACCAGTTCGTCGAGGAGCTGGCGATCGGGCAACTGCTCACCGGCCTGGACGCCGAACGTCTGGACCGGCTCTTCGCGCAGATGCCGCCGGACACCCCCGGCCCCGCAGCGGATCTGATCCGCACCGCCCGTCAGCTGACCCGCCATGACGTCGACCGCGGGCTCGACCACCTGCGCCGCGCCCAGGAGCGCCTGCACGACGACAAGCCCGCCTTCGCGGCTCACCGGCTGAGCTGCGCGCTGTTGCGCGTACTCGCCGCCCGCATGACCGGCTCGGCCGAGTCGGCCGAGGCCGCGGCCAGAGACGTGGAGTCGGCGGAACGGGCCATCCCCGCCGAGCGTCTGGATTCCCACCCCGAACTGCGCGCGCTGATGCTCACCGACCTGGGTTCGGCCCAGCTGTGGGCCGGCCGCCTCGACGCCGCCCGGGCGAGTCTGTCCCGGGCCGCGCGATCGAGTGCCGGTCCGGGCACCGCGTTCCTCCGGCACGAGTGTCTGGGCCGCCTGGCCCTGATCGACACCCTGCGGGGCTGGCCCGACCACGCCGAGAGGCACGCCGGGGAGGCGGTCGCCGAAGCGGAGCGCGGCGGCCTGTCCCCCGCCGCCCGCGCCGGAGTCGCGCAGCTCGCGCTGGCCGCCGTCGCCCTCGACCGCGACGAACTGACCGCCACGCGGGCCCACCTCGATCAGGCCGCCACCACCTCCGCCGCCTCGCACGACCCCATCGTCCGCGTCGGACTGGCCCTGCTGCGCTCCCGCCTGCTGCTCGCCGAAGGCCGTCCGAAGGCGGCGCTGCACCTCCTCGACGACGTGCACGACGCGCACCCCGCCGTCGAGCCCTCGCCGTGGGTCCAGGACCGGACCACGCTGACCAGGGCCACCGCGCTCCTTGCGGAAGGCCGCCCGGAAGCCGCCATCGAGGTCCTGGAAGAAGGAGGGACCGCCGGGCCGGAGAGCGTGGTGACGGCGGCCCGCGCCCAACTCGCCGTCGGTGCCGGGGAGAAGGCGCTCCGTCTGCTCAACGACCTCCCGGCCGGAGAGGGCGACGGGCCCGCCATCAGAGCCAGAGTGCTGCTGGGGAAGGCACAGGCCGCGGACGCGCTGGGCAACGACTCCGCGGCGCGGCGGCTGACCGCGAGAGCCCTGTCCGTGGCCCGGCCCGGGCAGCTCAGGCGGCCCTTCCTGGAGGCCGGACCGTGGCTGCCGCGCCTGGTGCGCCGCGGGCCCGCGCTCACTCAGGGGCACGACTGGCTGCCGCCCGCTCTCGTGGGACACGTTCCTGCGCGGGCGCCCGAGCCGCCCCCCGCCTTCATCGCCGAGCCCCTCAGCGAACGTGAGCGGGAGGTACTGGAACGGCTGGCGCAGACCATGTCCACGATGGAGATCGCCGCCGACCTCTACCTGTCGGTCAACACCGTCAAGACCCATCTCAAGAGCGTCTACCGCAAGCTGGCCGCGACCCGGCGCAGTGAAGCCGTGCGTCACGCCCGGGAGTTGCGCCTCCTGTGAGACGGCTCGGTCACCTGGGACAGGTGATGCCGCGCACGGTCCGGCGGTCCCACCATGGACGGTGAGGGGGAAGAGACGCCGTACGAGTGCGAGAGAAGCGCGCATGCGGTACGAGATCCGCGTCGACGGGGAGATGTCCCCCACCATGACCGAGGCGTTCCCGGAGTGGGAGAGCCGCGTCATGGCGGGGCAGACCGTGCTGTTCGGCCAGGTCACCGATGCGGAGCGGCTGTACGGGCTGCTGACCCGCTTCCAGTCACTGGGGTTGCGCGTGGTGGAGATGCGCCGCCTGCCGGAGTGATCCGCCCCCTCGTGCCACGTCCGCGTTCCTACGGCGGTCACGCCGGCCTCGGCCTTCGCGTACGCGGGGTCGGCCAGGCAGCCGTGGTCGTGGATGCCTGCGGGGCCTGCGGATCACCCGGTACGGGTGGCGTCGCCGACGGCCTGATGGAGGCACCCTGGAAGAGAAGGGCTCGTTCGAGCCGCGCACCACGCGTTGTGTGACCAGGAGGCTGAGCCATGGCGACGGATCTCGTTCCCCGGACGGTGAGTCTCGCGGACGCGCTGGCGGCCGTCGAAGCCGCGTACGGCCAGCTGAACGCCACCGCCGGTACCGACGAGCGGTCGCTGGAGCGACTGCACCACTGCGCCGAGGAGCTGGTCCGGGCGACCGCCCAGCACGGCCCCGGAGCCATCCGCCTGGAGGAGCCGTGGAACCTGCCGGAGCGGCTGCGTCAGCGCTACCTCGCGGCGGATCACGGCGCCCACTGGATCGAGCGGCACTGCGGGTGACGCGCGGGTGACACGACCGGCCGGAGAGGCGGGTGGCGCCGTCAGCCGCCGCTCCACTTCTGGTTGTCCGAGCCGGCGCACGTCCACAGTTGGAGTCGCGTGCCGTTGCCGGTGCCCAGATCCTTGACGTCGACGCACTTGTCGGCCTCGGTGTCGACCAGGTCGTCCGCGGAGTTGAGGCGGAACCGCTGGGCTCCGGTGCCGTCGCAGCCGACGAGGTCGATCACCGCGCCGTCGTTCCGTGAACCCCCTTGTACGTCCATGCACTTGCCCAGCGCGCGGACCGTTCCGTCGGAGGCGAACCGCCACTTCTGCCGGGCGGTGCCGGTGCAGTCCCAGATCTGCAGCGGTGTGTTGTCCGCCGTGTCCCCGTCCGTCACGTCGATACAACGGCCGGAGGCGTGGCCCCGGATCGGTACCCCCACGGCGGCGGTGCCGGTCCCCGCAGCGGAGTGCTTCGCCGAACTGCCCTGTCCCGTACCGGCGTTCGTGGTGTCGCCGTGTTTCGGGGGCTTGGCGGAGCCGGATTTCGTGCCGGTGCCCGGTGAACCGCCGACCGGTTTCGGCTGCCCGTTGGACTGCGGGGCGTCGGTCCCGCCGGCGCGGGGGGGCGGTGGACGTTCCGGAGGGCACGGCCCCGGACGTGCCGGAGAGGCCGTCCCCGTTCCGGGCACCGTCGAGAGCCGCGTCCGGCGCGGTACCGACCGTCGACGAACGCCCGTCGCTGTCGTCACCGCCGCCGATGAGGAACGGTGCCGCGGCCAGCACCACCCCGACGACGGCGGCCCCGGCCAGTAGTCCCTTGCGGCGCCGCGGGGAGGGGCCGGGGGCGACCGGGGCGGCGGCGCCAACAGCGTTTCGGGCGAACGGTGTTGAGGAGGCCGGCGGGCGCACGCCACCGTCTTGAGCGGGCGCGGTGAGCGCCGCGAACTCGGCCGCCGCCACCGACATGGGCGGCGGCTCTGTGCCGAGGTCGGGCGCGGCTGCCGTCTCGGGTGCCGGTTCGGCGGCGGGACCCAGCGCGGCGGCGGCCTCGGCTATCGCCGACGGCTGTCTCGATCTGCGCGGCAGGAGCAGCGGCGCGCCGTCGGACCGTCCGGCCCGGGTCGGGACGGCCTCCGCCGTCGGATCCTCGGAGGGGGGCGGGCCGTCCGTCATGTCACCCTTTCAGTAGGGAAGTCGATGGTCGCGCGAGGTGGCGGCCCGGGAGGCACGGCGTCCCCGTGCGCGACGACCCGCGACCCCGACGCTCTCTCCCCACACTGTGCGGGCGGAGCTTGGAACGGACTTGGAGTCCACTGGGTGCCCAACGCGGGATGCTGGATGCGGGGTGTGGGGTGTGGGGAAGCGGGTGCCGCTCACGGTTTGCGGGCGACCCCCACGTAGAGCGGGATCCGTGCACCGTCGTCGTCCTGTCCGCCGGGCTCGGGGTGCCAGAGCGCGCCGAGTTGGATGCCGGGGCCGACGAGGTCGAGTCCGTCGAAGAACCTGGCGAACTCGGCGCGGGACCGCACCTGCGCGGCGGTCCCCCCGGCACGGTAGACCTCGACGACCCGTTCCCACGCCTCGGGATCGAAGTCTCCGGTCGCGTGGGAGAGCGCCAGATGGCTTCCCGGCGCCAGCGCGTCGAGCAGCTCGGCCACGATCCGGTACGGGTCGTCCTCGTCCGCGACCAGGTGCAGCAGCGCCACCAGGGAGAGGGCGACCGGCCGGCTGAGGTCGAGGGTCTCCCGGGCCGCGGCGAGGATCCGCCCCGGGTCCCTGAAGTCGGCCCGGACGAAGGCGGTCCGGCCCTCCGGGGTGCTGTGCAGCAACGCCTGTGCGTGCCGGAGGACGATCGGGTCGTTGTCGGCGTACACCACGCGGGCGGCGGGTGTGACGGCCTGCACGATCTGATGGAGGTTGGGTTCGGTCGGTATGCCGGTGCCGATGTCGAGGAACTGGCGGATTCCCCGCCCGGCCAGCAGTCGTGCGGCGCGATGCATGAAGTCGCGGTTGGTCTTGGCCATCTTCTCCACGGCGGGGAAGAACGAGATGACCTGTTCGGCGGCTTTCCAGTCGACGGGGTAGTTGTCCTTGCCGCCGAGGAAGTAGTCGTACATACGCGCCGACTGGGGTCTGCCGGTGTCGATGCCGTCCGCGCCGAAGTCCGCTTCCGCCACTCCGCCCTCGCCCTCAAGTCCCTTCGGATACTTGGCCGTTGAGCAGTGTTCCACACCCGGGGCGTCACCACCGGGGTGGTCGGCGAGGGCTGGTGCCGCGCCTCGGAGACCACGGCACGTACCCACGTACCCACCTACCCGTGGTGCGGTGCCGGATTCCGCCAGGCCTGTTATCGAGCCCCGCGGACGCGCGTCCGCGGGGCTCGGGAACAGGGGTTCAGGACTGGGATTCAGGACTGGGCTGTGACCTCGGCGCTCCGTACCCGGTCGCGGACCAGTCGGCCGCGGATCAGCGCGACGGCCACGACCGCCGCGGCCACCAGGGTGGAGAGCACCACCTGGTCGCGTCCGCCGCCGTCGGCGGTGTCGGTGAGCATGTAGCCCAGCACGAAGGTGATCAGGGCGATGGAGGCCCAGGTCAGGTACGGGTACAGCCACATCCTGACGACCAGCTTCTCCGGCGACTCCCGCTCGATGATCTTCCGCATCCGCAGCTGGGAGAAACAGATCACCAGCCAGACGAACAGGGCGATCGCACCGGAGGAGTTGAGCAGGAACTGGAAGACGGTGTCGGGCCAGAGGTAGTTGAAGGCGACCGCGACGAAGCCGAACACGACCGAGGCGAGGATCGCCGTCTGCGGCACGCCGCGGTGGGTGACACGGCCGAAGGGGGCGGGGGCGTCGCTGCGCCGGCCGAGCGAGAAGGCCATCCGGGAGGCCGTGTAGAGGCCGGAGTTGAGGCAGGACAGCACCGAGGTCAGCACGATGGCGTTCATGATCTGGGCGGCGTGCGGGATGCCGATGGAGCTGAGGGCGGCGACGTAGGAGCCGTCCTTGAGGATCGCCGGGTCGTCCCAGCGCAGCAGGGACACCACGATCAGGATCGAGCCCAGGTAAAAGACGGCGATCCGCCAGATGACGCTGTTGGTGGCCTTGGTGACCGCGGCGCGCGGGTCCTGGGACTCGCCCGCGGCGAGCGTGACGATCTCGCTGCCCATGAAGGAGAAGACCACCATCAGTACGCCGGTGAGGATGGCGCCGGGTCCGTGCGGCAGGAATCCGCCGTGGGAGGTCAGGTAGGAGAAGCCGGACGCCGGGTGGTCCGAGCCCGGCAGCAGGCCGAAGACGGCGAGGGCGCCGACCACGATGAACGCGGCGATCGCGACGACCTTGATGCCGGCGAACCAGAACTCGAACTCGCCGTAGGAGCTGACCGAGGCCAGGTTGCTGGCGGTGAGCACGACCATCACGATCAGCGCCCAGCCCCACTGCGGGACCGCCGGGAGCCAGCCGGCCAGGATCTTGGCGCCCGCGGTCGCCTCCACCGCGAGGACCACGACCCAGAAGAACCAGTAGAGCCAGCCGATCGTGAAGCCGGCCCAGCGGCCGAGCGCGCGGTCCGCGTAGGCGGAGAACGAGCCGGACGTGGGGTTGGCCGCCGCCATCTCGCCGAGCATGCGCATGACGAGGACGACGAGGAGTCCCACGAGGGCGTAGGAGACGAGGATGCCGGGGCCCGCGGCGGCGATGCCGGAGCCGGAGCCGACGAACAGGCCGGCGCCGATGACACCGCCGATGGCGATCATCGACAGATGGCGGTTCTTCAGGCCTGCCTTGAGGCCGGGTTCGCTGGGCGGACTCTGGGGGAGCGTTGAGGTCATCTCGACATCCAGGGGGAGAGGGGGGACGGGTGCCGGGAGGCGAAATTAGTTCACTACGATCCAAAAAAACAAGACTTGTTTAAGTGTTCATCTTGCTCTATTTTCCGAGCAGGGCCGAGCGGCCCGTTCCCGCGGTGGCTGCCGCCCGGCTCACCAGGCCGTTAGGGTGGCGTCGTGGTGAACCCAGGGGGCAAGTTCGGGCCCTACAACCAGCCAGGTCCCACGCGGTCCGAGGCCGTCTCCGACATGCGGGACGCCCGCCCGCTCTCCGGCCGGAGCCAGACCGGAGCGGAACTCGTGCGGGCCCGGATCGCCCTGCGCGTACGGCTGGGGTCCCTGTCACCGGGCGACCGGCTGCCGGACACCGGCGTCCTCGCCGAGGAGCTGGGGATCAGTGAGATCACCGTGCGCCGCGCGCTGGAGGGCATGTGCCAGGACGGTCTGCTCGACCGGCGGCGCGGCCGGGCCGGCGGCACCTTCGTCGCGCAGGGCTGGGCCAGGGTCGTCACGCTGCTTTACGACGCCGACGAGGCGGCCTCCCTCGACGCCTTCCATCTGCTGCTCGAATGCGGTCTCGTGGCGCACGGCGCGGGCGAGCTGCCGGCCGGCCGGCTCGCCGGGCTGCGCGCGCTGGTCGACCAGACGGACCTGGCGGACGACCCCGCCCGGCTGCTCGAACTGGAGACCCGCTTCCACCTCGACCTCGCCGAAACGCTGGGTGGCGCGGGGATGCGGGAGCTCACCGGCGACCTCATCGGCCGGCTGTGCCTGCTGCGGCCCGCGCCGTCACCCGCCGTCGTACGGGACCGCAACCGCTGCCACGCCGACCTGCTCACCGAACTCGGCCGTGGCGCCATGGACCCGGCCGTACGGGCGGTCAAGGCGCACCACCAGGCACACCAGCGGATCCACCCGGGCTGACGGCCGATCGCACCGGTCCCCGACCGCCCACGCCCCGGCACCGCGGCCCGCCCCACACCCTCAAGTGCCGCACACCGCAAAGGAGTTGCCGTCATGCCCGACCCCGCAGCCGTCGGCCCCTCGCCGACGCCCGGCCCCGCCGGCAGCGCGCCCCAGCGCCTGCGCGGCGGTGTCCTCGGCATGGCCGACATCGCCGCCGCCACGATGGCCAACGTCGGGCCGGCCATGAGCTTCTTCTTCGGCTTCGCCTTCCTCGGCACCACCGCCGGCATCGCCTCCCCGCTGACGATCGTGGCCGCCGGCATCGCGGTCGCCCTGCTGGGCAACACCCTCGCCCAGTTCTCCCGGGCCCACCCCTCCGCGGGCAGCTTCATCACCTTCGTGGGCAAGACCTTCGGACCGGTCAGCGCGGTGACCACGGCCCTGCTGGCGGGGCTGGGCTACATCATCGCGATGGCCTCCGTGATCGCCATCTCGGGCGGGTTCGTCCAGATCACGCTGCACTACTACACCGGCGTCGACCTGCCGTGGATCCTCTGGACGCTGCTGCTGACCGGGCTCTCGGTGGTGCTGATGCTGCGCGGGGTGGTGGTCTCCACCAAGTGGGCCGGCTACTTCTTCGGGGTGGAGATGCTCGTCCTCGTCGTGGTCTCGGTCGCGGCGATCGTCCGGCACCGGGGCGGTCTCTCCGCGGCCCCCTTCCTGCCGCACCACCTCCACCACGGCCTCAGCGGTCTCGCGGCGGGCTTCCCGCTGGCCGTCTACCTCTTCATCGGCTGGGAGAACTCGGCGGCGCTCGCGGAGGAGACCCAGAACCCCCGGCGCAACGTCGGCCGCGCCGTGTTCTTCTCCATCGCCATCATGACGGTGAGCTACATCGTCTTCTCCTACGCCACCGTCACCGGCTTCGACTACGACGTGGCCCGGCTCGGAGAGGCCCGCATCCCGTTCGTCGACGTCGCCCACGACACGCTCGGCGCCCTCGCCTTCGTCGCGTACGTCGGCGGGCTGACCTCCACCCTCGGTGTGCTGATCTCCGGCATCAACTCCCAGGCCCGTCTGGTGTTCAACGCGGGCCGCGAGGGTCTTCTCCCGTCCTTCTTCGGCTATGTGCACCCCACCCGCCGCACCCCGACCAACGCGATCGTCACCTTCGCCGCCACCTCGCTGCTGATCATCGGCGGCTGGGGACTGGGCCACGTCCTGGGGCCGGGCGGCGGCCCGATGAACCCGGTGGTCTTCTTCACCGAGTCCTCCAGCCTGGGCGCCATCCTGATCCTGCTGGTGTACCTCGCGTCCAACATCGCGCTGCCGCTGTACTACCGCAGATACCGGCCGCAGGAGTTCCGCGTCGTCCGCCACCTGGTGCTGCCCGCGTGCGGCGCCCTGGCCATCCTGGTCCCGCTCTACTACCTCGCCAAGCCCGGACAGCCCGCGCCGTACAGCTGGTTCCCCTACGCGGCGCTCGCCGCCCTGCTCGGCGCCGTCGCCTACGCCGCCCGGCTGGTCCGCCGCGACCCCGGCCTCGCGGAGCGGGTCGGGTCGGTGGTCGCCGACGCGGAATGAACACCTCGGTGGGCAGCGGCAGTTGAGACCGCCGGCGCCGGCCGGCTCGGGTATGCGCGGGGGCCGTCGGCTCAGTCGGCGGTCGGCATGCCGAACCAGGTGGGCGCGTCGGACATGGCCTGCTTGATCCGGAACAGCTGGCATTCGCTCATCGCGGGCAGCGCGTCCACGTCGAACCAGCCCACCTGCAACGACTCGTCGTCGTTCACGACCGCCTCACCGCCGACGGCCCGGCAACGGAAGGTGATGTCCATGAACTGGCAGACGTCGCCGTTGGGATAGTCGACCGGCTTCCCCGCCTCGACCAGAACGACCCGCTCCGCCACACACTCCACGGCGGTCTCCTCGTACACCTCGCGCACCGCGCACTCAGCGGGCTGCTCGCCGGGCTCGGGGATGCCGCCGAGCACCGCCCACTCGTGGTTGTCCGCGCGCTGTCCCAGCAGCACCCGGCCCGCCTCGTCGAAGACGACGGCGCTCACCCCCGGCAGCCACAGCAGCTGCCGGCCGGCCGAGGCCCGGATCGTACGGATGAAATCAGGAGTAGCCATGGAGCGACCCTAACGGGCGGCCCCACGGCCCCTCCGGCGAACTCCTGGACCTACGGCTGCCCGTCCGCCGCGCGCCGCCCGCGCACACCGGCGGCGACCGCCCACCCCAGGCCGCCCGCCGCGATCAGCACGAGCGCCAGCTCGGGCAGGATGCCGAGCCGGGTGGCGGGGGTCTCCGAGGAGCGCAGGGGCACCTTCTGGACCAGCACGGCGGGCACGAACATGCCCGTCCTCCGCGTGATCCTGCCGTCCGGCATGATGACGGCGCTGACACCGCTGGTGACCGGCACGGTGACGGTCCGGCTGTGCTCGACGGCGCGGACCCGGGACATCGCGAGCTGCTGGTAGGTCATCTCGCTGCGGTCGAAGGTGGCGTTGTTGCTCGGTACGGAGATCAGCTGCGCGCCGTCGGTGACCTCGGAGCGCACGGCCCAGTCGAAGGCGGCCTCGTAGCAGGTGACCAGGCCGACCCTGGCGCCGTTCATGCTGAACACGCCCGGCTCGGTGCCCCGGCTGAAGTCCTGGCGGACCATGGTGGTCCAGTTCTTGTTGATGGCCCCGAGGAGCGAGCGCATCGGCAGGTACTCGCCGAACGGCTGGACCTGCCGCTTGTCGTAGGTGTCGGTCGGGCCTTTCACCGGGTCCCACAGGATCTGCTCGTTGTAGAGCCTGCCGCGCCGCTCGACGACACCGCCCACCGAGATGGGCGCGCCGATCGCCTTGGCGGCCTGGTCGATGACGGTGTACGCGTCGGCGTTGGCGAACGGATCGACGTCGGAGGAGTTCTCCGGCCACAGCACCAGGTCGGGCCGGGGCGTCCTGCCCGCCTTGACCTCGGCGGCCAGCCGCAGGGTCTCCTTGACGTGGTAGTCGAGGACGGCCCGCCGCTGGGCGTTGAACTCCAGGCCGGAGCGGGGCACGTTGCCCTGGATGACCGCGACCGTGGTGGTGCCGTCCTCCGCCTCGTCGCTCACCAGGGAGCGCGCCGCAAGGGCGCCCACCACCGGGACGGCGACGCTCAGCACGGCCACGGCCGCGGCCGCGCGCCGTACGGAACGGGTCCGCCGGGTCTCCAGGACCACGCGCACGACCTCGTGCAGGCCGAAGCCGCAGAGGACGACGGCGAAACCGAGGACCGGGGTGCCGCCGACCGCGGCGAGCGGCAGGAAGACGCCGTCCGCCTGGCCGAACGCGATCTTGCCCCAGGGGAAACCGTGGAAGGGGACACGCGCGCGTACCGCCTCGCCGGCGATCCACAGGGCGGCGGCCCACAGCGGCCGGCCCGGCAGCTTCGACACCGCGGCGATGCCCGCGCCGACCAGCGCGACGAAGACCGCCTCCGCCGCGACCAGCGCCAGCCAGGGCCCGGGGCCGACCTCCACGCCGGTCCACACCAGCAGCGGCAGCAGGAAGCCGAGCCCGAAGAGGTAGCCGAGGCCGAGGGCCGCCTTCCAGCTCCGGCCGCGCAGCACCGCCCCGAAACAGGCGAAGGCGGGCAGCGCCAGCCACCACAGGGTGCGTGGCGGGAAACTGACGTAGAGCAGCACTCCGGAGAGCGCGGCTGCGGCGGCCGGGACCAGGCGGACGGGCCAGGAGACACGCGGGACGGGTGCGCTCCGCGGCTCCAGCTGGTCCGACTCGTCCGCGGAAGGTGCGGTGACGGTCACCCGGGGAGTCTACGGCGGGCGGCGACGGCGCCGACAGCACGGTCGAGATCGCGGCACAGGACACCCGTTCCTCAGAAGGCACACCGTTTCTGCGCGACTTGTCCACAAACGGGCCGACAGCCGTTACGGTGTGCCGGAGCCTCTGCCGCGCCCGCTCAAGGCCTGGTCGGCAGGGGTCCGTGACAGGCCGGGGGCGGTCGGGTTCGGGGGGCGACGGTGGGGTGCACGGAGATGCGCACGGCGGCCGGTACGGAGTCCGACGGTTCGGACGGTGAGAGACGGAACGGGTCCGACGCGGCGGGGATCGTGGTCCTCGGGGCCGCTGCCGCGTGGTCGCTGATCACCGCGGCCGCGCATGACGGGCGCCCCGAGGGATTCCTGCTCGCCGTACTGGCGGTGTCCGCCGGGTACGCGTCGGGCCGGATCTCCGGAGCGCTGCTGCCGGTCGCCGCGCCCGGTGCCGGCGCGTTGGCCGGAATCGGTCTGGCGGTCGCGGAGCCGAAATTCGCGCCGGGGCCCCAGTTCGCCGTACCGCTCGGGCAAGCGGGCGCCACGGCGGCGCTGCTGACGCTCTCCGCCGGGGCCGCGTGCTGTGCGGCCCGGTCCGCCCGGACTCCGGCGCCACGGCTCGCCCTGTGGCTGCTCGCGGCCGGCGCGGCGGTGACGGCGGCCGTGCTCGGCTCGGCCGTCGGATTCACCCTGTGCACGGCGGTGGTGCTGTGCTCGTCGGCGGCCGGCCGGACCGGCCGCCGTGGTCTCGGGCTCGCGGGCCTGGGCCTGGTCACCGCGCTGGTGACCGCGGCGATCTGGGCGGTCGCCGCGGACGCGCTGCCGGACGGACTCACCGCGTCCCTCATGGGCCGGCTGACACCGCACCGGGTCCGGCTGTGGCGGGACGCGCTGCACCTGGCCCAGGGCGACCAGGGTCTCGGCGTCGGGCCGGGGCGGTTCGGCGAGCTGAGCTCCACAGCGGCCCAGGCACTGCCGCCGGACGGCAAGCCGCACTCCGCGCTGCTTCAACTGGCCGCCGAACAGGGGCTGTTGGGGGTGGTTCTGCTGGCGGCGGCGTTCTGCTGGGTGCTGTACGCGCTGTGGCGCAGTCCGCGCTCCACCCCGGTCGCGCTCTCCGCGGGAGCCGCCCTGACCGGGCTCGCGGTGATCGTCTCGGTGGGGGACGCGCTCAGCTTCACGACGGTGTCGGTGGGCGCGGGCCTGCTGGCCGGAGTGGCCACCGCCCGTCCGCTCGTCGACGGCGCACCTCAGCACACGGCGGACGCACGCGCGCGTGGCGTACGGCCGACCCCGTGACCGGACGTGGTCCGGTCAGCGCCCCCCACCGGGGGTGCGCGGCTTCAGACGGTCGGTGATGATCCGCACGGCGGCCTCCGCGTCGTCCACGGTGATCGTGAAGGTGTGACCGTCCCAGAGGCTCAGCAGGATGCCCTCACCCCGGCGTACGACGACGGCGGTGCCCTTCTCGGGCCGCCAGCGGTAGCCCCAGCCGCCCCAGTGGCGCGGGGTCACGTGCGGGACGAACTCGGCGCCCGCGACACTGTCGAGCGGGATGCGCCGGCGCGGCACCCCGATGTGGCCGCAGCGCACCTCCAGGCACTCCGTGTCCACCTTCAGGGCGACGTGCACGAAGGCGAGCGTGCCGAAGAGCATGAGCAGTCCGGCCGCGATACAGCCGACGACCGACATGACGAGAGCGAGGATGCCGGACGTCCATGCGGAGTCCACGGCCAGCTCGATACCGAGCGCCATACAGGCGGCACCGCCGAGCGCCAGCAGCCACTGGAACCGGTTGGTGGCGCGACCGATCCAGATCTCGGTCTGCGGGGTGACTTCGTCGTGGGGGTCGTCCCTCATGGTTATGAGGTTACTCAGGTTTCGCCGCGCGGGTACGGCGTCACACAGGGTGACCGCACCGCACCACCGGTCCGCGGAGGGCGGGCGTCCGCTTCCGCGGGGCGGTCAGCGGGCGGGGGCGACGGCCTGGAGGAGACGGCCTTCCGCGTAGGCCAGCGCGGGAGTGGGCAGCTCGCCCTCGCGCCCGTTCAGCAGGACCGTCAGGGTTCCGTCGGCCGCCGCGTCGGGGGCGGCACGCTCGCCGATCCGGCGCAACGCCTGGGCCGCCACCGCTCCCGCGGAGCAGTGCAGGACGAGCGGCGGGATTCCGGAGCGCCACAGGGCCGCACGGATGCGCTCGGCGACCAGTTCGTAGTGGGTGCAGCCCAGGACGACGGTCGTCACCTCGTCGGGGGTCAGCGCCGCGGCCGCCGCGACGGCTGCGTCGACGGCCGCCTCGTCCGCGTGCTCCACGGCCTCCGCCAGACCCCAGCACGGGACCTCGGTCACCGGCACTCCGCCGGCGAAGTCCGCGATCAGACCGCGCTGGTAGGGGCTGCCGGTGGTGGCGGGCGTCGCCCAGATGGCGACGGGACCGCCGCCGGCCGCGGCCGGCTTGATCGCCGGGACCGTGCCGATCACCGGAATCGCCGGCTCCAGGCGCTCCCGCAGGGCGGTCAGGGCGTGCACGGTCGCCGTGTTGCAGCCGACGATCAGCGCGTCCGGCCCGTGGGCGGCGGCGGCCTCGGCGACGGCCAGCGCGCGTTCGGTGAGGTCCGCGGGCGTCCTCGGCCCCCAGGGCATGCCGTCGGGGTCCAGGGAGAGCACCAGATCCGCGTCGGGGCGCAGCCGCCGTACCGCGGCGGTGGCCGCCAGCAGGCCGATCCCGGAGTCCATCAGCGCGATCTTCACCCGGCCACGATAGACGATGCCCTCCGGCGGCCCGGCCCCGTGGGGCAGACTGCGCCCGTGAGCGCCATCGTGTGGACCGCCGCCGCATCACTCGCCGCCTGGCTGTGGCTCCTGTTCTGCCAGGGCTTCTTCTGGCGCACCGACGTCCGGCTGCCGGAGCGCGGGGACGACGACGGAGCCGACTGGCCCTACGTCTGTGTCGTGGTCCCGGCCCGGGACGAGGCAGCCGTGCTGCCCGCCGGCCTGCCGTCGCTGCTCGCCCAGGACTATCCCGGGCGGGCGGAGGTCTTCCTGGTCGACGACGGCAGCTCGGACGGCACCGGACAGCTCGCCCTCGACCTGGCACTCCTGCACGGCGGGCTGCCGCTCACCGTGGCCTCGCCCGGCGAACCGCCGGCGGGCTGGACGGGCAAGCTGTGGGCCGTACGGCACGGCATCGGCCTGGCACGCGCGCGTGGCACCGCCCGCGCCGGGCGCCCCGCGTACCTGCTGCTGACGGACGCGGACATCGCGCACGCGCCGGACAGTCTGCGGGAGTTGGTGGCCGCGGCCCGCACGGGCGGTTTCGACCTCGTCTCCCAGATGGCGCGGCTGCGGGTGGAGAGCGTCTGGGAGCGGCTGGTGGTGCCGGCGTTCGTGTACTTCTTCGCCCAGCTCTACCCGTTCCGCCGGATCGCCCGGCCGGGGACGCGGACCGCGGCGGCGGCGGGCGGCTGTGTCCTGCTGCGGACGGAGACGGCCGAGCGGGCGCGCGTCCCGGACGCCATCCGGCACGCCGTGATCGACGACGTGGCGCTCGCGCGGGCGGTGAAGGGTGCCGGGGGCCGGGTCTGGCTGGGGCTCGCCGACCGGGTGGACAGCGTGCGGCCCTACCCGCGTCTGCACGACCTGTGGCGGATGGTGTCGCGCAGCGCCTACGCCCAGCTCCGGCACAGTCCCGTGCTGCTCCTCGGCACGGTCGCCGGCCTCACGCTCGTCTACCTGGTGCCGCCCGTGGCACTGTGCGCGGGCCTGGCCGCCGGCGGCGCGGCGACGGCGCTGCTCGGCGGCGCGGCCTGGCTGGTGATGGCGGGGACGTACGTGCCGATGCTCCGTTACTACCGCCAGCCGGTGTGGCTCGCTCCCCTGCTGCCGTTCACCGCCTTCCTCTACCTCCTGATGACGGTGGATTCCGCGGTGCAGCACTACCGGGGGCGCGGCGCGGCCTGGAAGGGCCGCACCTACGCGCGCCCGGACACCGCCGGAACCTCCGGGAACTTCGGGAACACCGGGGATGTCGAGGACGGGGCCTGAGCGGTCACTTGCGGCCCGGGGTCCAGTTCATGCCCCACCCGTAGACACGGTCGACGGTCCGCTGCGGGCTGACCCCGCGGTCGGGCACCAGGTAGCGGGCCTCGCGCTGGACGACGAGGTCGCCTCCGGTGTTGGTGATCAGCGCCAGCGCGCACACCGTGGAGGGGACCGTGCACTCGTCCAGCGAGAAGTCGATCGCGGCGCCGAACTGCGGCTGGAGGGTGACCGTGGCGTGCAGGTCGGCGAAGGAGCGCGCGCCTTCGTAGATGGTCACGAAGACGAGGATGCGCCGGAAGTCCTGCTTGCGGTCGAGGTTGACGGTGAGGTTCTCGCCGCTCTCCACCGCCCCGGTGCGGTCGTCGCCGTCGAGGTGGATGTACGGCGGCCCCTGGAAGTTGCCGTAGGCGTTGCCGAGGGCCTGGACGACTCCCTTGCGGCCGTCCGAGAGTTCGTAGAGGGCGCACAGGTCCAGGTCGAGGTCCGCGTGCATCGCGACGGCGCGGCCCCGTTTGCTGCCCCAGCCCGAAAACTGCTTGCGCACCTCCCAGTTGAGGTTCACGCGCATGGAGCCCGACGTGCCGCCCTGCTTGGCCAGCGAGACCGAGGGGGCCGCCTTGGTGAGCGTCACCTTGCTCAGCCGGACGGGGGCGGCGGGCGGGGGTGGCGGGGTGACCGGGGGCGCGACGGGCGGCGGCACGGTCACGGGCGGCAGGACGGGCGGCGGCAGGTCGACGGGCAGACCGGCGGGCGGCGGGAGGTTCACCGGAGGCCCAACAAGCTTCGCTGGGGCGGCGGTTGAGGTCCGCTGCGGTTCGTCCACGGAGATCCCGAAGTCGGTCGCCAGGCCTTCGAGTCCGCTGCTGTAGCCCTGGCCGACGGCACGGAACTTCCAGGCGCCCTGGCGTCGGTAGAACTCGCCGAGCACGAAGGCCGTCTCGACCGTGGCGCCCGCGCTGTCGAAACGGGCGACGACACCGTTGGCGGCGGCGTCCCGCACCTCGATCGAGAGGTCCGGCACCTGCCCGAACGTTCCGCCGTCCGCCGACGCCACCAGGACCACGGTCTCCACGGCGGGCTCCACGCGCGCGAGGTCGACGAGCAGGGTGTCGCTCACCCGTCCGCCGGTGGTGTTCTTGCCCTCGTGCCGGACCGCGCCCGAGGAGTGCGTCGGCTGGTTGTAGAAGACGAAGTCCCCGTCGGAGCGGACCTTTCTGCCCACCAGGAGCAGCGCGGAGGCGTCGGCGTCGGGGACACCCGGCCCGGACCGCCAGCCCACTTCGACGCGCAGCGCCGTCGTCGGCACCGGAGTGTTGGACCCCTTCGACATCGGCATGTCCGCCCCCATCACGTGTCACCGCGCCAGGACATGCCCTGGCCGCTCATCGATCGTCTTCGTCTTCGCCCGCGCGCACAACCTATTCCCCGGGACGGCCGAGGCCGATGAAGGGCACAGGGACATCGTCGGCCAACCACCGGTAACCCGCCAAAACCCAGGCCTTTACACGATCAGCACGCAACTCGCCGCCCTATTTTGCCAAGTTCGCTCGCATTGGGGATGGCGCAGCACGGCCGACCCGGAAAACAACCCTCTTATCGGTCTCCCCAACCGGCACATCGTGGGCTTAACTTATGTGCCATGACCTCCCCCCGCTCCACTTATGGCGGCGGCTACTACTCCGCCTCCTTCCCGGACACCCCGATCTACGACTCCCTCGTCGCCGAGCGGGGCACCCCCCAGATTGCTCCGATCCGGGTTCCCGCGGCGTACGACATGCCGGGCAGCAACCTGCCCGCCCTGCCTTCGTCGCTTCCCGCCCTCCCGGCGGGCCCGTCCCAGCCCTACGGTTATCCGCAGGCACAGCAGCCCGCCCCGCTGCAGCAGGCGCCCGCCGCGTACATCCCGCAGCAGACCGCGCCGCGCGGCTACCCCGGCCAACAGCCCCAGCAGCCACGGCCGATGGCCGCCCCCGCCGGCTACGAGGCGATGCGTCCCGCCTCTCCCCGGCCCGCCCCGGCGCCGTACCAGCAGGACCCGTACAGCAACCAGCAGTACCGCGGCTACTGATCGCTGCCGCCCCGCGCTGTCCGTGCCGTCCGGCACGATGAAGTGATGGGAAGAGGTCGTCACACGGCGGGACCAGCCGCGTCCCGCGCCGAACCGCCGCCGAGCCCGCGCCCGGCGGCGGTGTTTTTCTGCCCGCGCGCACCCGGCCGCCGACGGGTCGAAGAGGCGTCCGCCACAGGCGCCGCCGCCCGGGAACCCTGGCCCGGGGCCTGCTCGTTGGGATTTCTGAGAAGTTCATGAGGTCTGGTGAGAGGTGAGCCCTCCATCACGGGGTCCGCGCGTGAGCGGCTCGTCGAGGGGTTGGCGCGGAGCGGGAAGGCGGTGCGGGGACGGTGCGAGCGATCAGCGGTCTCTGGCGCTGGCGGCACAATCCGCTGCGCCGCGGGACCGACCTGGCCGAGGCGTGGATGGCCCTGGTGGTCCTGTTGGTGATCGGGGTCGCCGCGCCGGTGATCGGCGCTCTCGTGGGTTCGGCCGCACAGAGCGCTCTCCAGCGGTCCGTCCGCGAGGAGCACCAGGCCCGCCACCGGGTGACCGCCACGGTGGTCAAGCGGTTGGAGCGGGTCCAGCCGGACCCTGACCCCGACACCTCACTGACGCGCAACGTGCGCAGCCGGGTGCTCGCCGACTGGACCGCGCCGGACGGCACCGCGCACCACGGCCCGGTGACGACGAGCCTCAACTCCCCTCGCAAAGGTGACCACTTCACGCTCTGGACGGACCCGTACGGCCGCATAGTGGCCCGCCCGCTGGACTCGGCGACGGCGACCACCCACGCCGTGCTCGCCGGTTTCGGCGCGGCGCTGCTGACCGCCGGGCTCGTCGACGGCGGCAGACGGTTCGTGCTGTGGCGCATGGTCCGCGGCAGGTACGCCCGTTGGGACCGGGCGTGGGAGCGCGCGGGCCCGGACTGGGGCAGGACCGGCACCGGCAGCTGACCCGACCGCCTGCCGCCTCTGGTCAACCCACCGCCCGCACGCACGCTACGGTGGACCGGCCGAGGCAATCGGCATCAACCCGCGTACGACGAGGTGGGGGCACGGCAACGCCATGGCACAGGGCACGGTCCAGGTGACGCACACCGGTACATCGCGGTGGCGGCGCCGCACGGGTGAGTACGCGTCGCTCGCCGCCGCCCTGGAGGCCGCGGCCGACGGTGACGTGCTCACCATCGCCCCCGGCACCTACCGGGAGAACCTCGTCGTCCAGCGGCCGGTGACCCTGCGCGGCCCCGAGGGTATGCCCGGTTCCGTGCGCATCGCGCCCCTGGACGGTGTGCCGTTGACGGTGTGCGCCTCGGCCGTCGTCCAGGACCTGCACGTGGAGGGCCAGGACGCGGCGGCGCCCGCCCTGCTCGTCGAGGAGGGCACCCCGGAGCTGACGGACCTCCGCATCGTCACCCGGTCCGCGGCCGGCATCGAGGTGCGCGGCGGCGCCCGGCCGACCGTCCGCCGCTGCACCGTCGACAACCCGGCCGGCATCGGCATCGCCGTACTCGACGGCGGGGGCGGGGTGTTCGAGGAGTGCGAGGTGGTGGCGGCCGGCCAGGCCGGTGTCGCCGTCCGGGCCGGCGGCCATCCCCGTCTGGAGCGCTGCCGGGTCCACCACACCTCGGGCGTGGGTCTCTCCGTCACGGGCGAGAACTCCGCGCTGGAGGCGGTGGGTTGTGAGGTCTACGAGGTGCGGGGCAGCGGTGTCCAGGTCACCGCGCGGGCCACCGCCCACCTCACGGACTGCGATGTGCACCGCACGACGGCGGACGGCGTCACGCTCGACACGGACGCCGTGCTGACGCTCGCCGACTGCCGCATCCACGACATCCCGGAGAACGCGGTGGACCTGCGTTCGCGTTCCGTGCTGACGCTGACCCGCACGACGGTGCGTCAGTTCGGCCGCAACGGACTGTCGGTGTGGGACCCGGGCACGCGCGTGGACGCCAACCAGTGCGAGATCTTCGACAGCACGGGCGACTATCCGGCGGTGTGGGTCAGCGACGGCGCCACCGCGGTCCTCGACGCCTGCCGGGTGCACGACGTACCGGACGCGCTCTTCGTGCTCGACCGCGGCTCGCGCGTCGACGTCGTCGACAGCGATCTCTCCCAGGTGCGCAACACGGCCGTGTCGGTGAGCGACGGCGCCACCGCGCAGCTCGACGACTGCCGGATCCGGGACGCGGCCACGGGCGCGTGGTTCCGGGACCACGGCAGCGGCGGCACCCTCAACAACTGCACGGTGGACGGCACCCAGACCGGCGTGATCGTCACCAAGGGCGCCGACCCCACCCTTGAGCGCTGCACGGTCGACTCCCCCGCCGAGGCCGGTTTCTACGTGTCGGCGGGCGGCCGGGGCAGCTTCGTCGGCTGCCGGGTGACGGGCAGCGGCGGCTACGGCTTCCATGTGCTCGACGGCTGCCGTACGACGCTGAGGAAGTGCCGCACCGAGCGGTGCGCGCGCGGTGGCTACGAGTTCGCGGACGCCGGTCCCGACGCGGCGCCCGGCACCGGCCCGGTCGTGGAGGAGTGCACCAGCGACGAGAGCGGTACGGTGCGGCCGCCCGCCGCGCGCGAACCGGCCGTGGAGACGGCGAACCAGACGGCGGGCCTGCTGGGTTCGATCCCGGGACAGCGGGCCGCCGAGCCGGAGCCGGTGATCCCCGCCGCCCCGGAGCGGGAGGCCCGCTCGTCCCAGGACGTCCTCGGTGAACTCGACACGCTGGTCGGGCTGGACAGCGTCAAGCGCGAAGTGCGGGCCCTCACCGACATGATCGAGGTGGGCCGCCGCCGCCAGCAGGCCGGCCTCAAGGCGGCCTCCGTCAAACGCCACCTGATCTTCACCGGCTCCCCCGGCACCGGCAAGACGACGGTCGCCCGGCTCTACGGCGAGATCCTCGCCTCCCTCGGGGTGCTGGAGAAGGGGCATCTCGTCGAGGTGTCCCGGGTGGACCTGGTCGGTGAGCACATCGGCTCCACGGCGATCCGCACCCAGGAGGCCTTCGACCGGGCGCGCGGTGGGGTGCTCTTCATCGACGAGGCGTACGCGCTCTCCCCGGAGGACTCCGGCCGTGACTTCGGCAAAGAGGCGATCGACACGCTGGTGAAGCTGATGGAGGACCAGCGGGACGCGGTCGTGGTGATCGTCGCGGGCTACACGGCGGAGATGGAGCGGTTCCTCTCGGTCAACCCCGGTGTGGCGTCCCGTTTCTCACGGACCATCACCTTCAGCGACTACACCCCCGATGAGCTGCTCAGGATCGTGGAGCAGCAGGCCGAGGAGCACGAGTACCGGCTGGCGGAGGGTACGGCGGACGCGTTGCGGAAGTACTTCACGGTGATCCCGAAGGGCGCCGCGTTCGGCAACGGCCGTACCGCGCGCCAGACTTTCGAGGCCATGGTGGAGCGGCACGCGAGCCGGGTCGCCCACGTCGAGGAGCCCAGCAAGGACGAACTCACGCTGCTCTACGCGGAGGACCTGCCCGAGCTGCCCTGAGCGGGTACCTCGGGCGGCCCCAACCGGGCCAGCAGGCGCGCCCGTTCCTCGGCGAAGGCCGGGTCGGCCTGGTAGTCGGAGTGGCCGAGGATCGGCGCGGGCAGCGGGTGTCTCTCCGTACGGCCGTACGCCAGTGGGTCCTTGAGAGGGGCCCGGTCCACCTCGGGGCCGTGGTCGCCCAGTAGTCGCACCGGTCCGCCGATCGGGTCGGTGAGGCGGTACAGGTTGCGCCAGCAGTCGACCTCGCGGTGCAGCCGGGACAGCGCGGCCGGACCGAAGTGGGCCGGGAACCAGCGGCCGTAGAGCCGCTCCAGGGGGCAGCCGTAGGTGAGCAGGGCGACGCGTCCGCGTTCGGCGGGTGCGAGCTGCCAGGCCGCCGCCGCGGCGAGGACACTGCCCTGGGAGTGGCCGGAGATGACGAGCCGGCCGCCCGTGGCGCGGGTCCAGGTCGCCATCCGCCAGGTCAGGTCGGGCACCGCGCGCTCCGCGTAGCAGGGCGGGGCGAAGGGGTGGGCGGCGCGCGGCCAGAAGGTGCCGACGTCCCAGAGGATGCCGATGGTGCGCCGCGCGGAGGCGTCCTTGTAGGCACGGCGGCCCCAGGTGACGAACAGGATGAAGCCGAGTCCGCTGAGCCAGGAGCCCAGCGCCTGGGAGGTCTCGGCGGCGGCGCCCACCAGGACGTACGTCTGGCGGGTGGCCGCGACCGGCGCCTTGGCGGTCGTCAGGGCGCCGACGAGGGCTCCGGCGCCCATCAGCAGGGTCGCGGTCGCGGTGACGGCGACGAGCAGCGGGCCCCGGTCGGTGAGGGCGGCCAGGGCGCGGGTGGTCGCGATGCGTGCGGTGCGGGCCGGGTCGGCCGGCTCGCCCGGGTGGTCGTCGGCCACGGCGCGCAGTTCGGCGCGGCGCAGTCGCCAGGTGCGGCGGCCCAGCCCGGCGCAGAGGACGAGGACGACGAGGAGCAGGGCCGGGATCACGGACGCCTGCCAGGTCAGGAGAACGGGCGGTCCCGCGAGGGAGGTTCCGGTGCCGTCGAGCCAGTCGGAGACGCGCTGTGACACACCGCCGGACATCACCCCGCCGAGCGCGCAGGCGAGCATCGCCACCGCCGGTCCGCCGAGCCCGCGCAGGACGGCGCGCCGGTCCGGGCGGGTGCGGTACAGGCTGTGGGCGACCGTGCCGAGGAGGACGACCAGGGCCCCCTGGGCGAGGGTGATGCCGTCGAAGGCCGCCTCGCCGGGCAGCCGTCCGGACGATCGCCACTCCGGGCGGGACCAGCCGGCGTAGAGCGCGGCGAGGGCGAGCAGGAGGAGGGCGCCGAGGGGCAGTCGGCGCACGAGACCGCGGTCGAGCTTCTTGTCGAGACGGTTCTCGCTGCGGCCCCGGCGGCAGACCACGTAGACGACGAAGACGGCGGCCCCGAACAGGGCGGTCTCCAGGAGGGCGCCCACGGCGTGCAGGGTGCGGGGGCCGGCGGCCCCGGCGTCGTACCGGGCCGTCGGGACGGTGAGGGCCGCGGCGACGGTGAGCAGGCCGGCGGCCGTGTGGGCGGCGCGCAGCCGGGCCACCAGCCGGCGGCCGTACCAGAATCCGGGCCGGTCGAGCGAGGTGCGGCCGGTCCGCTCATCGGGCGCGGGGCCGCGGCTCATCGGCCGCTGGGACTCGTAGGCGCTCCAGGTGCGGTGGGAGAGGTACCAGAGCAGGGCGGTGAGCGCGGTCGGTACCAGGGAGGCGAGGGCGAGCCGGCGGCCGGGCGGGCTCCACCAGCCGGCGCGCGCGCCGGCGGGCGAGAGGAAGCCGAGCCAAGCGTGCCGGGCGGCGCAGGCGCGCGCGCCGGCGCACTGCCAGGCCGTCAGGTCGAGGGCGACCTCACAGGCGGCCGCGACGAGCAGCACCGTCAGGGTCAGCCCCGCGAGCCGCACCAACAGGCCGTAGAAGCGCACGGTCCGGGGCCGGCCGCGGGCGTCCGGGCGCATCCAGTGCGCGAGGTTGACGACCATGAAGGGGAGCAGCAACAGCCACAGGGCGCGGGCGCCGTTGCCGGAGGTGAGGTTGCACCAGACGTACGCCTCCGGGATGGGGCGGCCGGCCCGGTCGCCCGGCCGCGCTTCCGCGTCGACGTCGAGGGCGCGCCGGAAGACGGCCGCCGTGTCGTCGCCGCTGATCCGCACCGTGCGGGGGTCGCCGAGCATCTTCTCGGGTGTGGTGCCCCCCACGCCGTGGACCAGGAGTTCCAGGGCGGGCTCGGCCTTCTCGGACCGCCCGGCGGGGTCATCGGCCCCGGCCGTGGCGGGGCGTTGCTGCGCGCGCTCCACCGTTTCGCACTTCTTCCGTGCCGCAACCGTCGGTCTCTGTCCGTGCGACCCCAGGATCACGGCGCGGGGCCGGGTGTGCACCGGTTGTCACGCAATCTCCCCGAGACGGGTGACGTACGGGGGACCGATGATGCCCGAATGACATGTGCGCGTCGAGGCAGGCGGTGGGACGGCCCGTACCACGGCGTGCGAGGATGGGGCGTCCGCGCACCGCAGCCGGGAAGAACGTGCTGGCCGGAGCAGGTGCCACGGGCGAGTCGAACGGGTGGCGGCGAAAGGACCGGAGCGTACGTGAGCGAGAATCAGAACCTCCTCGCGGAGCAGCGGCGCGCCCTGATCCTCGACGAGGTCCGGCGTCGCGGCGGTGTCCGGGTCAACGAACTGACCAAGAAGCTCGGCGTGTCGGACATGACCGTGCGCCGCGATCTCGACGCGCTGGCCCGGCAGGGCGTGCTGGAGAAGGTGCACGGCGGCGCGGTGCCGGTGGTCGAGGCGAGCACGCACGAGCCGGGCTTCGAGGCCAAGTCGGGTCTGGAGCTGACCGCCAAGGAGAACATCGCGCGGGCCGCGGCCCGGCTGGTGACCCCGGGTACGGCGATCGCGCTGTCGGGCGGTACGACGACCTACGCCCTGGCGCAGCAGCTGCTCGAGGTCCCCGATCTCACCGTGGTCACCAACTCGGTACGGGTGGCCGATGTCTTCCACGCGGCGCAGCGCAGCTCGGGCCAGCGGCCGGGTACGGCGACGGTGGTGCTGACCGGCGGGGTGCGGACCCCCTCCGACTCGCTGGTGGGGCCGGTGGCCGACCAGGCGATCGCCGCGCTCCACTTCGATGTGCTGTTCCTCGGCGTGCACGGCATATCGGTGGAGGCGGGCCTCTCGACGCCGAACCTCGCCGAGGCCGAGACCAATCGCAGGCTGGTGCAGTCGGCGCGCCGGGTCGTGGTGGTCGCCGACCACACCAAGTGGGGGACGGTGGGCCTGAGTTCGTTCGCCGCGCTGGACCAGGTCGACACGCTGGTGACCGACGCCGGGCTGCCGGCCGAGGCGCGCGCGGAGATATCGGAACAGCTGCGCCGGCTGATCGTCGCGGGCGAACCCGGTGACCCCGGTGACACGGAAGACATCTGACGGGCAGTCAGCTAGGGTGACGCTGCTTCCGGCCCGAACTCCGGTTCCGCAGAGGAGGTTTCGCCCATGGCTCACCGTCTGCGCCCGGTGGGGATCGACTTCGTCGACACCGCGCCCGTACGCCTGGTCTTCACGCGGGAGATCACCGCTCCGCCCGAGGCGGTGTTCCGCTCGCTCGCCGAGGACGTGCCCGGCTGGAGCGAGTGGTTCGGCGCGGTGCGGCGCGCGCGGCCGACCGACGACGGGGCGGGTCGCGAGATCCGGCTCGTCGGCGGCACCCGGTTCGAGGAGACGATCCTCGCCGCGAAGGGCCCCGAGGTGTACGCCTACCGCGTCGACGTGACCAACGCGCCCGGCGCCCGCGCCCTGGCCGAGGAGTGGCGACTCACCCCGGCCGGTACCGGCACGCTGGTGCGGTGGACGTTCGCCGCCGACGGGACGGCGCCGTTCAGGATCGTCCTGAAGTCGGCGCGGGCGGGGCTCGGGCGGGCGTTCAGGGAAGCGGTGACGGCACTGGACCACCGGCTGACGCGGGAGTGACGCGGGAGTGACATGAGGGCCGGGCACGGTCGGCCCACTCAACCCCTTCGTCAGGCAACGCAGTTGGGGTTACGTCCCAGGGGTGGGCCGGTCGTCTGCCGGGGTACGCCCCCCTTTTCGGCGCCCGGCTCAGTCCGTCCAGACGCCCGTCGCCAGCAGCGACGCGATGGCCGTCGTGTACGGCGTGATGTCGAGGCCCTGTCCGGCCAGCCACGCGTCCGAGTAGTACTTGTCGAGGTAGCGGTCGCCCGGGTCGCACAGCAGGGTGACCACGCTTCCCCGCCGCCCCGCCGCCACCATCTCCGCGACGATCTTCAGCGCGCTCCACAGGCCGGTGCCCGTGGAACCGCCCGCCTTGCGGCCGATGGCCTGTTCCAGTGCCCGTACGGCGGCGACACTGGCCGCGTCCGGGACCTTCATCATGCGGTCGACGGCACCGGGCACGAAGCTCGGCTCCATGCGCGGTCTGCCGATGCCCTCGATACGCGAGCCGCAGTCGCAGGTGACGTCCGGATCGCCGCTGGTCCAGCCTTCGAAGAAACACGAGTTCTCCGGGTCGGCGACACAGACACGGGTGTCGTACTGCATGTAGTGGACGTAGCGGGCGAGGGTCGCGGAGGTACCGCCGGTGCCCGCCGTGGCGACGATCCACGCGGGTTCCGGGAACCGCTCCAACTTCAGCTGGCGGAAGATGGATTCGGCGATGTTGTTGTTGCCGCGCCAGTCCGTGGCCCGTTCCGCGTAGGTGAACTGGTCCATGTAGTGACCGCCGGTCTCGGCCGCGAGGCGGACCGACTCCTCGTACATCAGGCGCGAGTCGTCCACGAAGTGGCACTGCCCGCCGTGGAATTCGATGAGCCGGCACTTCTCGGCGCTCGTCGTGCGGGGCATCACCGCGATGAACGGCACACCGATCAGCCCCGCGAAATAGGCTTCGGAGACGGCGGTTGAGCCACTGGACGCCTCGATCACCGGGCGGCCGGGCCGGATCCAGCCGTTGCAGAGACCGTAGAGGAAGAGCGAGCGGGCCAGTCGGTGTTTGAGGCTTCCCGTGGGGTGGGTGGACTCGTCCTTCAGGTACAGGTCGATCCCCCACTTCTCCGGCAGCGGGAACCGGAGCAGGTGTGTGTCGGCCGAACGGTTCGCGTCCGCCTGCACCTTGCGGACAGCCTCTTTCAGCCAGTCTCGGTAGGCGGTGTCGCTGCGGTCGACATCGAGGGTGGCGTCGGTCCGGCTCTGTGGGGTGGTGCTCACGTCGGGGCTCCTTACGCTTCGCGCCGACGGCTCACGCGGCCGACGCTCCGATCATAAGCACCTTCCGCACGCTTCTCACCTGCATAAACACCCCTTTGGGCAGGCCAAAGGGACGCCTGGGGCGGGCCGGCCGGGAAGCTCGGGGGGCGCACGCGCGCGCGAGTGCTCCGGGTGCCGGCCGTGACCGGGTCGTGCGCACTGGTGCTCCGCGCCGCAGACGGGCAGACTGCACCGGAGCGGGACGAACGTCCCGAACGGGGGCGCACACTGGATCACCACAGGCGCCGGATCGCGACCCGCGCGTATTCCGGCGAGGCGCACAAGGGGGCGGGAAGCATGGCGGAGCCGGAGTTCACGGCCATGGGCGTGGGGATCGGCAAGCGGCTGCGGTCGCTCACCCGGGCCGGCCAGGTCCGTATCAACGACGGCCGGCTGGAGTTGCTGACCAGCTACGGCAGCGAGATAGACAGCGCGCCGGTGCAGGCGGTGCGCGCCTCCAAGCCGTGGTTCGCCCCGGAGGACCGGGCGTTGGCCGATCTCAACGGCAAGCGATATCTGCTGACGTTGAACGAGCGCGACCCCGCTCCGGGTGAGCCGGGGCCGCCCGCGGCGCGCCGGTTCATCGACGCCGTACGCAAGGCGGCGGGCCGGGACGGCTGAGCCCGCCCGAGGTGTGAGCCCCCTTCGTACATCAGGGTGCGGTCCCGCCGCTCCTGTCGGCCAGGAGTTGCGGTCGCGCATCCCCTGAGCCACGCTGTCCTCACGTCACTCTGGGTTTACCGGCGACTACGCTGCGAACCAGCCCGCCGGCCATAGCAGCAGACGGTCGTTGCACGCGATGCCTGCTGCATCCGTACTCCGTGTTCTTCCGGACCTCTCGTCGGGGAGTCGCAGCTGTGATGAGTCATCCGAGCAGGCATTGCGCGGTGGAGCTCCAGGCTCTGCCGTCGCGGATCGGCCAGGTCCGCAGAATCCTTTCTGCGCAGTTGCGCTACTGGCATCTGGAGCCTCTGATCGACCGGGCCGCGCTCGGTGTGACAGAGCTGTTGACCAACGTCCACCGGCATGCCGAACCCGACAAGATCTGCACCGTCGAGATCGAACTGTCCCTGGACCACCTCATGGTCTCCGTACGCGACCACGACCCCCGACTCCCGGTGGTGGAGGACATCGGCGACGTCGCACCCCTCGCCACCTGCGGGCGCGGGCTGGCGATGGTGGCCGCGGTGAGCGAGAGCTGGGGTGTGCGGCCGGACGGCGACTCCGGGAAGGTCGTGTGGTTCACGCTGCCCGCCGTGGCGCCCGTGGCGGTGCCCGCGCTGGCGACACCGGACCGGCCAGCGCGCCGCACACCGGCCGAGAAGCCCGCGCCCCTGTTCGTGGCCGAGGTGGAGCACACGGTCGACGCGGGACGCCGGACCAACGCTCCCGCTCGGTCGGCCGTTGTCGGCTGACCGGGCGGTGAGATGAGCCGGCCGGCCGCCGTCATACCGCTCAACCAGGGCCGTGGCAGCGGGCGTTCACCTACCAGGCGGCCGAGTGCGGTGACACGGGATCCGGGGCCGGACCGAGGTCGCACTCGGTGATGTGCCGCCGTACCGGGACATCACGTCGATGGCCTTCGTACGACCGGCCCGGCTCCGTGGGCGCGAGGGACGACACCCTCGTCCGCGTGCGCGCTACAGGAACCGGGGCCGGGCCGAGATGCGCCGGGCGAGACCATGACCGTGCCCGCCCGTGTCCGTCCGGGGGCGGCGTCAGGCCTCGACGCCGCCCCTGCCCGCGCGGCCGAACTGTTCGTCCAGTACGGAGAGCCGCCGCCAGTACTCGTCCTCGTCGATCTCGCCGGAGGCGAAGCGGCGGCCGAGCACGGCGATCGGCGAGTCACCGGTGGGCCGGCCGTCGAACGACGGTCGCCAGGGGCCACGGCGACCGCGCCACGCGGTGCGGCGCAGAACGGTCACCACGCCGATCACGACGGCCGCCCAGATCAGCGGGAAGAAGAGGACCAAAGGGCCGGGGCCGCCGTGCCAGTTCGCCAGGTTCTGCATCTCGAACTCATCTCCCAGGTGGATCGTCCGGTGTTTTCCGTGCTGCTTCGAGACTCGCCCCGGGAGGGGGCCCGGGTCGTCGTACGGCCAGCGGCACCGCGTCTACCTCCTGCGGAGTACGCGCCCCGGTTCCTGGCTGCCACCCGGGACGGGCGATGGACGCTCCGACGTCTGTAACTACCAGTATGTACAGTGGGGGTATGAGCACCCCGGAGAGACTGATCGAGTCCACCCGCGAGCTGCTGTGGGACCGCGGCTACGTCGGCACCAGCCCCAAGGCGATCCTGGAACGCGCGGGCGCCGGGCAGGGCAGCATGTACCACCACTTCAAGGGCAAGCCGGACCTCGCCCTGGCCGCGATCCGGAAGACGGCCGAGGAGTTGCGGGCCACCACGGGTGCGGTACTCGACGGTCCGGGTACGCCGTACGAACGCGTCGAGGCGTATCTGCGGCGCGAGCGTGACGTACTGCGGGGCTGTCCGCTCGGGCGGCTGACCATGGACCCGGACGTCGTCGCCAGCGCGGCGCTGCGCGAGCCGGTCGACGAGACGCTCGACTGGATCCTGGAGCGGCTCGCCGGGTTGATCGAAGAGGGGCAGGAACAGGGCCAGTTCGCCGCCTCGCTCGACGGCGAGGCGATCGCCGCGACGATCCTCTCGACGGTGCAGGGCGGCTACGTGCTGGCCCGCGCCTCGGGTTCACCCGCCGCCTTCGACACCGCCGTTCGCGGGCTGCTCTCCCTGCTGTCGCCCCAACAGCCGTCATTCGCGGCCTAGTTGACGTGCGCCCCTGCGGCCTCGTGACGCGACTCGCGGTCGTGCGGCCTACCGGCAGACGGCACCATCACCGACCGTCACGCAGACGTGGAGCTGCGGACCACCCCGCCCGAGGAGGCACCCCCTGCACGCCATGCAGTACGAACTCACCCTGCCCGCCGACTACGACATGGACATCGTCCGGAGCCGGGTCGCACGGGTCGGGCATCTGCTCGACGACTGGGAGGGCCTCGGTCTCAAGGCGTACCTGCTGCGCGACCGCGGCGTTCACGGCTCACCGGTCAACCAGTACGCGCCCTTCTACCTGTGGAACACCGTGGAGGGCATGAACTCCTTCCTGTGGGGCGGCCCGTTCCAGGGGCTCGCCGACGACTTCGGGCGCCCCGCCGTACACCAGTGGACGGGCCTGTCCTACGACGAGGGGGGCGCCGCCGGCTCCCCCGCCGCCGTGGCGGTGCGCCGGCGGTTGCCGGTGCCGGCGGCCGCTGAGCTCGGAGAGGTCATGGCGGACGCGGTGCGCGAGACCGGGCGGCTGGCAGCCGAGGACGGTGTGGTGGCCGCGGCGGCGGCTGTCGACACGCGCCGCTGGGAGGTGGTGCACTTCTCGCTCTGGGAGCACGACACACCGAAGGCCGAGGGGGACGTGTTCCAGGTGCTGCACGTGTCGGCGCCGGGCAGGGGCGCGCTGCCCCGGGGCCGGCAGTGGTGACGGCCGTCCGTACGGTGCTCGGCGATGTCCCCCCGGAGAGTCTGGGAGTGTGTGACGCGCACGACCACCTCTTCTTCGGCAGCCCCCGACTCCCGGGCCAGGAGCTGCGGAAGCTGTCGGCCGCACGGGGCGAGCTGACCGCGTTCCGAGAACTGGGCGGGGGCGGGGTCGTGCAGTGGACCCCGTACGGGCTGGGGCGGCGGGCCGCCGATCTGCCCGCCCTGTCCCGGGAGACCGGGGTGCAGGTGGTCGCCGCGACCGGGCTGCACCAGGCCGTCCACTACGCCGACGACACGCTCGCGGAGCTGCGCTGCGGACTCACGGACGTGTTCGTGTCCGAACTGACCGAGGGCATCGGCACATCGGGGGTCCGCGCGGGGCTCGTCAAGGTCGCCGGCGGGTTCCACCACCTCGACGCACACGCCCGCTGGACGATGATCGCGGCGGCCGAGGCCCATCACGCGACGGACGCCCCGATCGCGGTCCACCTGGAACTGGGCACCGGCGCGCTCGACGTACTGGACCTGCTGTGCGGGGAGTTGGAGGTGCCGCCGCAGCGGGTGATCCTCGGGCACCTCAACCGCTCCCCCGACCCGGTGGTGCACCGCGAGGCGGCGATGTCCGGTTGCTATCTGGCATTTGACGGTCCGTCACGCGCGAACCACGCCACCGACTGGCGCATGCCGGACTCCGTACGCGCCCTCGCCGACGCCGGGTTCGGCGAGCGGCTGCTCCTCGGCGGTGACACCACGACCGCAGCCGCCCGTTCGGTCAACGGCGGCCCGGGAATGCCGTATCTGCTGCGCCGGGTACGGCCGCGGCTGGCCCATGAGTTGGGCGAGGAGCTGGCACGGCGAGTCTTCACGGAGAACCCGGCCAGGGCGTTCGCCGCCGCCTGGCGGTGAAGGTACCTGACGGACCGTCACGCAAATGGGAGGGCGCCCGGACCGGCCTCGGCGGCGTGCTCGCCGCCGAGGCCGTCACGGTCAGGGTGTCCGCCCCGGGGAAGGCGGGCGGTCAGCGGTCGATGTCGACCGGGCCGTCACCGCCGTTGCGCTTGTCGTTGCCGTCCTTCTTCGCCTGGAGCTGGAGCAGGGTGGCCGCCGTGTCGGGGCGGCGGCCCTCGTTCTCGTTGCCGTTCAGGTTCTGGCGGACCGAGTCGAGGATCGTCAGCCCCTGGGAGACCAGGCCGGCGGCGATCTCACCGAGGCCGTCCGCGCCGTTGAGGACGTTGACGTTGGCGCCCGCGAGGCCGCCCGCCGCCTCCTTCACGATCTGCGGGAGCTGGTCGATCAGCATCCGGTCCAGCGCCACCCGGTCGTAGGAGGACGCGGCCTCGGCCTGGATCTTCATGCGCTGCGCCTCCGCGTTGGCGAGCAGCCGGATCCGCTCGGCCTCGGCCTCGGCGGGCTTCACGACCTCCGCCACCAGCTGCTGCTGGCGGAGCTTGGCCTGGCGTTCGGCCAGCTCCGTCTGGGCGGCGAGCACCTCCTGCTGGGCGTGCGCCTGCGCCAGCGGTCCGGCCTGCGCGGCCTGCGCCTGGGCGCGGTCCACCTCGGCCGAGTACTCCGCCTGGACGACGGCGGTCTGCCGGGCGTACTCGGCCTGGTTGCGGGCCGCCACCTGCTGCGCCTCGGCCGACGCCTGGGTGGCCTGAGCCTGCGCGATCTGCGCCTGCCGCTGGATGGCCGCCTTGTGCGGGGCGGACATCGCGTCGATGTAGCCGACCTCGCCGTCGTCGATCGACTGGATCTGCAGCGAGTCGACGATCAGGCCGATCTTCGCCATCTCGGTCTTCGAGGTGTCCAGCACCTCGGCGGCGAGCTTCTGCCGCTCGGTGACGATCTCCTCGACCGTCATCGAGCCGATGATGGAGCGCAGGTGTCCGGCGAAGATGCGGCCGGTCAGCACCGACATCTGGTCCTGGTCGGAGAGGAACCGCTGGCCCGCGTTGATGATGCTCTCGGTGTCGTTGCCCACCTTGAACGCGATGACCGCGCGCACGTTGAGGGCGATGCCCTGACGGGTCACACAGGTCTCGGTGACCTCCGCCTCGCACATCGCCAGCGTCAGGAAACGCGTCTTACGGAAGACCGGCAGCACGAACTTGCCGTGCCCTGTCACCACTCGGAACGGCGCGCCCCCCAGTCCCCGCCTGCCCCCCGAGATCAGCATCGCCTCGTCGGGCGCGGGAACGCGGTATCCGAACATGTCCTGCTCCTTACTCTGCGCCGGCGGGATCGCCGCCCAGCGCGTCCAATGGATCCGCCCACTCGATGACGTAGACAGCGCGACATCCACGGGACTCGATCACGAGCACCGTGGCCCCCGTGGGCAGGGGATCATCCGACCAGGCGAGGAAGGTTTCGGAGCCGCCCCTGACCCGCACGAGTATCTCGCCGGGACCCGCTGGTCCACGGGTGCCGATGATCACCTCTCCCGTGCAACCGATCACGGCGTCGTCCTGCGGCATCACCGGCCGCCTCCATCCTCTGGCCTTCGATTTCCGACGATAGACCCACTCGGGTCGCGGGCCCAACGGGGCCGGCGACACCCATTCGCGGGGTGTCGCCCGGCGGACCCGGAGCGGCGTCAGGAAAGGGCGCCCAACGGGTCGTCGAGAACGGGCTGCCACGCCAACTCGGCCGCTCCGACCAGGCTGTTGTGGTCCAGCGTGCAGGCGAGGATGGGCACGCCGCCGCTCTGCCCCCACAGGCTGCGGTCGGCGACCACGGCACGCAGCCGCATCGGGTCCGCGTCCAGGAGGGTGCGGTGGAGTCCGCCGAGGATGATCCGGTCCGGGTTGAGGATGTTGACCAGGCCGGCCAGGCCGAGCCCGAGCCGGTCGATCAGGGCCTCGGCGGCCCCGCGGACGACCGGATCGTCGTAGTGGTCGCGGATCAGCTCGTTGGAGTGCTGGAGCAGGGAGACCTCGGGACCGGGGTCACGGCCGACGGCGGTGAGGAACGCCAACGGGTCGGCCTCGACGTCGAGGCAGCCGCGGCTGCCGCAGTGGCAGGGGCGGCCCTCGGGGTTCACGGTGAGGTGGCCGACTTCGAGGGCGAGGCCCGAACTGCCCGTGTGCAGACGGCCGTCGAGCACCAGCGCACCACCCACGCCGCGGTGTCCGGTCGCCACGCAGAGCAGGTCGCGGGCGCCGCGGCCCGCTCCGTGCCGGTGCTCGGCGAGCGCGGCGAGGTTGACGTCGTTCCCGGCGAACGCGGGTCCGGTGAGGCCCGCCGCGCGCACGCACGCGTCGAAGATCCGGCGCACCGGGGCGCCCGCCGGCCAGGCCAGGTGCAGGGGGTTGAGCGCCAGGCCGTCCGGTTCGGCGACGGCGGACGGTACGGCGAGCCCGGCGCCGACGCAGCGCAGCCCCGTCGTACGCAGCAGTTCGGCACCGGCCTCGACGACCGAGCCGAGCACCTTCGCCGGATCGGCGTCGACGGTCTCGCAGCCGGGCGCGGTCGCCACGATCCGCCCGCCGAGCCCGACCAGCGCGGCCCGGAACCCGTCCGCGTGCACCTGGGCGGCGAGCGCCACGGGCCCGTCCTCGGCGATCTCCAGCCGGTGCGAGGGGCGCCCCTGCGAGCCCGCCGCCGCGCCGGGCCGGGCGTCCACCCTGATCAGCCCCAGCGCCTCCAGCTCGGCGGCGACCGCGCCGGCCGTCGCCCGGGTCACCCCGAGTTCGGCGGTGAGCACGGCCCGGGTCGGCGCCCGTCCGGTGTGCACGAGCTCCAACGCGGGCCCGAGCGCGCCGCGCCCGCGGTCCAACCGCGTCCTTGAGGTGGTCCCATCCCCCGCCGGCCGGGGGTCCGCCGTGCCGCTCATGGGGGCGAGTCTCCCATGATCCGCAAGCCGGACGACCGGCGCGGCGGGCTAGAGCCCACTGACCCGTAGCGTGATGTTCAGCCGTCCGGTCAGCCCCAACTCGGGCGGTGCCGTGCCCGGATGGACCTTCAATACGCCGTGGTGGGCGAGCCGGGACGGGCCGCCGAAGACGAAGAGGTCACCGCTGCGCAGTTCCACGTCCGTGTAGGGCCTGCTCCGGGTCTCGGGGTTGCCGAACCGGAAGACACAGCTGTCACCGAGGCTGAGCGACACCACGGGCGCGCCGGACCTCTCGTCGCTGTCCCGGTGCATTCCCATGCGGGCGTCACCGTCGTAGAAGTTGATCAGTGCGATGTCGTACGCCGTCCCCGTCGCCGCCTGCGGGCCGAGCGCGTCGGTCATCGCGTCCCGGCCCAGCTCGCCGAGCCAGGACGGGAAGGGCTTCACGGGGGTGCCGTCGCCGTCGACGACCGTGCGGGCGTAGGCGTACGGGTGCCAGTGCCAGCCGAGGCAGACCTGTCGGGCGGTCATCGTGCCGCCGCCGGGGGTGCGGACCGTGCGCAGTCCGGCGGGCGGGCGGGCCCACTCCCGGCAGGCGGCCAGCAGCTCGCCCTGCCCTCCGGCGTCGAGCCAGTCCGGGACGTGCACCGCGCCCGGCGCGACCTCCGTGCGGGCCCTGGGAAACAGCTCGGCAGACATGGGTCCATCCTGCACGAGCGGCCGTGATCAGCGGCTCCGCTAGCCTTGACCCACAATGGACGACTGTATGACGACTCCGTGGGGCGAACTCGCCCTGGCCCGTTTTCCCGAGGACCCGCGTGACCGGCTGCGGGCCTGGGACGCCTCCGACGAGTATCTGCTCCGTTATCTGGTGGACGAGCGGATCCCGCTCTCCGGCACCGTCGTGGTCGTCGGTGACCGCTGGGGCGCGCTGGTCACGGCGCTCGCGGAACACGGTCCGGTGCAGATCACGGACTCGTTCCTCACCCAGGAGGCGACCCGGGCCAACCTCGCGCGCGCCGCCGTCGCACCGGGCACCGTCCAGCTGCTGACCACGCAGGATCCGCCGCCGGAGCGGGTGGACGTGCTGCTGGTGCGGGTGCCGAAGAGCCTCGCGCTGCTGGAGGACCAACTGCTGCGGCTGGCACCCGCCGTCCACCCGGAGACGGTCGTCGTCGGTACCGGCATGGTGAAGGAGATCCACACCTCGACGCTGAAGCTGTTCGAGCGGATCCTCGGCCCGACCCGGACGTCCCTCGCCGAGAAGAAGGCCCGGCTGATCCACTGCGTGCCGAAGCCGTCCGCGGTGCGTCCCGCCAGTCCGTGGCCGCACAGCTACGCCCTGCCCGACGGCATCGGTACGGTCTCCGGGCGGACCGTCGTCAACCACGCGGGCGTGTTCTGCGCGGAGCGCCTCGACGTCGGCACCCGTTTCCTCCTTCAGCACCTGCCCGCTGTCCGGGGCGTGGGACGGATCGTGGACCTCGGTTGCGGCAACGGTGTGGTGGGTACGGCGGTCGCGCTGGCCGATCCGACGGCCGAGGTGCTCTTCGTCGACGAGTCGTTCCAGGCCGTGGCGTCGGCGGAGGCGACGTACAAGGCCAACGGCGTTCCCGGGCACGCGGAGTTCCGGGTCGGGGACGGGCTCGCCGGCGTCGCGGCCGAGAGCGTGGACCTGGTGCTCACCAACCCGCCGTTCCACTCGCACCAGGCGACGACCGACGCGACGGCGTGGCGGATGTTCACCGGGGCCCGCCGCGCGCTGCGGCCGGGCGGCGAACTGTGGGTGATCGGCAACCGGCACCTCGGCTACCACGTCAAACTGAAACGCCTCTTCGGCAACAGCCAACTGGTCGCCAGCGACGCCAAGTTCGTGGTGCTGAAGGCGGTCAAGCGGTAGGCGTACGGGGAAGCCGTCGGAGCCCGCAGCGGTGTCCGACCGTGCGGAGAACGACCCTTTCGGATCGGCGCCCAGCGCTACCGACCGGAGCAGGACCGGAGGGTCGGGCGGGGACGCGTGCGAACCCTCAGAGGACCTCGGCGCCCAAGGCGATGTCGAAGCCGGCGCCGTTGCGTGCCAGGCCCACCAGGAGGATGCCGGCCCATTCAAGGGCGTGGGCCATCTCCAGCCCTCCCGCGTCGAGGGCCCGCAGGTCCAAGCTCTCCACGAACGCCGCGACACGCGCCTTCGTCTCGGGGCTGTCACCGGCGAAGAACACGTCCACGGGTTTGTCCTCGGCGAGGACGCCGCGGAGGATCGAATTGAACGCCTTCACGACGTGTGCGCCCTGGGGGGCGACGGCGGCGATCTGCTGGGACACCGAGTTGCCCGCGGTGGTCGTGAGTCCGCTTGCGTCGGCGTTGAACGGGTTGGTGATGTCGACGAGGATCTTGCCGGCCAGCGCATCGCCGTAGTGCGCGACCACATCGACCGCGCCGGTGTACAGGACGGCCACGATGACGATGTCACCCGCCGGCCTTGCGCCGAACGTGCCGACGGTGGCTCCGTTGCCGAGCTGGTCGGCGAGTGCCTGAGCCTTGGCGGCGTCGCGGCTCATGAGCTCGATGGTGTGGCCGTGCTTCGCCGCCCGGGTGCCGATGGCGGTGGCCATGTTGCCCGAGCCGATGATGCTGAGGGTGGTCATGACGTGTGTTCCCTTGCTGGGTGTGGGTCACTTGGTCGGGGAGGGGGCGTTGCCGGCGAACCGGGCCGGGGTGTCGAAGGTTCGCCTGCGCCCAGGGGTCGGATCGGGCCGCTGACGACCTGGTCGACGGGCCCGGGCCGGCCGGCCTCGTGGTGGCGCCGGGTGCCGCGCCGGACCTCCGGGCCGGCGCCCGGCCTGCGCGGCGCGGCGCTGACGGCCACCAGCGACGCGCTCAGATGACCGTGGTGCCGCCGTCGACCACCAGCTCCATGCCGTTGACGTAGCTCGAGTCGTCCGAGGCGAGGAACAGCGCGGTCGACGCGATCTCTTCAGGGCGGCCCATCTCTCGCCGCGGGATCACGGATTCGAACCGCGCCTTCATCTGCTCGTCCATGACCTGCTCCAGAATCGGTGTGGCGACCTGGCCGGGGGTCAGCACGTTCACCCGGATCCTCCTGTCCCTCAACTCGGACACCCACACCCGTGCGTAGGCGGGCAGCACGGCCTTGCTCGCCGCGTACACGCTCCAGTCGGGGTAGCCCCGGAGCGACGCGTTCGACCCGGTCATGAGGATCGAGCCGCCATCGTTGAACAGCGGCAGCGCCTTCTGGACCGTGAAGAGCGTGCCACGCGCGTTCAGCGAGAAGGCGGCATCGAACTGCTCCTCGGTGATCTCGCCGAGCCTGCCCTGTTCGCCCGTCCCGGCACTGGCCCACAACACGTCGACCGTGCCCTTCTCCTGCCTGACCCTCTCGAACAAGCGGTCCAGATCATCGAGGTCGGCCGCATCGCCCTGCACGCCGGTGACGTTCCGGCCGATCAGCTTGACGGCCTCGTCCAGCGCGTCCTTCCGCCGGCCCGTGATGAAGACGTGAGCTCCCTCATCGACGAACAACTTCGCACCGGCCAGCGCCATCCCGCTGGTCGCGCCGGTGATCACCGCAACCTTGCCATCGAGCTTTCCCACGATCACTCCATTCACCTGCCGTGCCGATGTTAAGTACACCGAGCTGCGTACTTAACGTAGCGAACGGCCGCGCGGGGTGCAAGCTATGCACACCGAGCGGTACCCACGTGGGCTACGCTGGGCCTGTGACAGATCTGGAGAAGGGGCCGCGAGGCCTGCGTCGCGGCAGGGGCGCACGTGAGCGCATCCTCAGCGCGTCGCGACAGCTGTTCCGCGAGCAAGGCATCAACTGCACCGGCATGGACCAGCTCTGCGCGGTGGCCGAGGTGTCCAAGCGCACGCTTTACCAGCACTTCACCGGCAAGGACGACCTGATCGCCGAGTGCCTACGCCGATTCGATCCCGACATCCTGCCCGAAGTGTTCGACCGCACCGACCTCACACCTCGCGAACGACTCCTCGCCCCGTTCGACGTGCACTCGCCCCTGTGCCCCTTCATCGCGGCGGCCGTCGAGATCCCCGACCCGGGCCACCCGGCCCGCGTACACGCCCGCGACTACAAACGAGGCTTCGCCGCCCGGCTCGCCGATACCGCCCGCGAGGCCGGCGCCACCAACCCCGAACAGCTCGGCGAGCAACTGGCGCTGCTCCTGGACGGCGCCTCGGCCCGCGGCCGAGTCCTCAACACCGAAGCGTTCACCACCGCCGCCGCCATCGCGGCCGTCCTCGTCGACAACGCCATCCCCACGGCAGCGGCACCGGCCGGCGCGAGCGCTGTCGAGTAGCACGGCCAGGCCGACGAGGACGACGAAGCCGGCCGGGGCGGCGCCCCACGTTCCGGTCCGTGGCACCGTTGCCGAGCACCCCGGCCAGGGCCACCTCCTCGACCGCGGCACCGAGCACGGAACACGGAGCGGGTGTGAGCGGAAAGCCTCATCGAGCCGAGCAGCGCGCGAGGACCGCGGCGGCGACTGAACAGGCCTGGGGCGCGGCACCCCCAGATCGCGCACGGGGCGGCGCCCGCCCGCTCGGCGCCCGCCCCTCCCGGGTGACCGGCCCGGTCCTACGAGTCGACGGCGGCGCGCGGGCGGGGGCCGGGTCCGGCCGTGCCGAGCACGCGGATGACACGGGCCACCGTCTCCGCCATCGCCTCCCGGCCCACGCCGAGGTACGCGCGTGAGTCGACCGCGTCCGGGTGGGCGGCGAGGAAGTCCCGGATCGCGCCCGTCATCGCGATGTTGAGGGCCGTACCGACGTTGATCTTGGTGATGCCGCCGGTGACGGCGGCGGTCAGTTCGCCGTCGGGGAGGCCCGAGGAGCCGTGCAGGACGAGCGGGACGTCCAGGGCGGCGGCGAGGCGTTTGAGCAGGTCGTGGTCGAGGGCGGCGGTGCGGGTGGTCATGGCGTGGGTGCTGCCGATGGCGACGGCCAGGGCGTCCACGCCGGAGTCGGCCACGAAGGCCCGTGCCGCGGCGGGGTCGGTGCGGGCGCCGGGCGCGTGCGCGTCCAGCGGGGGTCCGCCACGCTTGCCGCCGATCTCCCCCAACTCGGCCTCGATCCACAGCCCTTGGGAGTGCGCCCAGTCGGCGGCGGCCCGGGTCGCGGCGAGGTTCTCGGCGTAGGGCAGCCCGGCCGCGTCGTACATCACGGAGCTGAAACCGGCGGTGGCGGCCTGCCGCAGCAGTGCGTCGCTCTGGACATGGTCCAGGTGCAACGCGACGGGTACGCGGGCCCGTTCGGCCGCGGCGACGGCGGCGCGGGCGAGCGGGAGGAGCCGTCCGCCACGGAACGCGACCGCGTTCTCGCTGACTTGGAGGACGACGGGTGTACCGGCGGTCTCCGCGCCGGTGATGACGGCCTCGACGTGTTCGAGCGTGATGATGTTGAACGCGGCGACGGCGGAGCGGGTTTCGGCGGCACGGGTGAGGAGTGCGCCGGTGGTCGCGAGGGGCACGGGCCTGTCCTTTGCCGGGGTGTCAGGGGGCGAGGATCACCGAGCGGGTGAGGTGGCGCGGCCGGTCGGGGTCGAGCCCCCGGGCGGCGGCGACAGCGACCGCGAGCCGCTGGGCGCGGACCAGTTCGGCGAGCGGGTCCAGGCCGCCCTCGATCCACAACCCGCCGGTGTCCCGCACCTGTTGGGCCAGTCCCTCGGGGGCCTCGCCGAACATCCAGGTGGCGGTGCCGGGGCTGGTGACGCTGATCGGCCCGTGCCGGTACTCCATCGCCGGGTACGCCTCGGTCCAGGCGAGCGCGGCCTCGCGCATCTTGAGGCCGGCCTCGTTGGCGAGGCCGACGGTCCAGCCGCGCCCGAGGAAGGTGAACTGGGTGCAGTCCACGAGCTGTTGGGGCAGGGCGGTGGCGAGGGCGGTGCGGGCGTCGGCGACGACGGCGTCGGTGTGCAGTCCCAGGTGGGCGCGGAGCAGGGTGAGCGCGGTGGTCGCGAACCGGGTCTGCACGACGGAGCGTTCGTCGGCGAAGCCGAGGACGACGACCTCGTCGGCGGCGTGCAGGACGGGCGTCTCGGGGTCGGCGGTGATCGCGGTGGTGCGGGTGCGCCCCTTCAACCGGCGCAGCAGGTCGAGGACTTCGGTGGTGGTGCCGGAGCGGGTGAGGGCGACGACCCGGTCGTAGGCGCGGCCGTCCGGGTACTCCGAGGCGGCGAAGGCGTCGGTCTCGCCCTGGCCGCCGCCTTCGCGCAGCGCGGCGACCGCCTGGGCCATGAAGTACGAGGTGCCGCAGCCGACGACCGCCACCCGCTCCCCCGGCGCCGGCAGCGCCCGGACGTGGTCGGCGGCCTCCGTCGCGGCGCGGGTCCAGCAGTCGGGCTGGCTGTTCAGCTCGTCCTCGACATGGGTCATGCCGTATACCCCTCTCGTCGACGCGTGCTCGTTCCTGCAAGATATAGCGGCTTTTCGAGCACAATCAAGCATCAGGAGTCGATCAGGGTGCGTTAGGGTCGCGAGGGAGTCGAGGAACGGAGGCGGGCATGTCGCGCGACGCCCGGTGGAAGACGCTGCTGGAGCTGCTCGTCGAGCGCGGCCGGCTGGATGTCGAGGAGGCGGCGGCCGACCTGGGGGTCTCCGCCGCGACCGTCCGCCGCGACTTCGACCAGCTCGCCGAGCAGCAGATGCTGGTGCGCACCCGGGGCGGCGCCGTCGTGCACGGCGTCTCCTACGAACTGCCGCTGCGCTACAAGACCGCGCGGCACGCCTCCGAGAAGCAGCGCATCGCCAAGGCGGTGGCCGGCCTGGTCGCACCCGGCGAGGCGGTCGGGCTGACCGGCGGCACCACCACGACCGAGGTGGCCCGCGCCCTGGCCGTACGGAGCGATCTGGCGTCCGGATCACCGGCTTTGACCATCGTCACCAACGCGCTCAACATCGCCAACGAACTCGCGGTACGGCCGCAGTTCAAGATCGTGGTGACCGGCGGGGTGGCGCGCCCGCAGTCGTACGAGCTCGTCGGCCCGCTCGCGGACGGGGTGTTGGGGCAGATCACCCTCGACGTGGCCGTGCTCGGGGTGGTCGCTTTCGACGTGACGCACGGCGCTGCGGCCCATGACGAGGCGGAGGCCGGGATCAACCGGCTGCTGTGCGAGCGCGCCGAACGGGTGGTGGTGGCGGCCGACTCCAGCAAGCTGGGGCGGCGGGCGTTCGCCCGGATCTGCGCCACGGAGTCGGTGGACACGCTGGTGACGGACGCGGCGGCGGAGCGGGACGCGGTGCGGCGGTTCGAGGAGGCCGGGCTGCGGGTCGTCACGGTGTGACCGGGTCGGCCACCGGGAGCGGATGGTGGTCCGCTCCCGGCGCCGGGGCGGCTCAGCCGAAGGCCTTGACCGCCTGGTAGTAGGTCCACGCGGTGCCGTCGCAGGCGGTCTTCGTCGCCCCTCCGTAGGCGGCGCAGACGCGCTTGAGGTCCTCGTATAAGGCGCTGTCCAGGCGGGACTTGTTGGCGCTGAAGGCGCCCGCCGCCTTGTAGTTGCGGTAGCCGAAGTCGTGGCGGGCGCAGGAGGTCGAGAAGGGGAAGCCGAAGGGGTTGTCCGGGGAGTCGGAGCAGTAGTCGGTGGACCAGTCGAAGGCGTACGAGGACCAGGCGGTCTGGTTGGCGCGGGCGGCGGCCCACACGCTGTAGCTCGACGCGCCGGTCTGGGTCCAACTCGTCAGGACCTGGGGCTTGTCGGCGGGGGCGGCGGTGGCGGCCGTGGCGGTGGCGGCGACGGTCATCAGGGCCAGCGCCGAGGCGGCGAGACCGGTGGCGAGTCTTCGGTGCATCCGGACACCTCCATGAGGCTGCGACCCGTCCCTCGGATCACAGGTTCATGACAAGATGATCGGCGCGCCGGCCGTCGCTTCACACCTCCCCTGCCCGAATGGGTCGTCAACTCTGGGGTGTGGCGGCGAAACGGGACGTGAACCCGGGACCACACCCCTACTCGTGGACCAACTCGGCCACTAGCGCGGCCCGTTGACGACGGGCCGCGGGGGCGCCGTGCTGTCGCGTATCACGAGCTTGGTGGGCACGAGCGTCGTGCCGTGCTCCGTCCCGTGCTGCCGCATCCGCCTCAACACGCCCTCCACGCACAGACGTCCGACCTCGGCGAAGTCCTGGTGGACGGTGGTCAGCGGCGGCAGGAAGGAGCCGGCCTCCGGGATGTCGTCGAAGCCGATGACACTGACGTCCTCGGGGATCCGGCGACCGCGCTCGTGCAGGGCCCGCAACAGCCCCAGCGCCATCTGGTCGTTGGCCGCGAACACCGCCGTACAGTCGGCCTGTCGGGCCAGGTCGAGGCCGATGCGGTAGCCGGACTCCGCCGACCAGTCGCCGCGCACCACCTCCGGTACCGGCCGCTGCGCGTCGGCGAGTTCGGCGCGCCAGGCGTCGGCGCGGCGCTGGGCCGCGAAGGACTCCTCGGGGCCGGCCAGATGCCAGACCGTGCGATGGCCGAGGTCCAGGAGATGGCGTACGGCGGCCCGGGCTCCGCCGTCCTGGTCGGTGTCGACCACGCTGTAGCGGTCGCCCGCGTCGGAGTCGGCGACGACGACCTGGACGTGCGGCGGCAGGGAGATGGTCGCCGCGTCCAGCAGGTGCACCTCCATGATGGCGATGACCGCGTCGACGGCCAGCTCGCCGAGGCGCGAGAAGGCCCCGCGCACCTCGTCCTGGGTGGGGACCGCGACCGGCAGCAGCGTCACGGCGTACCCCTCCTGCGCCGCCGAGGTGGCGATCGCCTCCAGGGTGCGCATGTTGCCCGTGGTGGAGAGGTTGAAGGTGATCACGCCGATGGTGCGGAACTCCCCGCGCTTGAGGGCCCGGGCGGCGCTGTTCGGCCGGTAGCCCAGTTCCTTCATGGCGGCGAGGACCTGCTGCCGGGTCTCCTCGTTCACCCCCGCGTAACCGTTGGACACGCGGGAGACCGTCTGCGAGGAGACCCCGGCCAGGCGTGCGACGTCCGCCATCGACGCGCTCGGGGCGCGGCGCGCGACCCGCTTCCTGGCGCGTGTACGTGTCCCGTCCGTACCGGCCGAGGCACCGTCAGCTGTGTCCACCCGTCTCCCTCGTATATCGATCCGATTGCCTCGGTCATGGTTTCCGCAAACGACCCTTGACCACCGACATTGGGGCAGTGTAGACATGCCGCCATCAGATGTTTACGTAAACATAACAGGCCGAGGCCGCCTTGGACCGTGATGTTTACGCAACCATCGCGACGGCGTGAGACGCCGGTTCCGAGATGGACGAGCGAGGAACTACATGACGACCCTTCAGCCCCCCGCGGCCGCGACCCGGCCACCGATCCCGCCGCCGGCGAAGCGGGACCGCCGCTCCTGGACGGGGTGGGGTTTCATCGGCCCCTTCGCCGTGGTCTTCGCCTTCGTCTTCCTGGCTCCGATCGTGTACTCGGTCTATCTCAGCCTCTACCGCGACCAGCTCATCGGCGGCAACCACTTCGTCGGGCTGGACAACTACACCCAGGCGTTCCAGGACGACCAGTTCTGGTCCTCACTGGAGCGGGTCTCGCTCTTCCTGCTGGTCCAGGTGCCGATCATGCTCGGCATCGCGCTCTTCGTGGCCCTCGCCCTGGACAGCGGCCGGCTCTTCGGCCGGGACTTCTTCCGGATCTCGATCTTCCTGCCGTACGCCGTGCCCGCCGTGGTCGCCACCCTGATGTGGGGCTTCATGTACGGCACGCGGTTCGGGCTGGTGGGTGACATCAACAGCGCCTTCGACGTCACGCTGCCCGACCCGCTCTCCTCCGGCCTGGTCCTGGCGTCGATCGGCAACATCGTCACCTGGGAGTTCGTCGGCTACAACATGCTGATCTTCTACTCCGCGCTGCGGGTCATCCCGGCGTCGCTGTACGAGGCGGCCGAGATCGACGGCGCCGGACAGCTCCGGATCATCACGGCGATCAAACTCCCCGCGATCCGCGGCGCCCTGGTCATCGCGACGATCTTCTCGATCATCGGCAGCTTCCAGCTCTTCAACGAGCCGAGCATCCTGCGACCGCTGGCGCGCAACGCCATCACGACGGACTACACCCCGAACTTCTACACGTACTCACTGTCCTTCAACGGACAGCAGCACAACTACTCCGCGGCGGTCGCCATCATCATGGGGCTGATCACCATGGTCATCGCCTACGTCGTGCAGCTCCGCGGCATGCGCAAGGGAGCCTGAGCCATGAGCACCCCCGTCACCACAGCCTCCCCGTCGACGCCCGCCGCGTCCGGCCGCCGCACCAGGAGCGCGCCGCGGCTGCGCACGCCCCGCAAGCACTCCCCCGGGCGCCCCAAGCGCAGCGTCCTGCTGACCGTGCTCACCGGCCTGATCCTGGTCTACACCGTGGTGCCCCTGATCTGGCTGGTCATCAGCGCCACCAAGACGCAGACGGGGCTGGCCGATTCGCCCGGACTCTGGTTCAGCCACCACTTCGCGCTCTGGCAGAACATCCACGACACGTTCACCTACAACGACGGCATCTTCGTCCGCTGGCTGCTGAACACCCTGCTGTACGTCGTGCTCGGCGCCGGCGGCGCCACCTTCCTGGCGATCCTCGGCGGCTACGCGCTGGCGAAGTTCGACTTCCCCGGGAAGCGCGGCGTCTTCGCCGTGGTGATCGGCGCCGTGGCCGTCCCCGGCACGGCCCTCGCGGTGCCCACCTTCCTGATGTTCAGCAAGATGGGGCTGACGGACACACCGTGGGCGGTGATCATCCCCTCGCTGGTCTCGCCGTTCGGCCTCTACCTGATGTGGGTCTTCGCCACCGAAGCCATCCCCGTCGAACTCCTCGAAGCCGCCCGGATCGACGGAGCGGGCGAGGTGCGCACCTTCTTCCAGGTCTCCCTGCCGCTGCTGGCGCCCGGTGTGGTGACGGTCCTGCTCTTCACCACGGTCGCGACCTGGAACAACTACTTCCTGCCGCTGATCATGCTCAAGAACCCCGACTGGTATCCCCTGACGCTCGGTCTGGACGCCTGGAACTCCCAGGCCCAGACGATCGGCGGCGACGTGATCTTCAACCTGGTGATCACCGGTTCGCTGCTCACGATCGTGCCGCTGATCGCCGCGTTCCTGCTGCTGCAGAAGTACTGGCAGTCGGGGCTCGCCGCCGGAAGCGTCAAGGAATAACCCCCTTCAGACCCCCCGCAGTTCATCACCCTCACCCTCACCCTGTCCGACCCACGAAGAAGTGGAAGCACCTCCATGCGCAGAACAACCGGCCGCCTGCTGCGCGGTCTCGCCGCCCTCTCCGTCCTCGCCCTGGGAGCGACCGCCTGCGGGAGCTCGGACGACTCCGGCTCCAGCACGAAGGCCGTCTCCAGCGCCGACATCCAGGCGGCTCTCAAGAAGGGCGGCACCGTCACCGTCTGGTCGTGGGAGCCCACGCTGAAGACGGTCGCCGCCGACTTCCAGAAGAAGTACCCGAAGGTCAAGATCAACCTCGTCAGCGCGCGCTCCGGTGACAAGCACTACACCGCGCTGTCGAACGCGATCTCGGCCGGCAAGGGCGTCCCCGACGTCGCGCAGATCGAGTACTTCGCGCTCAGCCAGTACTCGCTGACGAAGGGTCTCAGCGACCTGGCCCCCTACGGCGCCTCGAAGCTGGCCTCGAAGTACACGGCCGGCCCCTGGAACGCCGTGAGCGACGGCGCCAAGGTCTACGGCCTGCCGATGGACTCCGGCCCGATGGCGATGTTCTACAACAAGAAGGTCTTCGACAAGTACAAGATCGCCGTCCCGACCACCTGGGACGAGTACCTGGTCGCGGCCCGCAAGCTGCACAAGGCCGACCCCAAGGCCTACATCGCCAACGACGCCGGCGACGCGGGCTTCACCACCAGCATGCTGTGGCAGGCCGGTTCGCGCCCCTACAAGGTCGACGGCACCAAGGTGAGCGTCAACTTCCAGGACGCGGGCGCCAAGAAGTACACCGAGACCTGGCAGAAGCTCATCGACGAGAAGCTCCTCGCGCCGATCAACGGCTGGACCGACGACTGGTACAAGGGCCTCGGTGACGGCACCATCGCCACCCTGACCACCGGTGCCTGGATGCCCGCCAACTTCGTCACCGGTGTGCCGAACGCCTCCGGCGACTGGCGCGCGGCCGCGATGCCGCAGTGGACCAAGGGCGGCAAGGCCAGCGCCGAGAACGGCGGCAGCTCCCTCACCCTGCCCGCGCTGGGCAAGAACAAGGAACTCGCGTACGCCTTCGTCGAGTACGCCAACTCCGGCGCCGGTGTGCAGACCCGCATCAGTGAGGGCGCCTTCCCGGCGACCAAGGCGGAACTGCAGTCCCCGTCGTTCCAGAACACCGAGTTCAAGTACTTCGGCGGCCAGAAGGCCAACCAGGTCTTCGCCCAGTCCGCGGCCGACGTCGCCTCCGACTGGTCGTACCTGCCCTTCCAGCAGTACGCCAACTCGATCTTCAACGACACCGTCGGCAAGGCGTACATCTCCGGCACCTCGCTGGCGGACGGTCTGAAGGCCTGGCAGGACGCCTCCGTCAAGTACGGCAACGAGCAGGGCTTCACCGTCTCCAAGTAGCAGTCGGCACCTCCTCGGGAGCCGCCGCCGCGCAGCGGTGCGGCGGCGGCCGCCCGCGGACCCCCACGCATCTCGCTCCACCTGTGCAGTAATCGGAAGGACCACCATGATCTCCACCCTCCAGTCCCGGCTTCCGCACGGGCCGGACGGTGAGCCCACCCCCCGACTCGCCTACGGCGCCGACTACAACCCCGAGCAGTGGCCGCGCGAGGTGTGGGAGGAGGACATCCGGCTGATGCGCGAGGCCGGCGTCACCGTCGTCTCGCTGGCGATCTTCTCCTGGGCCCGTATCCAACCGGCGCTGGACGAGTGGGACTTCGGCTGGCTCGACGAGATCATGGACCTGTTGCACGCGGGCGGCATCGAGGTCGACCTGGCCACCGCCACCGCCTCCCCGCCGCCCTGGCTCTCCACGGCACACCCGGAGATCCTCCCGGTGACCGCCTCCGGCGAGACCCTGTGGCCGGGGGGCCGGCAGCACTGGCGCCCCACGTCACCGGTCTTCCGCGACCACGCGCTGCGCCTGGTACGGAAGTTGGCGGAACGCTACGCGGACCACCCCGCCCTGGTGGCCTGGCACATCTCCAACGAGCTGGGCTGCCACAACGTCTACGACTACTCCGACGACGCGGCCCGCGCCTTCCGCGACTGGCTGCGCGCCCGGTACACCACCCTCGACGGCCTCAACCACGCCTGGGGCACGGCGTTCTGGTCCCAGCGGTACAGCGCCTGGGAGCAGATCCTGCCGCCCCGGCTGGCCGCCTCCTTCCCCAACCCCACGCAGCAGCTGGACTTCAAGCGGTTCTCCTCCGACGCGCTCAAGGAGTACCTGCGCGCGGAGCGCGACCTGCTGCGCGAGATCACGCCCACCGTGCCGGTCACCACCAACTTCATGGTGATGGGCAACACCAAGGGCATGAACTACGCCGACTGGGCGGCCGAGGTCGACTTCGTCTCCAACGACCACTACGTCACGCCCGGCCCGCAGGACCGCGACGAGCTGTCCTTCTCCGCGAACCTCGTCAGCGGTCTGGCCGGCGGGCGTCCGTGGGCCCTGATGGAGCACTCCACCAGTGCGGTCAACTGGCAGCCCGTGAACAAGGCCAAGCGGCCGGGCGAGCTGGCCCGTGACTCGCTGCTGCACGTCGGGCACGGCGCCGACGCGGTGTGCTTCTTCCAGTGGCGCCAGTCCGCGGCCGGTGCCGAGAAGTACCACTCGGCGATGGTCCCGCACGCCGGACCGGACAGTGACCTCTTCCGCGCGGTGACCGAACTCGGCCGTACGCTGCGGACGTTGGCCCCCGTCGCGGGCACCGAGCGGGAACCGGCCCGGGTCGGCGTCGTCTTCGACTGGGAGTCGTGGTGGGCGAGCGAACAGGACTCCCACCCCAACGACCGGCTCGACTACCGCCGGGAAGCGCTCGACTGGTACTCCGCCCTCCTCGCCCTGGGCGTCCGCGCCGACGTCGTCACCACCGCCACGCCCCTCGACCGCTACGACGTGCTGATCACCCCCGTGCTGCATCTGATCCCCGCCGCGCTGGGCAAGGAACTCACCCGGTACGTCGAGCAGGGCGGCCACCTGGTCACCACGTACTTCTCCGGTGTCGTGGACGAGAACGACCACATCTGGCTGGGCGGATACCCGGGCGCGCTGCGGGAGTTGCTCGGCATCCGCATCGAGGAGTTCGGCCCGCTGCTCGACGGCGAGACGGTCGGGCTGGAGGCGGACGGCACCGCGACGGGCACCCTGTGGACCGACCGGATCACGGTGACCGGCACCGACGTCGAGGTGCTGTCCCGCTACCGCGACGGCACGTACGCCGGCCGACCGGCCGTCACCCGCCGTACGGTGGGCCGGGGTTCGGCCTCCTACGTCTCGACGCGGCTGGGTCCCGACGGGCTCGCCGGCCTGCTGCCCACGCTGCTCGCGCCCGCCGGCGTCGAGAGTGAACTGCCGGACGCGGCAAGGGGAAGCGTCGAGCTGATCGTGCGCCGTGACGCCGGGGCCCGCTTCCTCTTCCTGGTCAACAGGACGGACGGAGCGGTGCCGTTGCCGGGTCTCACCGGTGAACTCCTGGTCGGGCACGCGGAGGAGGACGGCACGGTCGTCCTCTCCCCCCGGGACGTCGCCGTACTGCGACAGCCCGCCGTCTGAGAAGGAACCGGTGCCGTCGGTTCCCCTGCCGGGGGGGCCGACGGCACCGGTCTTTCTCGTGCCGCAGGGTGGTCAGCGGGCGGCTTGAACGGCGGCCCGGGTGAGCGTGCCGGCCGTGTGGACGATGCTGGTGACGGCTTCTTCGGGGTCGAGGCCGTGCAGGTCGGTCAGGCTGAAGAGGGCTTCGGCGCTGACGACCACGGCCAGGTCGCGCCTCAACTGGGCGCGGGCGGCGGGGGCCAGGCCGGTGAGCGGGGCCAGGGCGCTGTCGATCAGGCCGAAGCGCAGGCCGGGGCGGGCGGCGGCCTCGGCGGGCCGGACGACCGTCGCCGCGATCATGGCACGGACCACGCCCTGCCTGGCCAGCACATGGCGGAGCAGGAACTCGGTGGCGGCGGCCACCCGTTCCACCGCGTCCTCGGAGTCCGCGACCGAGGCGAGAGCCTCCTCCGGGGTGGGCAGTTGCCCCGCGATCGCCTCCCGCAGCAGGCTGAAGAGGTCGGGGAAGTAGCGGTAGGCCGTGGCCTCCGAGACCAGCGCCGCCCTGGCCACCTCCGGCATCGTCACCTCACGCCCGGTACGGCTCAGCTCCGCCGCGGCCGCCACGATGGCGTTACGCGTCCGCAGCTTCTGATTGGTCCTCCCCGCCGAACCCTGCGCTGCCATCGGTATCCCTCCCACATCTCGGGGACCCCTCCCCGCGGCGCGGGGTGAGTCTCGACTCCCATCATGTGAGCGCTCCCGCGTTACACGATGCGAGCGCTCTGCTCTCATGAAACCATGCCCTCATCAGCGGCGGTCCGTGAGTCCGGCCCCGCCCCCCCCGGCCGCCGCGCGGTGCCACGGCCGCCGTGCGCCGGGCCCCGCGGCCCGGGGGGGGCGGGGGGGGGGGGCGCGGGCCCCGGGGCGGGGGGGCTCGGGGGGC
>NZ_JBEXET010000036.1:0-82248 GCF_040606415.1 Streptomyces sp. NPDC005423 | reverse complement strand
GTGAGACGGAAGCGGGAGAAGAAGAGGCGACCTCCCTTCGGCATGCCGAAGGGCATCGTCCTGCTCGCGACGCCGGAGGGCTGGCGCCACAGTGTTCTCACCGTGGACGGCGGGATCCACTGCGGGCGCCTCACCGACGTTCCGGTCAACGCCGGCCCAGCCGAGGCACGGGCCGCCGCTGCGGCCATGGTGGTGGGAGTCGCGCACGACTTCCACGAAGCGCGCGTCGACGTGACCTGGGATCCGCCCCGGGAGCCCGGGTCCTGGACCGCCCAGGTCGGCGTCGCCGCGTCCCCGCCGAACGCCTTTGGTTAAACGACAAGCTGAGGTGGAAACACAGGCGAGCCCCGCCATCGGGTTCGGAGGAGTGGTAGCCCAAGGCCCCGGCCATCGACGCATGCTTCCAGTTCAGTCGCTGCCGCAGCAGCGGAGCCCCACCCACGGAGTGAGTAGGTGCGGCAGCCGCCGCCCCGATGCCCTCGACAACACCACCCCGTTGCCCGGGTGACGACCGTGCCGACTCGTCCCAGGGTCCACAGGTCGGCCTCGAAACCATGAACCGTGATCATTCACAGCCCAAGATCCACTTTCGACACACGGCCGCCCCAGCGGCTTCTGGTGGGGTCAGTGGCTGGGTTGAAGTGGGATGGGAGGGGGAGCTGGCTTCTCGCCTTCGGTCAGGAGAGAGGAACCTCGTTCGACTAGGGTCTGGTCGTATGTTGATCAGTGAGGCGGCGCGCTTCCTGGCCTCGTCCGAGGGGCGCCGAAATCCGTATCCCGCCTACGCCGCTCTGCGTGCCCACGGGCCGGTGGTGCGGTTGGGTGCAAACTTCTACGCGGCGACTGGTTACGACGCGATCAACGCGTTGTTGCGTGACCCTCGCTTACGGGTCATGGGGTGGCCGGAGGGCCCGGCCAGCCGCCTGATCGCGGATTCGCTGTTGAAGGCGAACGGCGCTGAACACATCCGTGTGCGCAGGCTGACGGCGGTGGCGTTCTCGCCGGGCCGGGTGGAGGCACTGCGCGAGGCGATCACCGTGGAGGCCACCAAACTCGCGGCGTACCTGGCCTGTCTGGGCGGCTCCGGAGAGGTCGTGGACTTCATGGACGAGTTCGCCTACCCGCTGCCGATCCGAGTCATCTGCGCGCTGCTCGGTCTGCCGGCCGCCGAGCAGCAGTGGTTGCGGGAGCGGGCACACGAACTGACGGAAGTTCTGGAGCCCCGGCCGCCCGGCGAGCACACCGCCGCCGCAGACCGGGCTGCCATCGAACTTGAGTCTTACTTCAACGATCTGGTCCGCAGGCGCCGTGGCATGCGCGGTGACGACCTGACCGGCGCGTTGATCGCGACGCACGACGCGGGAGGTGGCCTGTCGACCCGCGAGCTGAGCTCCAACCTGGTCTCCCTGCTGTTGGCCGGTTTCGAGACCACCGCCAACCTCATCGGCAACGGCATGGGCGTCCTGCTGGACCATCGTGGTCTCGCCTCCAGGCTCGCGGCGGATTCCGGCCTCGCCGACGCCTACGTCGAAGAGCTGCTGCGTCTGGAGTCGCCGCTGCAGCTCACCAGCCGTTGGGCTACGGAGGAGGTGGACATCGAGGGGGCTGACCGGATCGAGGCGAACAGCCATGTCATGGTGTTCCTCGGGGCAGGCAACCGCGACCCCGGCCGTTTTCCCGACCCCGACCGCTTCGACCCGTTCCGCCGGTCCGTCCAGCCACTCTCCTTCGGTGCGGGTGCGCACTACTGCCTCGGTGCCGCGCTGGCGAGGCTGGAGGCCCGCGTCGCGTTTCCCCTGTTGCTGGCCCGCTTCCCCGCTATGGTGCGCGGGGGCGAGGCGGTCCGACGGGACCGCAGCACCTTCCGCGGATATGCGAACTTGCCTATTTTTACTGGAAGTTGACATCGGCCTGTCCTTGTCAGCTCCGCTCGCCCACTGCAAGAATCGGCAGGCCCCACCCGTACCACCCGTCACCTGAGTGACGGAGGGATCGAAAGGAAACGACATGCCCGCGACCGCCGAACTCCTCGCCGACATCGAGCGGACCGAGTACCTTCTCGAGGGCCACGAACCCGTTTCGGCCCACGCGCCCGTCGCCCCGTGCGCCACCGTCACCGATGACGAGGCGACCGCGATCTTCTACGTGTGCTGACGCCGCCGGTACCTGTGCTGACGTGGCGGACGGCCGACGGTGACTCCTCGGCGGCCATTCCACCGGCCGTGTGGCTAGAGCGGGTCGAGGCCGAGGCCCGCGCAGGTGTGGAAGCCGCCTGCCAGGAGAACCCGGGCCTGCTCCCCTCCGGGCTGTCTGGTCTGCTCGACCGCTATCCCGGTAGCGTCCCGGCGCGGCTCTTCGGCATCTTGGTGGCAGGTGCCCTCGGCGGGCAGCCCGAGGACGCCATGCCGGTGGTAGCTGTCTCCCGGCTCTGGTGGGCGGGAGCGCAGGCGCTGGATGATCTCGCCGATTCCCCTGGTGTGTCCGCCCCTCTCACCCCCCACCAGCTATCCACCGCCGAGAACGCCCCCTCCCCCGCCCAGGACGCCGCTCGCCTGGTACTACTGGCAATGGCGTGCGGCACCCTCGTGCCGTTCGCGATCATTGACCGGCGGCAACTTCCACCGGAAATCACCGGATTCTGGCGACGCACCCTCCTCCGCACGTCCCTTCGGGCCACCGCGGGGCAGCTCGCCGACCTTGCCTCCTTCGACGGCCCGTTCACTTGGGCGCAGGCGATCAAGACCTACCGGGGGAAGACCGGCGCTCCCTACGGACGCGACGCCGTCATGGCGGCCCGACTATCGACCGCCGACCCGATGTCCCTGCGTGCCTGGCACGCGTTCGGCGAACTCTTCGGCCTCCTGCGCCAAGTCGCCAACGACGCCGCGCACAGGGGTTCCGGCCGCGACGAGGACCTCTCCAACGGGACCGTCACCCTGTTGCTCGCCCACGCCCTGGAGAAGGCCGAACCCGGGGCGCGCCGGCATCTGCTGTGGCTGCACACCCATGCCCGACACGACCCCGAAGCGCGAACCGAACTGTCGGCGGCCCTGCGCCAGCCAGGTATCGAAGCCGACTACGCCGACCGCGTCGGCGTCCTGCGGCAGCAGGCGTGCGCGCTCCTAGACCGGCTGGCTCCGGCTTCCAGCCACCGCGACCTGCTCCACCACCTGATGCACGGATCGGAACGGTCCGCGGTCGGATCCATGACGTAGCCCCGGGCAGAGTATCGAGGACGGTGACTGACACGGCACCGGATACAGCGGCGTACCGTCGGCTTCCGACGCTCGGTGGGCCTGTCCGGTCGGGTGTTTCGGCCCCGGTCCTGTCCCGCCAGCGCGCTTGGTGTACTGAGGTTGTGGACGCGGCTGGCGGGTGGTTGGCCCTTGACGCGTCCCGCTTGAACTCCTCGGTGTACCGCTTCGTGTACTTGCTTCCCACCTGATGCTACTTCCTCTGGAACCTCAAGATCCCAGTCTCCAGGTGTTCACGATCAAGGGGAAGCTCCAGTTCATGGTTCCCGCGCATGGACGGACGGGCCGCCGCCCGGGCCCGCGGGCATACGGGTGGTCAAAAGCCGAGGCTCGACCTGCGGCAGGTGCAGCCAGGGCATGCATGAGGAGAAGGGCCCGGACGGGCGTTGGGCAGATACCGCTGCCCAGATCGCCGCGGAGTTCGGCCCTGATGCTTCATCACGGAGGCTCAAGCTCACCAACAAGTCGCTCAATGAGCGGAGTGCCGCGCGGGACGGCGCTACACGGCGACGGGTTCAGCGGTCACCGACCACGCCGCAGCGCCATGCCCAAGCTGCTATCTCCACGCGGTTGCGCAACCCCAATTTAGCCTGGATGTTGGCCAAATGGGACTTCACCGTTGACAGCGAGACGCAGAGTGCGGCGCAGATCTCCTGGTTGGTCCTCCCGTCGGCGACCAGCCGGGCCACATCCAGCTCTCGTTCCGTCAGCGGACCAGAGGACACCTCGCTGCTGGAAGCGGGCCGCTGTTCACCGATCCGCTTCAGGAGCCGTACGGTCACGGAGGGGGAGATCAGCGCGTCGCCGCGCGCCGCCGCGCGTACCGCCTCCACCAGCAGTCCGGGGCCAGCGTCCTTCAGCAGGAACCCGCAGGCACCGTTACTCAAGGCCCCGTAGACGTAGTCGTCCTGGTCGAAGGTGGTCACGACCACCACGCGCAGCGGATCGACGGCTTTGGGGCCCGCGAGCAGCCGGGTCACTTCCAGCCCGTCGAGTTTCGGCATCCGAATGTCGACCAGGCACACGTCGGGCCGCAGCTTCCTGGCCAACTCCACACACTGCGCGCCGTCGGCCGCCTCGCCCACGACCTCGATACCGGGCTGTGCCTGGAGGATCAACCGGAAACCGGTGCGCACCATTTCCTGGTCGTCGGCGATCAGGACCCGCACCACCGACCAGCTGCCGTTCACTCCACTGGCGTTGGTCATGCGAATGATCCTTTCACAGCCCCCGTACCGGGAACTCCGCCGTCAACCTCCAACCACCGTCCCCAGTCTGGCTCGCGTGGAGCGTGCCTCCGACGGCCTCGGCGCGTTCGGTCAGCCCGATGAGGCCGAGGCTGCCGCGCCCGCCGAGGGGTTCGGCGTTCGGCGCCACCGGCTGAGGCGGTGGTGCGTTGTGCACCTCGACCCGAAGCCGCCGGACGGCCACGCTGTCGGCCTCACCACCGTCGTCGTCCGACAGGGCGACCCGTACGCAGACGGACGGTGACCCCGGCGCGTGGCGGCGTACGTTCGTCAGCGCCTCGCGCACGACGTTCCGAACGGAGGTCTCCACCTCGGGGGCCGGCCGCGCCTGTCGGGCCTCGGCCGCGACCTGGAGGGTGGCGGGGGCGTCGCGTTCGGAGAACGTGGCGACCAGTTCGCCCAGTTCGGCGTACAGCTCCCCCGGGCGCACCGCCCGTGCGGTGTCGTCGCGCAGCACGCGCACCAGCTTGCGCATCGACTGCAGGGTCTCGCCCCCGGCCTGCTCGATACCGCGCAGCAGCGGGTCCACCTGCTCGGGCGCGATCTCACGGATCGCCTGGGCCGCCTGGGCCTGGACGACGATGCCCGTGACGTGGTGGGCGACAAAGTCGTGCAGTTCGCGAGCGAGTTCGAGACGCTCATTGCGGCGTGTGTCGGCGACGGCGCGGCTTCTGCGGTCGTCGAGGCTGCGGAGGTAGGAGCCGATGCCCACGGCGCCGCCCGTGAAGAAGATCAGGAGGAAGGAGAAGTAGACGTTTCCGCTGTTGTGCATCCGCATCGGTGCCGAGATCACGGCGGAGGCGAGTGCGGTGCCCAGCGTGGCGGTCAGCCAGGGCTGCGGTGTGTCCCTCATGGTGCGCACCAGCAGGAGCAGCAGGCACAGCGTCTCCAGCAGGCCCCAGTCGGCGATCAGCCACGGCTTCACGGACGTGAAGAAGGCGAGCGTCACCGTCCAGGAGACGAGCACCGCCCCACCCGCGCCCCAGGCCGGCGCGAGACGTCTGCCGGGCAGCAGCACGACGGCCGCCACGAGGCCCGGGACCAGCCTGAACCATGCGCTGTCGCCTTCGAGTCCGGCGTCGGACGCGACACCGGTCACGTCGACCGCCCACAACAGCGCCATGACCACCCCCAGTGCAGTGAGGGCGGTGCGGTGGGGCGGCGGGGAGTTCCGGGTGTGATCGTCTGTGTCTCTCGCGTCTCGCACATCCCGCAGCGTAGGCGCGGCCCCCGCCGTGCGGCCTCGGCCGAAAGGACGACGCGGCGGCTCCCAACCGGTCGGCCGGCTGAGGCGAAGGGACGTCGCAGAGGCGGATGTTGGAGCACATGACACACAACACCTCCTGGCCGCCAACCGTGTTGAGCGGCATCGGACTGTCCAAGTCCTTCGGATCCACCCACGCGCTCGACGGCGTGGACATCGCCGTGCAGGCGGGCGAGTCGCTGGCCGTCATGGGCCCCTCCGGGTCCGGCAAGTCGACCTTGCTGCACTGCCTCGCGAACATCGAGCGCCCGGACAGCGGCCAGGTGCTGCTGAACGGCGAGCGCATCGACCAGTTGCGCGAGCCGCACCGCAGCGAACTGCGCCGTACCCGCTTCGGGTTCGTCTTCCAGTTCGGGCAGTTGCTGCCCGAACTGCCTGCCGTGGAGAACGTGGCGCTCCCGCTGATGCTCGGCGGTACCTCGCGCCGCGAGGCGGAGCGGCGCGCGCGGCAGTGGTTCGCGCCGCTGGGGCTGGAGGGCAAGGAGGACAGCCGTCCCGGCCAGCTGTCCGGCGGGCAGGCACAACGGGTGGCGCTCGCACGGGCGTTGGTCGCGGGCGCCCAGGTCGTCTTCGCCGACGAGCCGACGGGCGCGCTCGACCAGGCCACCGGGCAGGACGTGATCCGGATGCTGACGGAGATCACCAGGCGGCAGAACACGGCGTTGGTCGTGGTCACCCACGACCGGTCGGTGGCCCGCTGGTGCGACCGTACGGTGCAGGTGCGGGACGGGCGGATCGTACGGGAGCCGGAGCCGGAGCTGGCCTGGACCGGGGCAACCGGAGCAACCGGCGTGACCGGCGTGACCGGCGGAGTTGTGCGATGAGGACTGCGAGGACCCTGGACCGCACCACCTGGACCCTGACCTGGCGACTGCTGCGCGGCGGCGGCAGGCACGGCCGTCTCGGCGCCGGACTATCCGTGGCCGCCGCGGCGATCTGCACCACGCTGCTGCTCCTGTGCGTCGGCGCCAACCTCGGCTTCGGCTCACGCGCCGCGCACGCCGACTGGCGTACCCCCGTCAAGGCCGGGCTCTCGCGCGCGGTGGCAGTCGAGGCGGTGGGCACCACCTTCATCGGCGGTGAGCCAGTGACCGTCGTCGATGTCGCGGCGTTGCCGGGCCGGAGCGGCGAGGCACCCGCGCCTCCCGGTATGCCGCACTTCCCGAAGCCGGGCGAGGTGTGGACGTCGCCCGCGCTCGGCAGGCTGCCCGGCAGCAGGAACACCACCGGCACGCTCGGCCGCGCCGCGCTGGTCAGACCCGGCGAGAAGGTGGCCGTCGTCGGGCACCGCGCCGACGCCCCGGCGATGACGGTCAAGCGAGGCACCGACCCGCGCCGTCCAGGGGACATTGTCACGCCCACGCCCGTCGCGGACTTCGCGGGCAAGCGCACGGCGGACGGCCTCAGCACGCAGTACCAGGCGCTGGTGAAGATCGCCACGGTACTACTGATCGTGCCGCTGCTCATGCTCGGCGCCTCCTCGGCCCGGCTGTCCGTGTCACGTCGCGACACACGACTGGCGAGCCTGCGGCTGCTGGGCGCGGTGCCCGGCCGGATCGCGGGGATCGCGGCGGCCGAGGCGACGCTCACCGGCACGGCGGGCGCCGTCGCAGGTGCGCTGGGCTATGCGCTCCTGCTGCCCCTCGCGGCCAAGGTCCCTCTGGCAGGCGGCAGTTGGTACGTCTCCGACCTCTGGGTCGGTACGGGAGTCCTGCTCGCCGTACTCGCCGGTGTGGTGCTGATGGTGGCGGTCAGCGCGCTGACGGGACTGCGGCAGGTGGTCGTGGGCCCGCTCGGCGTCGTACGCCGCTCGCGCACTCCCCGTCTGAAGGCTGTACGCGCCCTGCTGTTCGTGGCCGTGCTGGTCGGCTACGAACAGCTCTCCAAGGGCAGGCCGATGGACATCGACGCGGTGGTGTACTGCTGCGCCGCCGTCTTCGCTGCGCTGTCCGTCATCGGCCCCTGGGTGGTCGGCGTACTCGGCGCTGTCGTAGCCCGGTCGGCGCGGCGACCGGCGACCCTCCTGGCGGGGCGTCGGCTGCTCGAGGACCCTAAGTCCGTGTGGCGCGCGGTGTCGGCGCTGACGCTGGCGGCCTTCGTGGCCGGTTTCTTTGCGCTGTTCAGCCTGGGCGGCGACGCACCGTGGGGCAGAGCGGATCAACTCGCGCTGTCCGTACGGAAAGAGCGCGTCGCCACCGTACGACGGGAGGCCACCGCGCGCCTGGAACGCGCAGGCATCCACGCCACCGTCGGCGCGAACGACGACTGGGTCGCCACCGGCACCGGCGAAGACGGCGAACGCCAGGTCACCGCGACTGTCGCGGACCCGGGCCGCCTCGACGCGGCACGCGGTGCGCTCACCGGCCTCGTACCCAGCCAGTACCCCCTCACGGGCCCGGACGTCGACTGGCAGTCGCGCCAGTTCAACCGAGACTTCCACCTCGTGACGCTGGCCGTGCTCAGCGCGAGCTTCGCCATCGCCATCGCCGCTACGGGCATCACGGCCGCCTCCTCCGTCCTGGACCGCCGCCGCACCTACGGCCTGCTCCATCTGGCGGGCACCCCGCTGCGGATCCTCGACGCGGCCAGGCGTACGGAGTCGGTCCTGCCCGCCGCCGTGCTCGCGGGCGGCGCGGTGCTCACGGGGCTGTTCTGCGCGGCGCCACTGACACTCGCCGGGGGCGCCCCACACCTGGACGGCAGTAGCGCCCTGCTTCTCGCCGGTTGCCTGGCGCTGGGCTTCGCAGGTCTGACCAGCGCGAGTGCGGCGAGCCGCCCGCTGCTGCGCACGGTCGCGGGAGAAGCGGGCCCGCGCCCGGACTAGCCGGAACTGTGCCGCCGGCCTCGACCTTGCTGACCGGTTTTGACGGTCACCCATGAACTCCTTGTCGCAAGAAAGTTCCCCCACGCCATGCGCACCAAGCTTGATGCCATCTCCATCACCGCCGTGCTGGTGACGGTCGGCGCGTTCTCCGCGACCGCGCCGCTCACCGCGTTCGCCACCGGCTCCGCGCTCGCGCTGGCGCTGGGCCGCAACGCCCTTGGGCTCCTGACCCTCGGACCGATTGTCGCGCTGATCCGCCGGCGCGAGTTCAGGAAGGTCTTCCGCGGCGAGCGCTTCCTCGTACGCAAGGAGCAACGACGAGGCGCTCTCCTGGGCGCCCTCGCCGGTACGGCGCTGGCCGCGCATTTCGCCACCTTCATGTCCAGCACCCGGATGACGAGTGTCGCCATGGCGACCGCCCTGGTCGCCACCCAGCCCGTCTGGCAGGCCCTCATCTCGACGCTGCAGGGCCACCGGCTGCCGCGCGCGACCTGGGCCGGCCTCGGCATCTCGGTGGCGGGCGCGGCGATCGCCAGCGGCATGGACGGGCGGGCGGGCACCGAAGCGGTCGTCGGTGACGCGCTCGCCCTCGTGGGCGCGATCGCCCTCGCCGGCTACACGGCGATCAGCGAACAGGCCCGCCCCGATGTCAGCACGATGGTGTACTCGGTGCTGTGCTCCTCGGTGTGCACGGTGGAGCTGCTGATCCTCTGCCTCGTCACCGGAACGCCTCTGTTCGCCTTCAACGGCGGCACCTGGCTCGCCCTGCTGGGTCTGCTGATCTTCCCCCAGCTGCTCGGCCTGTTCTCCCTCAACTTCGTCCTCGGCCGGGCGCCGGCCACGGCGGTGAGCATATTGCTGCTGCTGGAAGCGCCCGTGGCCGCGCTCATCGCGTGGCTGTGGCTCGGCCAGCTGCCCGCCGCGACAGCGTGGCCCGGACTGCTCATGATCACGCTGGGGGTGAGCGCTGTGGTGGTCGCGGACGCGCGCCGCGCGAATCCGGCGACGGAAACGGACACCGTCACGGACATGGACACCGCAGGCGAGGTACGTGGTCTCGTCGCTTTCCCGCAGCATCCGCTCCTCGCCCTGAACCACATACCCGGTGGCGACATCCACGCCTTCCTGTGGAGCGAAGCGCGCAGGGGACGCTTCAGGGCGGTCGAGGCCACCATAAGAAAGCTGGAGAACGAGGCCGTCCGCATGCACGGCGCCAAGTCCGCCGAGGCCACGCACTGGATCGAGGTACGCGCCGTCGTCGCCCGTATCACCGCGGATCACGCTCTGTCCGCCCGACTCTGGCTGACCGCCGCCCGGTTCCACGCCTCTTCGGCGCGCGGGGATCTCCCCAGCACGCGCACCTGCCTCGACCACGCCTACCAGGAGTGGTGCGGCGTGACGGACGAAGATGTCATCGACGAACTCGCCTCGGCTTTACGGGAAATGTTCCGGCAGGACCCGTACTACAGCACGGAAATGCTTGCCGCTTTGGACAAACGCCTGCTGCACAAGCCCGTTCACTCCCCTCAGGAGTGAGCGTCATGGCGCCGCACGAAGCTGTGAGGTCCTCTCTGGCCCGTCAGGCTCAGCAGGCGACGCCGGGAGTGCTGACCGTCACTCGTAAGGACCTGGGCACTGGGACCGACAAAGCCATCGACAGCCTGAAGAATTTGCGGGCGAGCCGCCGCGCCAAGGACTCCGAGCGCCAGTCGGTCGAAATGCACATCGACGACGCCAAAGAGATCGAGTCGCGACTGGAGAAGAAGGAGGTGGAGCGGCTTGCCTCGCTGGACAAGAAGGAGGCCGGCGTGGCCCCGGCGAAATGGGTGGAGACCGGCATCCTCAAGGCCATCGCCTTCGCCACCCGCCAGCTCGGCAAGCCCTACGGCAGGGCGCCGAGGGCCCCGACTCCTTCGACTGCTCCGGCCTCACCTCGCAGGCCTGGCTCGGGGCCGGCCACATCATCCCCCGCACCTCGGAGGAACAGTGGCGCCGCCTGAAGCACGTCCCCGTCGCGGACATGCGCCCCGGCGACCTCATCATCTACTTCGCCGACGCCAGCCACGTCGTCCTCTACATCGGCGACGGCATGATCATCCAGGCCCCGCTCCAGCCGCTGGGTGTACGTCTCTCCGGCCGCCTCGATGGACATCCTCGGGGTGGTACGACCGGACGAGTAAACCCGGCGGGGCGGGTGCCCGTTGTGCTCCGGCTCCACGTGCCGAGCCACCCCGGCCCGCATCCGAACTGCCGAGAACCCCCAGGAGGGCCATGTCGACCATGCCAGCAGAAAAGCCCGCGGCCGCCGCTTCCGGGCAGCGGCACGGAGCCGCGCCAAAAGAGCCTGCCGCCGAGGAGGAGCATTCGTCGGCACCGTTGTTCATCCTCTGTATGGAGGGCCCCGCATACGCGAGCACGTTGCGCCAGCTCACCCTGTGGGCGCACCACGTACTGCTGCCCGTCTACGGCCGGGAAGTGACGTCCGGCGCCCCCTGGTGTCCCCGTTGGTGGGAGCACCGTGAGGCGGTCGCCCAGCTCCACGGCCTGTGGCTCGCCTGGGGCGACCTGACGGGCCCGGGCTCCAGGATGACCGGTCCCGCCAGTTGGCATCGCGACTACCTGTCGTCGGTCATGGACGGCCTGCGGGACGCGCAAGGCCCCTTCGCCGGCTGCAAGACCGACAAGCACCGCCCGAAGCAGACGCCCACGATCGCCGCCATAGACCCGTTCGCCCCGCCTCCCGCGTCCGCGCCCCCGCCACCGGGCCCTCCGCCCGCCCTGGCCTGACGGCAGCCGCACGCCTCCGCCGTCACCGCGTCGCATCCGGTGCGGGCACACAGGACTCGTTCATAACCTCCAACTAGAGTCCCTTGGGTCCCTGAAGGGCATCACCCAACGCCTTGACCTGCACTTTTGTGAGGGACCGAACGGCAGGGACTGAACGTGCACAGGCCCGCCTCGCTAGGTGGGGGGCGAGGCGGGCAGAGCTGCGGGACGGCACCGCTCTGCCCGTTCTTTGAGAGCCCCGGCGATCGCAGGCTTCACCGCCGCCAGGTCAACGCGACCGTCGAGGGCGCTGGCCGGCTGGACGCGGCGCGCGGTAGGTGCAGGGTGTGCGCGCCCTACCTGGTGGTGCGGTAGGCGTCGTAGAAGGTCTGGGTGAGGGTGTTGCCGTCGGCGTCGGTGAGCGTGGCGCGCAGTGAGATCGAGCCGGGCTTGGTGGGGCTGTGCAACTTGAGCCGGTCGCCGTCCAGGGCCCTATTCTTCTTCCAGGTCCTGCCGCCGTCGTAGGAGACGGCGAAGGCGAGTTTTCGCAGCGTGTCGGCCTTGGTGACCGCGCCCTGGAGGCTGAAGGGCACCGTGAGGGGCGTCCTGGCCTTGGCGGTACTGGCCGTTGACAGCTTCGGGGAGAAGCGGACGACCGTCAGCGGAAGCCTCTCGGCGGTGTCACCGGGGATGTGCGCCGAGGCGAAGGTCCAGGTGGCGGTAGTACGGGTGCCGACCGCGAACTGCGCCGGGGAGCGGGAGACATCGACGTTGAGCCGGTAGGTGCGCTTGCCGGCGGGGACAGGGTGAGAGTCGCCGTTCAGCGGTTCGTCGACGGTGAAGATCGTCTCGCCGTCGGCGTGGAGCGAGCTCCGGGCCCTGGTGTGGGTAGAGGTGTCCAGGTTGCCGGCGCCGTCGGAGAACAGCGGCAGGTACGCCGAGAAGGTGTCGCCGCGACGGACGGCGCCGGGCCGGTCGACGCCGTGCGCGAGAGCACCTGATGGGAGGGACGGGCCGAAGACGCCGATGTTGAAGCGCTGCGTGTACTGCCTGCCCGCTTTGTACGCCCTGGGCGCGCTGACCAGGGTCTTCTCCCAGGTCGGGGTGCCCTCCTCGTCGGGGGCGCCGAGCTGGCTCACGTGGTAGAACCACTTGATGCCGTTGGGGAGAACGTAGTCGGTGCCGGTCAGCGGCAGACGGCCCTCCGTCTGGAACGGGTTGTAGTAGCCGCCGGGCATGAGGGGTGCGGCCCAGACGGTCGTGGTTTTGCCCTTGGTGGGTGCCCCGACGACCACATCGACCTTGGTCAGCTGCGAGGGCTTGACGCGCTGCGTGAAGCCGGACAGGTCACCGGTGCGGTTCCAGGCCAGTCGGTAGTTGACGGCCTTGTGGGTCCAGATGCCGTGGTACATGGCGGACGCCTCGGCGGTCGGCACCGGGGTGCCGAGCTGTCCGATGCGCATGGTCCGAAACGAGGGGGCGTTGTAAAGAGAGGTGCACGGCCTGTTGTTGACCTCGACGTGGAAGAAGAACATGGCCCCCGTGGGCCTGGCCGCGCCGTCCGGCACGATGATCTTGACGGGCTTGGTCTTCCGGGCGTCCATGACCAGGGTTGTGTCCTTGGTCAGTGCGAACTTGGGGTGCAGCAGCAGGGACCAGTTGTTGGTGTCGGTGGGGATCACGCCTTCCAGCGTGTAACGCCCCTTTGGCAGGCGGAGGGTGAATACGCCATCGGTCTCGGCGGCGGCGTCCTTCCAGATGCGGTTGTCCAGGCCGTAGATGCTTGTGAAGGCGTCCTTGGCGTTCTGTCCATCGAGACCGAGGTGCTTGATGGACAGGTCGTACGACTCGACCTCGCGGGTGACGCCTATGGAGGTGTGGACGGTGGTGGTGTTGTTGTCGGCGCTGGTGGCGGTCACCGAGCCGCCGAAGCTGCCGTCGGCCGTTCCCATGCGGGTGTTGGCGGTCACGGTGGCGGTCGCCTCGCTGCCCGCTGGGACGGTGAGCTGCTTCGGTGAGACGGTGAACAGGCCCTCGGCGGCGGGCTTTCCGTCGTTGCGGTAGGCCTCGGTGGCCAGGTCGAGGGTGACCGGCGCGGTACCTGTGTTGCGGTACGTGACGTTCTTGGTGACGGGACGGTCGTCGGTGTGGGGGTATGACCGTGTGCCGAAGCCCAGGGAGGCCCGGCTGCTGGTGAGCTGCTGGGTGATCGCCGCGGCGACGTCGACCCGGCCGGTGCCCTGGGTGTACGCGGAGGTGGCAGCGGCCGGTTTCGCGGAGGCGGTGAGGGCGGCCTTGATCTGCTGGCCGGTCCAGTCCGGGTGCTCCTGGGCCAGGATTGCGGCTGCCCCCGCCACATGCGGGGTTGCCATCGAGGTACCGCTCATGGAGACGTAGCCTTCGGCGTCGGGGTCGCCCTGCGCACCCGACGTCGCCGTTGATGCTCGGCAGTTCCCGGCGGACCGTGGCCCCCGAGCTCCGGAACGTGCGCGCCGATACGGACCTACCCTTGTCGTAGGTGACGATCAGCGGTAGGTCGGAGCGGCGGCCGTCGTCGTAGTGCGAGGCGACCAGCCGCGTCACGTCGAACAGCCGTCGGTCGGCCGTCCCGTTCGCGATCAGCGGCTCGGCGTCACGCGGCACGACGTATGCGTGTCCCGCGGCCTGCTGGACGCGGAAGGCCATTCCCTTGCGGCCCTCACCGGCCACCACGCCGGTGACCTTGCCGTCGGTGTTCAAGGTCACCCTGTCGCCGGTCACGAGCGTGACGGTCCTCGCGGGAGCGGGAGCGGGGTTTTCGGCGAGAGCTGCCTGCGCGCCGCCGGACGTGCCCGCCAGCGGCCCTGCGCCGAGCGCCACCGCCAGGGCGGCCGCCGACGAGGCGGTGGTGAATCCTCGTCTCCTGCGTCGGCGGGACTGCCGGTGACGCTGTGTGTGCGCCTGCTTGTACGGCTCAACTCAAGCCTTTCATTATGGTTTGGCTGGTCTGTCCGCTGTTTCGGGGCAGCATCAGGGCGCGGCTGAGCGACGGTTGGCCGCTCGGCCGCGTACCGATGGGAAAAAGGGCGGGTCCGGGTGAGGGTCCGCGGGCCCAGGGGCGGCCTACACGAGGCGCTTACGGCCCCAGAGGATGACGAACGCCGCAATGCCGGCGGTCAGGGCCAGCAGGATCGCGGCGCCGAGCCACTGCATGGAGGACATCTGCGAGATCGGGATGTACTTGATCGCCCAGCCGACGACATGTGCCTTGTCCAGGCACGCGGTGGTGGCTTTCGCCGTCGCCTCGGTGCAGCTGCCCGTGCCGATGAGGTCGCCGGAAGCGGTGAGATAGGACTCGTCCGCGACGTAGGCACCGCTGGGCACGGACGGGAAGGTGCCGTCCCCGACGCCCTTCTCGCTGGTGAGGGTCACGATGTTGCCGAGGGACATCCGGAAGTGCGACCACACCAGCTGCACGATGACGGCGAAGCCCAGGGTGACGACCATGGACAGCAGGGTCCGGCGCAGCAGCATGCCGATCGCCACGCCACCGACGATGGTGAGCAGGGTGAGTGCCACGGGCACGGGTCCGCTGTTGTCGAAACCGTCCGGGCCGGCCCAATCTATGGCGTATAGCGATGACTTGACTGAGGACCACCACCACGTGAACGCGACGGAGACCGCCGTGGTGCACACCACGACCACGAGTGCGGTCACACCGAGCTTGGTGGTGAGCCAGCGGACGCGGCTGGCGGACTGCGCGTTGACGAGCTTGGCGGTGCCGCTCTCCAGGTCGCCGGCGAGCAGGGGCGCGCCGAGGAAGACACCGATCAGGACGGGCAGGAACCCGAGCAGCCGACCAGCCGAGCTGAGCGGACTCCCGTCGAACTTGTCTTCCCAGCCGGACTTCAGGTGGGGATAGCCGTACCCGTCGAGGTAGGTAATCATTTGCTGGCGCTGGTAGACGATCATCGCGACGGTGATGGCGGCGGCGACCAGGAGGGTCCAGTAGGCGGCCCGGTGCTGACGCCAGACCAGCCAGTTCATGCCGGTGAGCCGGAGGCCACGGCCGGCTTCGGTGCGGACGGAGTGGGAGGAGGAGCTGTTCGTACTGCCGGTGCTGGTCATCGTACTCATGCCGCCACCGCCGAGGGGGCGACGTAGGAGCTGGGACCGATCAGCGGCGGGGCTTCGGGTGAGCGCAGATAGGCGAGCAGGAGTTCCTCCAGGGTCGGGGTGCTCGCCTGCCAGGGGCCGGTGACCGGCCCGTCGGGGCGCACCAGCGAGATGAACTGCCGTCCGCTGGTGCGGGTTTCGACCACGGTGTGGTACGCCAGCTCTGGGGGCGTGCGCCCGTCGGAGTAGACCCCGGTCAGCACGGCGTGGGCGGTGCGGAGTTCGTCCACCTCACCGGCCAGGCGCAGCCCGCCGCCTGCGATGACCAGCAGGTAGTCGCAGGTGTTCTCCAGTTCGGCGAGCATGTGGGTGGACATCAGCACGGTGGTGCCGCGCTCGGCGGCCTCGGACAGCAGGGTGCCCATCAGCTCGTGGCGCACCAGCGGGTCGAGGTCCGACATCGGCTCGTCGAGGAGCAGCAGGTCGGGACGCTTGCCGAAGGCGAGGGCGAACGCCACCCGGGTGCGCTGGCCGCCGGAGAGCGTGCCGATCTTCGCCTCGAAGGGCACATTCCCCGACCGGACGATGTCCTCGGCGGCCCGCTGGTCCCAGCCCGGGTTCAGTTCGCGGCCCATGCGCAGGGTCTCGGCGACGGTGAAGCGCCGGAACAGCGGCTTCTCCTGGGCGAGGAACGCCGTACGCCGAGTGGCCTCCGCGGACTCCGGGGCCGCCCCGAACACGCGCAGGGTGCCGGCGGTCGGCTCCAGTAGGTTGGCGGCGATGGCCATCAACGTGGTCTTGCCGGCCCCGTTGGGGCCCACCAGACCGCAGATCCGCCCGGCCGGCAGCCGGAAGGAGCAGTCCCGCAGCGCCCAGCCCCGGCGGTACTTCCTGCCGACGCCGCGGGCTTCTATCGCGGACTCCCCGGCCAAGTAGCCGTGGCCCGCCCCGTGGTTCATCATCCGTGCCCCTTGTTCTCGGCGGCCGCCCCGGTCTCGGCGTACCGCTCCTCCATCACAGACGTGACCAGCGCCGTCACGTCCTCCTGCTCCAGGCCCGCCTCGTGGGCCCGGTCCATCCACGCCTCCAGCTCGCCGCGCAGCGGTGAGTTCGCCCCCGTCTGGGGACGGGCCAGCGACAGGCGGACGAACGTGCCCTGGCCCTGCCGGAGTTCCACCAGGCCCTCACGGTCCAGCTCGCGGTACGCCTTGAGCGTCGTGTTCGGATTGACCGAGGAGGTCGCCGCGACCTCCTTGGCCGTCGGCAACTGGTCCCCGGGCACGAGTACGCCGAGACGCAGTGCCTGCTTGGTCTGCTGAACGATCTGCTGGTAGGCGGCAACCGCACTGCGCCTGTCGATCCGGAATTCCAACGTCCACCACCACCCTTTAGCTAGTGAACTAGTGGACTGATGATGGAGTACGGAGTGCGTACCTGTCAAAGACCTCTGGTCAGCGCGGGTCAAGACCTCTGCGCGCCGAACTCCCAAGGCCCTCCCGTCAGTTCTTGAGTTCCAGTAGGGCTTGGTCAGGTTCGTAGTGGTGTGGGTATGTCGCGGTGGCAGGTGGGGCAGGCGCCGGCCCAGGTGGCGAGGAGTGTCTGCAGTTCGCGGACGATTCGGTAGAGGCTCAGGCCGACGCGGTGTCTTTTGGGTGTCGTGCCAGTCGTTGCAGGGTGCAGAAGGCGTGGGCGGCGGAGACAAGGGTGACGTGGTGGGATCGCGTCCCCTGAAGTGGTGTAGCCGGGCTGCAGTCCGGAATGCGCGGGTCTCTGCCCGGGGCGTGCATCCGCTGACTGCGCATGCCCCCTGAACAAGGGCAGGCCACCGCGCAAGTCTCCCTGGTGAACGGCCAGTTCAACCGGAGGAGCACGCGATGGCCTTGTCCCAGTCTGAGCTGATGCGGCTGCTTGAGTCACTACGCCGGGCGGATGGAGTTGAAGCAATCAGGGTGGTGTGCGAGCGCATCCTGCAGGAGCTCATCGAGGCCGAGGCCACCGAGACGATCGGTGCCGCCCCAGGCGAGCACTCCCAGACGCGCACCACCTGGCGCAACGGACACCGCGAACCGCCCTGCCGCGATGACCAGGTCTTTCACCCTCTGCGCAGGCTCGGGATACTGCATTCTCGGCGGCCGGCCCGTGCCTGCATAAGCGGGCTGGACGGGCCGGGCGTCGGCCGGATGAGCGGTGTGGCGGGAGGAAATGCCCACCGCGTAGGGCAGGTTGCGTTCTTCCAGGCCGTGGCGGAAGGCGGCGGCATCGCCGTAGCCGGCGTCCGCGACGACCAGGGGAATGTCGATGCCCCACGACCGGGTCTCGTCGATCATGTCCAGGGCCAGCTGCCACTTCTCCACATGCCCCACCTGGTCGGGGATGCCGCAGCGGCTGCGGCGGGCGATCTTGTCCGGGTCCGCCTCCGTGGAGGCGGGATCCCAGGACGCGGGCAGGAACAGCCGCCAGTTCACCGCGGCGGAGGCATGATCGCGGGCCAGGTGCAGCGACACCCCGACCTGGCATTTGGTGACCTTGCCCGCGGTGCCGGTGTACTGCCGCGACACACATGCCGAGGCATCCCCGTCCTTCAAAAAGCCGGTGTCATCGACAATCAATGCCTCCGGGCCGATCGCCTCGTGCATCCGCCAGGCCAGCCGGGCCCGCACATGCGCCGGATCCCACGGACTGGAGGTGATGAAGTGCGCCAGCGCCTGACGATTTCCGTCCTCACCGAGACGGGCAGCCATCGGCTCCACCGACTTACGCCGGCCCTCCAGCAGCAGCCCCCGCACATACGCCTGCCCCCACCGCCGCTGATCCGCACGGAAGAATCGGTCGAACAACCCCGCCGCGAACGCCTCCAGGTCATCCCGGACCGAGGCCATCTCCTCAGGTGTCACACCATTCCAACGACGTTCGCAGAGCAGTAGACACGCATGCACAAGTGAAGATGACCAAGCCCTACTAGCGATCGACGGAAGGGCCCTCTGGGCTTCTGGGGTGTGTCAGTGGCGGGGCGGGGTGGCGGCTCCCGACGGCCGGTTACCCTTGTGGTCTCCTCGGAGGGCTACCTCCTGCTGGTCGCCGCCCTGTTTGAGGAGTGCGGCTACCCGGTGTGTGGGTTGAGCTCCCCATCGCGCTGGGGCCCCTGCCCGTCCCGACGGTCACCGCGACCGCCCTGTGACACGCTCGCGCCCGGCTCGGCGTGCGCCCGATGCGGGCCCTGTTCGATCCACTGTACGGGCCGACATCCGCGATCCTCGCCGAACGCCACCATGCTGTCCGACGCCCACTCCCGATGCGTACGTGGCTCCCGGCCCAGTACCTGCCGTGCTGCCTCCGCGACAACGGCAGTGAGGCCGCTTCGTTTGTGCGCGCTGCCGGCCGCAACGCCCTCCGCGTACGGCGCGTCCATGCTCCACTCAGCCAGGCCGCCTCGTGTGGCCCACTGGCCGTACCGCTCGGCACGTCCCGCCAGGCCGTTCCAGTGCGGAATTTTCACAAGATCCCGTTGAGTACTTTGCGGTCGTCCAGCCGTCTCGGACCCCGCAACGACACTGGCAGCAGTGGTCGTTGACGCTGGGCGGTATCGACACTGTGGCCCAGGTCTCAGTGCGGCCGTGCAGCAGATGAGGCGGTGCTCACGTCGAGGAGGGGTGACAGGAAGGGAGGAGCGTATGGAGATGGGCTTTGAGGCTTTCGTCGCTGCGAGGTCGGCCGCGTTGTTCCGCGCCGCCTTCGTCCTGACCGGCAACCGTGAGGCGGCGGAGTACCTGGTCCGGGAGACCCAGGAGCGGGCCTGCCGCAAGTGGCGCACCATCGCCGGGAAGGACGCGCCGGAGGCCTATGCGCGGCGGATCATGGTGAACCTGGCCAACGACCGCTGGCGCGGGTTCCGCTGCCTGGTCACGACCTCCGAAGCCGAAAGCGGTGACAAAGCCGCTCCGGGAGACGAGTTCGGACAGGTGGACACCCGGGACCAGTTGGTGCGCGCTCTGCAGCAACTGCCCATGCGGATGCGCACGATCGTGGTGCTGCGGTACTTCCACGACCTCTCCGACATCGAGATCGCAGCCGACCTGGGCATATCGCCCAGCACGGTGCGCTCTCAGCTCGCTCGCGGGATCGAGAAGCTCAGAGATCAGAGCTCGTACTCTCCACCCCTTCACCACAGCGGCACCAGGAAGGAATCCGATGACCTCGTACGACGACGCGCGGCCTTCCGGCTGCCCATCTTTCGAAGAGGAACTGATTAACGCCATGAACCGATTCGCGAACTCCGCCGAGGCCCCCGACTACGACGCGCCCCAGATCCTGCTCCGCACCCGGCGCAGGCGCACCATCGGCATCGCTGCCGTCGCCGCCGCCCTCATTGCCGCGGGCGGGGGCACGGCCCTGGCCACCTCGTCCGCGGGCAGCGGCAGCTCGACCCCGGCGGCCACCAGCACGTCCGCCAACAGCGACGCCACCACCGTGCTGTACGTCACGCCCGACGGCACGACCATTCCGATCAACTTCGCGAACCTGGACCTGACGTTCGCCAAGCAGACGCTCCTCAAGGCGGAGCTGAAGACCGGTGCCATCACCAAGGCAGTCGTCAAGGGCTGCAAGCCGGGCTCGGTGGTTGGCGTGTCCCCGCACGCCCCGAAGACCGTCAAGAGCGGCGCTACGGTCAACCTGACCCTCTGCGCCGGCTGACCGGGACACTGACACGACGCCCGCCCCTGCGCCAAGCAGGGGCGGGCGTCGTGTCAGCGCCGTCGGCTCAACCGCGGCGGAGGCAGGCAGGCCAACGCCACTCTGCACCGCATCGTGGTCACCCGCATGCGACACGACGAGCGCACTCGCCTCCACCTGGAACGACGCACCGCTGAAGGAAAGGGAAAGCGCGAGGTCATGCGCTGCCTGAAACGCTACGCAGCCCGCGAGGTGTACCAACTGATCCGCGACGACATGATCACGCGCCACCAGCAGCCTGATACTCCAGCGACTCTGATGACCGCAGCTTGACGAGCAGTGAGCTTCTTCGAGCGGGCCACCGATCGGGTGACGGTCCGTGAAGCGCAACGAGCGAGGCCCCCGGGCAGTTGATCGAGATGTCCGACGTCTCAACCACGCTGCTCAGGGGCCTCGTTGGTCATCTATCCTGCCGCACTCGACCTGCCACATGCGCTCGTGGAGTGGGTCACCATGCTCATCGTCACCCGTGAGGGTGACCGCCGCTGCAAGCTCCGTCCGTCCCAGCGCGCGATAGTGGCACTGGTGTACCTGCGCGAGCACACCACCCTGGCGAAGATCGCTGCCGGGTTCGAGATCAGCGAGTCCACCGCCCACGCCTACACCAGCGCAGTCATCGACCTCCTCGCCGACCGTGCACCGGGCCTGCTGAAGGTCCTACGCGAGCAGGACCCGGGCTTCGTCCTGCTGGACGGCACCCTCGCCGAGTGCGACCGGGTCGGCGACGGACGGGCCGACTACTCCCACAAGCACCGCCGGCACGGGGTGAACGTGCACGTAGTCACCCATCCGGACGGCCGGCTGCTGTGGCTCCCGCCCGCGCTGCCGGGCCGCTCCCACGATCTGACCGCCGCCCGCACCCACCGGATCATCCGCATCTGCGCGCGCCAGCGCGTCCCCATCCTGGCCGATCTCGCCTACCAGGGCGCGAGTACTGCGTTTCGAACAGCGGCGCCCGGTCGGCGACTCGCGGATAACTTGAGGGTTCATGGCGGGATCGAGGTGGTCGGCCCTGCCGCCGAGGCGGTATCCGGGCTCCTGGAGGTGTCAGCTCGGCGGCCTGCACGCCGTCGCAGGAACGGCTCGCGAGTAACTGGGTGCTCCTGGAGGTGCCGGCGGATCGGGTGGCGAGGCGGGTGCAGCGGGACTCTGGCGCGGTCAGTGACCTCCAGGTAGGTCACTGACCCTGCGATACGGCCGTCGGTCTTGGCAGGAGGCCCACGTCGAGGTCCACCGTCGCCAGCCCGAGGAGCATCTCATAGTGGTCGGAATGGAAGGCGATGTCCTGCTCGAACCCTATTGAGCGGCAGAGGACTTCGGACCGGTTCTCCGCACGCTACTGCTGGTCAGGTCGCCTCGAAGCTCGTGAGTGCACCCCTGCGGGGCGAAGTATCCCGAAAGCTACCTGCGTCAAGGGTGACAATACGGGAAAGCATGTCGCAAAGCCCGTCGCGAAGCAACATCAACGCCCACTCAGAAACCGCCCCCGGGCCAGACGGTGAAGGTTGTTGCAGAACTATGCTGCGGTCCGTGACTGACCTGAATATTGCGAATGAACCTGTAGATACAAAAGTCGAACGGCATGCGAGCTGGGCCGAGCTGTTCTTCGACCTTGTGGCGGCGGCGGGTGTGGCAGCCCTGACGCATGCGCTCGGATCTGAACTGAACGGTGCGGGGCTTGGTATCTACGCGCTGTTGTACCTTACGTTTTGGTTGTCGTGGACGACGTTTATGCTGTACAGCAACGTCTCAGCAGCGCAAACCCGCGTGGTAAGGCTGATGGTTGGGATGTTTGGCCTCGGGGTGATGGCTGCGTCGGTGCCGGGGGTGGCGCACGCCGTGCTCGGGCACGGGCACGACCTTCGCCCGCTGTCTGTCTTTGCGATCGCGTACCTCGCGACGCGGATCTACGGCGCTCACTCGTGGCGCCGGGGCGAGGTCTTGCTGGACTTCCCAGTGGTGCAGTACTCGGTAGGGCTGCTTCCATGGTTCATATCGATATGGGTCGAGGAGCGGTGGAAGCTCACGCTTTGGGCGGTTGGGGTAGGCATGGATCTGCTGCTGATCCTGATCGTCTCCGGTAACAAGCTTTTCGAGCAGGCCCAAGCGCGATTCGCCGCGCAAGCCACTTCGCGGCGCCGGTTCGGTGGCCCCGGCGGAACGGGACCGGTCATTCAAGGGGTGTCGGTTGATTCGACTCACCTCTCCGAGCGGCTCGGACTCTTCGTGATCATTGTGCTCGGCGAATCGGTGGTGCAGGTCGTGAACTCTGCGTCCGATGCCCATTACGCCATCGGCCTCTTGGCCACCGCACTCGCGTCGTTCGTGTTGCTGGCCGGCCTGTTCGGCCTTTCCGTCGTGTTCGGATACGCCGGCTTGCCGCACCTGCGCGCCGGCCGCATCTCCACTCGCGCCGCCCTGGGGCTGCACTGCCTGGTCACGGGGGTCGTTGCCACCCTGGGCGTGTCGCTCTCATCGGTGGTGAGCCACGGCGCCGATCCACTGTCTGGTCCCCATCGTTGGCTTCTGTGTGGTGCGGTGGCGGCCTATTTCACCCTCGGTGTGGTCACAGGCGTCGCCAGCAACAGTTCGGATGCGCAAAGGACGATCTCGCGGGTCATCACCGGTGTCGCAGTCCCCCTCCTGCTCGGCCTGCTCGCCTCCGCCGTCAGTAGCCGGACCCTGGTGGTTTGCCTGGCCCTGGTCGTCCTCGCCCACCTGTGGTTCGAACGGCAATCAGCACCTGCCGAGGGCCAGGTCTGATCAGGAGGATGTTCGACCGCGGCCCTGCACCCCGGATCACCCTGGATTCACGAACGAGGCACGGGAAGATTTCGCCCGCCTCGGTATGGACAGGGCCGCGTCGCCCCGCACCCGGTCGGGCGATGCGGCGCGTGACAGCGCTGGCGTCGGTTGCGCCATGGCGCTCTGGTGTCCCACGCAGAGCAGGTCGCCCAGGTGGTGTTCATGCAGGGTGAGTGTTGAACGGGAACGCGTATCCACGGAGGGCCTCCGTTGTGGTCATGACGGTTTCGTATTCGATGGGGGTCAGCCGGCCGAGGGATGCTTGTCGGCGGCGTCGGTGGTAGGTCCCCCTGATCCCGGTCGCGATCGCGATCCGGAGTCTCCGGCCGTTGTGCCGAGGCATTCCTGCAGGCGGCGCAGGAAACTTTGACGGGAACAGCCGGGAAGGGCCGGCCGTCACGGGAAATCAAGGAGCACCCAATGAAGCGCATCGCCATAGCCCTGGCCGTGGCCGTCGTGCTGGCTGCAGGCGTGGTGACGGCTTGGAACGTCTTCGATAACTCATCGGTCGCCACTGCGGGGGGAGCCGATCACACGGTTTCACGCGCGGACGTCGAGAAACTGGCCAAGGAGAACTACGGCATCCCGTTCGTGCAGGACGGCCCGCAGTCCGTGAGTTGCCCGGGCGGGCTGCAGGCGAAGGTGGACTACACCGTCACGTGCACCGCCGTCTTCAAGGGCCAGACGAAGACGATGCTGATCTCCGTTACTGGTGTGGACGGCGACAGGGTGAGCTTCGACTATGGCCTCTCAGAGTAGGGGGAGAGGCCATAGTCGGTATTTTGGACACGGGCTGTGCGGCTTGGGCCAGGGTAGTTGATGTTGTGTCGAGTGCTGTCTCGTAGGCCATGGGACTGCGTTGTCCGAGGCGGGAGTGGCGGCGTCGGGTGGTGTAGCGGTTGAGCCAGCGGAACGCGTCGAGACGGGCCTCGCGTTCGCTGGACCAGTGTTTTCGGCCCTGGAGCGTCTCGCGTTTGAACGTCGCGTTGAAGGACTCGGCGGCAACTGCCGCCAGGAGCACCCAGACGTGGCCACGAACACGATCGCGGTCAGGCACTCGCGGTCCCCGGCCCGCCGACGGCCTCCGCCCTGCGGACGCACCACCACCGTCTCCGGCACCACCCGCCGAAACAACTCCCACAACTCATCCGAGACCAGACGCTCAGCAAGACTCGTCATACCAACACAACGACATCACCCGCCAAAGGAAACGTCGTCTAAGACCGTGTCCTACATGGTCAGTTGACAGTTGTCCTGGTCATGGGGAGTGGACGGTGGGGATGGATCGTTCCGGACGGACTGTGGGAGATAGCGAGGCCGTTGTTGCCGCCGGCCCGTGTGCGTCCGCAAGGGGGCGGGGTCGCCAACATCGATGATGAGGCGGTCTTCGCCGCGATCATCTATGTGCTGGTCAGCGGTTGCGCTGGGCGGGCGTTGCCGCCGTGCTTCGGGGCGTCGAAGTCGACGGTCCATCGCCGGTTCGTCATCTGGTCGCGAGCCGGGGTGTGGGGGCGGCTGCATCAGAAGATTCTCCAGCTTCTGGACGAGCGGGACTTGGTCGACCTCTCCCGCGCGGTCCTTGACTCTGCCCATGTGAGGGCTAAAAAGGGGGCGAACTTGCAGGTCCGAGCCCCGTGGACCGGGGTAAGCCCGGTTCCAAGATGCATGTCCTGTCCGACGCGAACGGACTGCCTCTACGCATCGGAGTCTCCGCCGCCAACACCCACGACAGCCAGGCCCTGAAGCCGATGCTGTCCCATTTCCACATGGGACACGAATCCCACGCGACCGATTCCAAACCTCAACGCCTTCATGCTGACAAGGCGTACGACGTGCCTCACCTGCGGCGATGGCTATGGGGCAAACACATCGGCGTCCGCATCGCCCGCAAGGGCATCGAGTCCAGCGAGCGACTCGGCCGGCGCAGGTGGGTCATCGAACGCACCATGTCCTGGCTGACCGGCTACCACCGACTCAACCACCGCTACGAGCGACAACCAGGCAACTACCTGGCCTTTCTCGGACTAGCCGCAGCCCTCTGCTGCTACAAACGGCTCCGCAAACTGACCATGCAGGACACGGTCTAAGGGAGTCGTACGGCCAGGTGCACGGCCTGGTCAACAACGCGGGCATCACCTGGCGCGCCCGCGTGGGCGACGTACGCCCCGAGGACTTCGACCGTGTCCACGCGGTCAACGTCACGGGCCCACTGCTGGGCATCCAACATCTCACCCCGCTGATGCCGCCCGGCTCGTCCGTCGTGAACGTCGGTTCGTCGGCCGCGCTCACCGGTCATTACCCGGTGGCGTACACAGCCAGCAAGTGGGCGTTGCGCGGCCTGTCGAAGGCGGCGGCCACGGAGTTGGGGCCGCGCGGCATCCGCGTGAACACCGTCCACCCCGGCTTCATCGAGACCGAGATGACCGCCTCCGCCACGCCCGCCTTCCGCGAGGCCAACCTCCGCGAGACCCCGCTCGGCCGCACCGGTACCGTGAACGAGGTCGCCCCGCTCGTGGTGTTCCTGCTCTCCGACGACGCGTCCTTCATCACCGGCGCCGAGATCCCCGTCGACGGTGGGCTGACCGCGCACGGCGGCGCCAAGTCCATCTCGGACGCCCTGCGTGAGGCGGCGTCATAGAACGCCCCGACGGCGGCCTCGGTGCGCCGTCGTCGTCCGGCGCTCGCTCGCGGCGTGTCTGCTGGAACCGCCAGGAGCGACGCCCACTCTGCCGGACGCGCACGTCCGTGCACGCACCGGGGCACGCGTACAGCGCAGTCGTCGGACTCACGATGCCGGCGCGCTCCGGAGCGGCCGTACGAAGGTTAAGATCGATCGCCGCATCTCCGGTGGGGGACATGGCAGTTGGCGCCTGGGGGGCGACGTGGTAGAGGACAGCAGGCCTGCGCGCAGGACACGGGGAGCCATAGCCGGGAGGGCATTGCTTGTCGTGCCGGCCGGGCTGGTCGTCGGACTCGCGGTGGCCTTCCACTGGTTCGGCTGGACCTCGGTACCGGGCAACGAGTGCGGCGACGGTTTCACCCCCTGCCCCGACGGCACCGTCCCCACCATCCTGCTGGCGTTCCTGTGCACCTTCGCGGGGATGGCCCTCGTCAGCTGGCGAGTCGCCGAACTGATCAAGGTCAGGCCCGGCAAGGCGCTGCCCGTCGTGCTCGTCGTGACGGGCATGCTCCTCGCCCTCTGGCCAGGGTGGCTGGCGTACGCGTGGATGCGCGGCCCCGTCCTCGACCGGGCCTGGGACACGCCGGTCGACCGGCCGAGCAACGTCAGGGGCGTGGGCAACTGGACCCTCGACGGCGCCGTCGTCCGTGCCCGCACCGACGGTCTGACCAGCTACGACCTCGCCGACGGGCACGAGCACTGGAACCTGGACGCGCCCACGCGCGGATCGGCGTGCGCGATGAGCGACACCGTGGTCGACGGCACCGGAGTGATCGCCTTCGGCCGCGAGGGCCAGCCGTGCGACACAGTGTGGGGGGTGGACACCAGGAGCGGCCGCAAGCTCTGGGAGCGGAAAATCACGGGCGGCGCGGCGTTCGGGGCCGCCACCGACGGCAGAGTGGTCGCGGACAGCGGCGTCGCCGTCGCCCTGGAGGACACCGCCGTACGGGGCTTCGTCCTGCGCACTGGCGTTCCGCGCTGGAAGCTGACCCTCGGCGAGGGCTGCTCGCCGGTCGTCGCCTCAGCGGCGGCTGGGCGTACCCGGGTGGTCGTCCAGTGCGTGAGCGGCGACTCCGCGTTCCGCTCGCTGAAACTGGTTTCGCTCGACACCTCGACCGGCACACACGTACGCCGTACCGCGCTGCCGGCGGAGAGCCGCTGGGAGGCGCTCATGGTCGTGTCCGCCCGGCCGTTCGTGCTCTGGCTCAAGGAGAAGGACGACCGCGGTACCGACGCCCTGCTCGCCTTCGACGACCAGGACCGCCCGCGCGGTTCCGTGAAGGTCTCGAGCGGCGAGGAGGACCTGCGCATGACCGTGGACGCCGGACAGGGTTTCGACGCCCGGCCCGCGCTCCGCGCCGCCGTCGTCGGAGACGTTCTGGTGACCGCGGTGACGAAGCCGGGCGAGTCCGTCCCCGGTGCCGTGTCCGGATACGAGCTCGGCAGCGGACGACGCCTGTGGCACGCCGGTGCGGGCGGGCAGGTCACGGCCCTCACGCGGCTACCCGGGAACCGGCTCGCCGTCCTCGCGGGCGGGCGGATCGACTCCCTCGACGTGCGCACCGGACACCTCGCCGAAGGACCGCTGATCCGTGAGGGCCTCGACGACGTCGCCGAGGCCGCTCAACTCGTGCCCGGCCACGACGGCGGCTGGCTCCTCGTGAACCCCGACGGAACCGGAGTCACACCACCCCTCCTCAGGGTAAGCCGCTGACCCTCGCTCGCGGCAGCCGCACTGTCCCGTATGACGGAGGTGGTCTGCTGCCCCTTGAAAAGAGTCCATCCTGGTTTCTGGCTGCCGTGGCGAGAGCGGGGCGACTGTCGCTGTTCGTTGTGCGCTGGTGGCATCATCACGGCATGGCTGTGATCGAGGTCGTTCAGGGTGACATCACACTCCAGGAGACGGACGTGATCGTCACCGCGGCGAACGAGTCGCTCATGGGCGGTGGCGGTGTGGACGGCGCTGTTCACCGAGCGGCGGGGCGACGCCTGGCAGACGCGGGTGCGGCAATCGGTCCCTGCGAGCCGGGAGACGCGATGGCGACGCCGGCCTTCGACCTCGATCCGCCGGTGCAGTACGTGATCCATACCGTTGGTCCGGTCTGGGAGGGCGGCGACCACGCCGAGGCCGAGGTGCTGGCCTCTTGCTACCGCCGTTGCCTTGAGATCGCGGACGAACTGGGCGCCAGGAGCATCGCGTTCCCCGCGATCGCCACCGGCGTCTACGGGTTCCCGGCTGAGAAGGCATCGCAGATCGCTGTCGCCACCCTTATGTCCTCATCGACCCGCGTCGAGCAGATCAAGCTCGTGGCCTATGACCAGCGGGCGTACGACCTGCTGGTCGCCGCACTCGCTCTCTAGGACCAGTTGCCGGCCTGCGCGGCAATGTTCGTCGGCCGACGGGACCGTCGGACTGGCGATCCCGGTCCCGGGGTATGTCTGGGTAGGCCCGTCCATGCCCGTCCGGAGCCGCTGGAGCGAGGTTCCCGGGAGTGGACCGAGCCGCCGGCACCGTGGGAGGGGAACCAATGGCGCGCGACGACAGGGCGGGTCCGTATCTGCCCGGTGTGGAGAACCGGCTCGACGGACGGGCAGGCACCGTCGTACAGACGGGTGTGATCCGTGGCGACGTGCACATCCATGCCACCGAGCGCACCGCCGCTCCGGTACCCCGTCAACTCCCCATGGGGACACGGTGGTTCACGGGCCGGACGGTGGAGTCGGCATGGCTCGACGCCGTCGTGGCGGACGCTTCCCCACTGCCGTCCCTGGCCGTGGTGTCGGGCACCGCGGGCGTGGGCAAGACGGCGCTCATCGTCGCCTGGGCCCACCGGGTGGTCGACGCGTTCCCCGACGGCCAGTTGTACGTCGATCTGCGCGGATACGGTCCTGAACAACCGGTGCCGGCCCACGCGGCGTTGGCCGGGTTCCTCCGGGCGCTGGACGCGACGGGGTCCGAGAGCGACACGACGGTCGAGGACCGTGCGGCGCGCTACCGGACCGCGGTCAGCGGTCGCCGGCTGCTGATCGTGCTGGACAACGCGGCGTCCGAGGAGCAGGTGCGCCCCCTGCTGCCGGGGGCGTCCTCCTCGGTCGTGGTCGTCACCAGCCGCCAGCCACTGACGGGTCTGGCGGTGCAGTACGCGGCGAAACTCCTCTCCGTGGGCAGGCTGCCGGCCCACGACGCGGTCGAGTTGCTGGAGAGGAGCCTGGGCGAGCGGGTCTCCCGGGAGCGCGAGGCCGCGGCGTCGTTGGCGCGCCGGTGCATGGGCCTTCCCCTGGCCCTGCGGATCGCGGCGGAGCACGCCGCCGACCGGCCGACGCTCCCACTGACCGCGCTCGCCGCGGAACTCGACGACGAACGGACCCGACTGGACGTGCTCGACTCCGGTGACGACCCACGCTCCGCCGTGCGGACGGTCTTCTCCTGGTCCTATCACCGGCTGGGGGACGCGGCCGGTGGGCTCTTCCGCGCGCTGGGACTCCATCCCGGGTACGGCGTCGACGCGTACGCCGCGGCGGCCCTCATGGGCATCGGCGCGGACACCGGCCACGGCGCGGGCACCGGCCACCGGACCGCCGTAGCCCTGCTAAGACGGCTGGCGCGGGCCCAGCTGATCACGGAGTCCGCTCCCGGCCGTTTCGACATCCATGACCTGCTGCGCGTCTACGCCCGCGAACTCGGCGAGGCCCTCGACGACGACACCGCCCGGCAGGCCTCGCTGTGCCGTCTGTTCGACTACTACCTGCACACCGCCGACCGGGCCGACCGCGTCCTCAACAGGCATCGGTACCGGATGCCACTCGACGGCGCGCCCTCACCGGGACCCCGGATCGACGACTACGGCGCCGCGTTGAGCTGGCTCGACGAGGAGCGGCGCAACCTGGTGGCCCTGTGCCGCCTGGACCGACCGGAGTTGGACGGACGGCGCTGGCAGCTGGCCTATGTTCTGCGCGGCTACTTCTTCCTGACGAAGCGCTGGGACGACTGGATCGAGACGCACTCGCTCGCCCTGGCCGCCTGCCGGCGTTCCGGGGACCGGGGCGCGGAGGCCACCACCCACACCAACCTCGGACGAGCGATGCTGGAGAGAGGTCGGCACGACGAGGCGGCCGAGCACTACGCGTGCGCCCTACGACTCTATGAGGAAGTGGGAGACCGGCACGGGCTCAACGACATGCTGGCCAACCGGGCCGTCATGCTGCGGGGGCAGGGGAAGTACGCGGAAGCCCTGCGGGACAACCACCGGGCGCTGAACTTCTACCGGCGGCAGGCGGCCGCCCGGAAGGTCGCCATCACCTTACGGGCCATCGCACTCAACGAGTTGGGACTGGGCCGCTTCGCCGACGCCGTGCGCCATGTCGAGGAGGCACTGGACGGCTTCCTCGCTCTGGACCTCCACCAGGAGGCGGCCAAGGGTTTCAGCACTCTGGGTCTTGTCCTGCACCGGGTGGGCGAGGACGACCGGGCTCAGGAGGCATATCTACGGGCACTCGACGTCGCCCGACGCTGCGGCAGCACTTACGAGGAGGCCCGGGCGCTGCACCGGCTCGGTGCCGTGGCCGCCGCCCACCACGACACCGAGGCGGCACGCTGTCACTGGACGCAGGCCCTGGCCCTGTACGAAGGGCTCGGGACCGCGAAGGCCGACCGGGTCGTGGCGGACCTGGCGACGTTGGACCGGTAAGGGGGACCGTTCACTCAGTGGACTCCTCGGGCTGGTCGGACTCGTCGTCGGCGTCCTCGATCCGGCCGTGGATCCACTGGTGCAGCGCCTCGGAGATCCGCACGGCGTCGGGGTCGACGGCTCCGGGGGACATCGCGTGTTCGACCAGTCCGTCATGGGCGTCGTCGATCAGCACCTGTGCCACATCCAGCTGTCCGTCCAACTGATTCGCGGCGGCGAGCGCGTGCGCGAGCAGACAGGTCGCCAGCAGCGCCCGCGGATGATCGGGCCCGTGGCTCGCCGTCTCCGCCTCCTGCAGCGCTACGGCCCGTTCGAGCGCCTCCGCCAGCAGGTCGACGTGATCCCCCTCCAGCCTGACCCCCTCGGGGCCGGTTCCTGGCGGTGGTTGGCTCGGCATCGGTCGGTCCGCGGCTGTCGCGTCGTGGCCGGCGCAGCGGGACAGCCCATGTCCCAAAACGTTCAGCAGGGTCGCCACAGTGCCGGGATGCCCGGCGCCCTGCACATCGAGCCGTTGCGCGTAGACGGCCACATACGGGTTCCCGCTCCCGGCGACGCCGCTCTGTTCCGACGCGATGATCGTGTTCTCCCGGGCGTCGAGGGTGTCCGGGTGGTGTTCCCCCAGCACCGCTCGCCGCCCCTCCCACACCGTGCGGAAGGCGTCGCGTGCCTCGTCCTCCTCCCCCACCGCGAGAAGGTTCTTCCCGAGGGTGTTGATGATGTCGAGCGCGCCCAGTGTCTCCCAGGACTTCGGCCCCTTGGCCTTCGCGGCGCGCCGCCACAGGACGTGGGCCCCACGGGCGAGCCGGACGGCGGTCAGCCGCATCCGGCGGCGTGTCGCGTCGGTGTCGCCGCACCTTCCGACGGCGATGACCAGGTTCCCCAGTACGCGCAGTGTGTCGGCGTCCGTCGGTCCTGTCCCGTCGCGCAGCGCCCGGTAGACCTCGGTGTGCAGCAGCCGCGACGCCTCGTGCTCGCCGAGGGCGCCGAGGGTGTTCGCCAGGTTGTCCTGAGCGGTGAGGGTCTCGCGCGCCGCGGGCCCGAGCAGGGCCCGCATCCGGGGTACGACGTCCTCCTGGAGACTCCGCGCTGCCGAGAACTGCCCGTACCGGAAGTGGGCCGTGGCGAGATGGAGTTCGACGACGAGCCGGGTGTACTCGTCGCACTCCGGTGCTTCCTCGCAGGCCTCGGCCAGCGGGGCGTAGAGCCGCAACGAGGCTTCTCCGTCGCCCAGTTGCTCATACGCCCGACCGGCCTCGTCGAGCAGATACCTCTCGTCGGCGCCGATACTCCACTGGTCCGTGCCCGCCAGCAGTCCCGTCACCGCTCGTACGTGCGGCAGACTGCGCGCGACCGCGCGGTGGGTGAACGAGTGCCGTGTGGCACTGAGGGCCTCCGTCAGGGCGACCACGGCCGCGTCGCGGAGCTTTCGCCGTGTCGGCGGTGGATTCAGTACACGGGTCGCGCGGGCGACCAGCGGGTGCACCGCGCAGGCACGGGAGTTGGGTGTGTCGTCCGGACCGTCCGTCAGTTGCGTCAGATCCGTCGATGGCGTCGATTCCGTCGACGCCGTCGACGCCGTCGATGCCGTCGATGCCGTCAGTTCCGTCAGTTCCGTCAGTTCTGCCAGTCCGTGGCGCACCGCGTGTGCGAGGCCGTCCGCCACGCGCGCCGGTCCGCCGGGAGCGCCGGACCCGGCGATGATCTCGTCGAGCAGCGTGAGCGGCACCGGTTCGGCCGCCAGGACACCGGCGGCGGACAGCACGTCGCGGCCCGCGTCGGTGAGCCCCCGGAAACTGCGCAGCATGGTCGCCGCGAACGGCCGCGCGTACCCGGCGGGGAGTTCCGCCCTCAGGTACTGGACGAGCTCCAGCAGGTCGTCCGCCGGATCCGGCGTCGCGAGCTGTCGGTACAGCTCGGCGTATCCCTCGAAGTCGTCCTGGGTCGTCAGCCCCGCCGCCAGGGTCAGGCCGAGTGGGTGGCCGTGCAGGAGTTCGGTCAGGAGCCTCGCGGCCCTCGTCTCCGTACGTGCCGTCGGCGGACGGTGACCGGTCAGCAGGGACAGTCCGTCGTACGGATCGAGGCCGCCGAGCACGATCTCCGCCGACACCCCCTTCGTGAACCGTCCGCGGGTGGTCAGCAGGGTCCTGCCGTTCCCGGTCGGCGCGCACAACTCGGGAAGCAGTTCCGCGTCGAAGCCGGAGGGGATGTCGTCCACGATCCACAGGTACGGCTGTGCGAGGTTCTTCAACCTGGTGCGCAGCGCCTCGGGGAGACGGTCCGACTTCCGTTCGTCGGCGGTCAGCCCGAGCCTGAGCCCGATGGCACGTAGCCCTTCCGCGAACTGGGCGCGCACCGCGTCCGGCGAGGCCCGGACGCGCCGGTCGCTGCCGGAGAGCCGGACGAGGAACACACCGCCAGGGTGGTCCAGGCCGAACAGCCGGGCGTACTGGGCGCACAGCGCGGTCTTGCCCTGGCCGCCCACACCGCTCACCGACACCACGGGATGTCCCATGTTCCGGGCCTTGTCCATGGCCCGCAGCCCCTCATGGATCTCCCACAGTTCGGCATGCCGGCCGTGGAAGTGGCGACCTCCCGGCAAATGTCCGGGGAGCCACTCGGGGGACGACGGCAGGGGGGCGTCACCGAAGGTGCGGTCGTCCTCGGCCGCCAGCGCGCGCACCCGTTCGGCGATGCCGACGGCCAGTTCCCGGGCGCTCCTGCCCTGGAGCGGGATGCGGTACCGGCTGAGCTCGCTGGGCCGGATGTCGTCCGGCCGCACCCCGGACGTCACGGCCATGACCCGGTCCGTGCGCCCCAGTTGGAAGGCGCGGTCCAGCGCGAGGTGCACTTCCTGCCGGCAGTGCGGGCTGCGCGGAAAGCCCGGGCTGACCAACGGGAGCAGCGTGCGCGACGAGAGGAGCGCTGCCCGGATCGCGGGGGCCATCTCGTCCCAGTCGTTCATGCTCGGTTCGTCCTGGAAGACGTGCAGACCGGCCTCGGTCAGCGCCTGGTGGAGCTCGTCGGCCAACTGCTTGGAGTCGTCCCAGGCGTAACAGATGAAGACGTCGTACGGCGGTTCGCCGACGTCCGGCGACGAGAGGGTCATGGCGCGGGGCGGGGCGGGCCGGTGAACCGGATCGAGCCGCCGACGGACAGGGACAGCACCTCGGCGGCGGTCGCGACCGCGGTGGCGAACTCGGCGTAGTCGCCGGGGTGGACGTCATGGGCCAGGTGGTCCGGCAGCGGGCTCGCGTCGTGCCGTTCGAGGACGAAGCACAGGCCGGTCGACGCGCTGCCGCTGATCGATCGGACGGTGAGCACGCCGGCGAGGACGCGGGCCACCCAGGCGGTGCTGCGGGGAAGTCCGATGGCGTCCACCAGCGCGGCCGCCGTCACCGCGAGGAGCAGTCGGCGCCGGTTCTCGCTCCCGGACGTGTCGATCCACCAGTTCTGGCCGTGGATCTCGAAGTAGCCCGGGGGCCCGGTGCGTTCGTCGTCCCAGGACAGGGCGCAGACCTGGGTGGCGGCGTCGATGAACTCGTCCGGGTCGAGGCCGCTGACGGTTCGCCCGACCGCTTCCAGCTCGGCGCGCCGCAGCAGTTGCGCGTCGACGTCCGCACCCTTGAGGACCGGGTCGAGCGGATCAGACATGGAGGCTCCCCAGCGCGTCGAAGCTCACGAACGATTCAGTGGCGAGCAGGTGGCCGATCACCGCCGTTGCGGCGTCACGAACCGGCTCGAACGGTGCGAGGTCGCTGCTCAGCCGGGGGCCGAGCCACCTGCCCAGGTACTCGACCATGAGCGCCACGGTGACGTCCTCGGCCAGCACCAGCCACCAGGCGGTGCCCGCGGTGAACAGAAGTGCGGCGCGGCGGCGGCCCGTCTCCTCCACGGTGATCGTGAGGGCGTTGACCTGTCTGTCGTCTCTCACCCAGGCCGGGACGAACCGGTCGGGCTCCACGTCGGCCAGCACGAACAGCGGCCCGAGGGCGCCGAGCGGCTCCAGCCAGCGCCGCGTCCAAGCGGTGCCGACCAGACAGCTCGCGCTCACACAGGCGGCGAGCGGGCCGCGGTCACCCCAGCGCGCGACCAGTGCGGGCAGCGCGTCCGGCTCCGGCACGACCGCGTGTCCGACGACCTTGTCCGGATGTGCGGCGTCGTCTGTGTCGCCTTCCGTGTCGTGTTCTGTGTGGTCGTCTGTGTGGTCGACGACAGCGCGTACGGCGACCAGGGGCTCCCCCGAGGGATCCGGCATGGTGTCGGCCGGCCACCGGTAGAGAGCCGCGAGCCGCCGGACCGGTCGGGCGTCCACGATCAGCGCCGGCCGGTCGCCGGGCACGGGCCGCCGCGCGAGTACGTCCACCAGGTCGGCCGGAGTCCGGTCCAGCAGCCGCGCCCGGTGCCGGTCTCCCGCGGCGAGGTCGTGCCGTACCTGTTGGAGCACCGAACTGGCCACGGCGGCGTCGTCCTGCCGTTGTTCGTCGCTCATCGGAACGCGCAGCCCGATGTCGCCGTGGACCGCCTCGACCGAGCTGATCAGTGCCTGGGAGCTCTCCCGATGGCCGTTCAGGTCCAGCGTGCGGGCCCCCGTCGAGCCGATCAGGGACCGCAGATGTTCGTACGCCGCTTCTTCCCAGGCGTCCCACGCCGCATCGTGGACGCTTGCCGTCGACTCGTACAGGTCGCCGTCGGGCCCGTCGGCGGCGAGCGCGGCGGGGCCGAAGCGCTCGGCAAGCATGCGGTCGGCGGCCCCGGCCGCGGCGGCGAGGGCGGCCGGGCCCTGGCGGACGAACCATCTCCAGCGGCTGTCGGGCCGGTCCGCGTCGGGCACGTCGGCGAGGCGGAACGCTTCGAGACCGACCTCGTCGACGGTGTCGAGGACCGGGGTCTGCATGCACAGCCGTGCCAGGGCGCTCACCGCCAGTTGCTTGCGACCGGGCCCCGGAATCTCCCGGACCAGCCGCGCGGCCGTGTCGTACAGCCCCACGTAGTCGGGATAGGCGGCGAGCACGCCGTCCAGGACGCCGTGCCGGGCGGCGGCGAGCCGCACGCTCGCGAACGTGGCCAGCGATTCGTGGGTGGTGCGGCAGGCGTCCAGCAGGTGGCCGAAGGCCTGGCCCGCGGCGACGGGGAGGCGTGCGTAGACGTGTAACGCGCTGCCCCAGGCGGTGACGTCGTTCAGCGTCGCGTGATGCACCTCGTGCAGGTAGACCACGTGGTCGGTGGACTGCTCGACGCCCTGGAGCCGCAGGGTGTACGCGTGCGGGGTGTAGCGGCCGGTGCTGCCCAGCCCCTCGAAGCACAGCCGGGCCAGATGGTCAGTCATCGTCGTCCGCCTTCCGACGGTCGAGGTGGGCGCGGACACGGTCAAGCGGCTCGTCGTAGTGCCCCGGCCGACGCACGGACAGAGCATCGTAGATCGAGAGCGACTCGTCCCACAGTTGTCTCGCCTGCGCCCCTTTTGGCTCGTTCTCGGTGAGGAGTAGACCGAGATTGAACAGCGTGCCCGCCAACTGTGATCGGTAGGCGTCCGGTCGGGCGGCGGCCAACGCGCGGCGCAGGGCGACGGTTTGGCGACCGAGCCGTTCGGCCTCTTCGGGGTTGCCCGTCAGATGGGTGACGATCGACAGGTTGTCCAGGACGTCCGCGTACAGCGACCGGAAGCGCGTCGGCCGCTCCGTGTGCAGGGGCTCGACGAGCCGGCGGGCCTCGGTCGCGGCCGTGCGGGCCGCCTGCATCGCGCGGACCCGGCGGAGCCGGATCGACTGGTTGTGCAGGGCCGTTGCCAGCGCCGCGTCGTGCCGGTCCCCGCCCGGCAGAGCGCGGTACCGGGCGACGGCCGTCTCACCGACTGCGACAGCCTCGTCCCTGGACGACTGATCGAGGTCGAGCGCCAGCGCCAACGCGGCGTGCGCCTCGGCGAGTTCGGCGTCGACCGAGCCCGGGGTCGAGCCCACGGCCAGGGACTCCACCTGTGCCGACTCCTTGACCGTCAGCGCGGTCAGGGCTCTTACGGCCGAACGAGCCGCTTCCACGGCGTCCGAGGGACGCTGCCCGAGGTAGGTCAGCCGCACCGAGAGCCGACGGGCCAGCCGGGCCGTGGTGATGTCACTCGCATCGGCGTCTCGTACGCCGAGGGCGCGTTCGGTCGCGTCCACGGCGAACCGGGCCAGGGCGTCGCTGCGCAGGGGCAACGCCTCGACCACGGCGGGGAGTTCGCCCTGAGCGGTGCGGCTCAGGGCGCCGGACATGGCCGAGACCAGGAGTTGGGGTTGCGGTACGGAGGGCAGCACCGTCAGCGCCAGGGGCAGCAGTCGGCCCGGAGCCGCGGCGAGGAAGTCCTCGACGGGATCACCGAGTTGAGGATGACGCTCCAGACACCGGCCCAGGTTCCGCAGGGCCCGCCGCGCCTGCTCGTCGGAGACACCGTCCAGGACGTCCGCGAGCCGGTAGCCGGAGTTCAGGAACTCTGCCACGAACTCCTGCGCCAACTGCTCCGGTTGCAGCGGATTCAGCGGAGCCGGCCCAGGCAGCACGGTGCGCAGGAGGTCGCGGCAGGAGTCGATGGCATGCAGCGGTCCGCCCCGGAACGCCCGCAGGGAGGTCAGCAGGCCATCCGCCTCCGGCTCGGAGTCCGCACCGAACAGGGTCACCGTCGCCATGACCTCCGTCAGGACGCGATCGCTCGACACCGGCAGCCCGAACGCCGTTCCCGCCTTGCGCCAGTAGGCCCGCTCCGACCCCAGAATCCGTCGCAGGGGCCGGTCCAACGGCGCGTCAGGGGACAGGACATGAGTGAGGGCGGCGGCCTGCAGTTCGAGCAGGGTGGGTGTCTCCGGCCGATCGGAGGGGAGGGACGGGAGGGGCAGTCCGAGATGCCGGGCGAACGCGCCGCACGCCGTGGCGAAGTCCTCCTCGGCCGGCCGCAGCGGTGCCAGCGACAGCGGCACGATGCTGTCCACGAGGTCCGCGACCGCGTCGTCGGCGTCGTCGCGCAGGTCGTTCAGCCAGTCGCCGCCGGTGCGCGCCAACAGCAGCAGCCGGGCCGGGGCTTCGGGCGCGGCGGCGAGCGAGCGCAGCGCTGCGCGGACCTGTACCGGACGCGCCTCGGCGTCGTCGAGGACGACCAGGCAGGGACTGCCGATCTCTCCCAGCCGATCGAGGCACTCCGCCGGAGCGGTCACCGACAGCAGCCCGCCGGGCCGGCCCGACCCGCGCACCTGTGCGGCCAGCCGGAGCCCGAGCCGGGTCTTGCCCGCGCCCAGGCCACCCACGACCAGCTGGACCGGTGGCCCGGCCGGCGCCGAGCACCACTCGGCCAGGAGGTCGAGCTCGCCGCGGTGCCGGAACGGGAGGACCTGGTGCTCGGCGCGGAGCAGAGCGGGGCCGCCGACGTTCTTGGCCGGGGCCGGGTCCATGAGCGTCACCAGGACGAGTTCGGGTACCAGCCGCTCCACCTCACCGATCAGCCGCAGCAGATCGGTGTCGACGGTACGTGGACGCATCCGAAGGGCGATCTTCCGCGTCAGGTGCGCGATGTCGGCGGGCAGCTCGGCCGTCCTGGGCATCTCCGCCCCGTCCAGCAGCACGGGCAGCACCCGCTTGCCCTGCCCCAGCGCGCGGGCGATCTCCCACCGGACCCAGTCGCCGGGCTTCCGCAGCAGACGCAGGTCCTCGCCCACCCAGGGCCGGTCGATGAGGGCGATGAGCAGGTCGCACTCGTCGACCCGCCGGTCGATCTCGGTCGGGAAGTGGACGGCAGGCAGATTGGACCGACCGGCCTGGAACACGTTCTCCGGGCCGAACCGGCGGGAGAGTTCACGATCGACGAGCATCGGCGCGTACGACCGCTCGATGTTGCGGTAACTGAGGAAGATTCCCGGCATGATCCCGTCAGTTCCCGTGGTCCGCCAGGGCGCGCAGATCGACGTACGACTCGGTGCGCAGCAGGTCGAGCAGGACCCGCCGGAGGGCGGGCACCGCGTCCGTCCAGTCGGCGCCCGTCATCCGCAGATCGATGCCCGGCAGGTCCGCCAACTGCCCGGTCAGCAACTGGATGCCGACGTCGTCGGCCACCGCGAGCCACGCCCCCGTCTGCCCGGACACCTTGAAGGCCACCGCCCGTCGCGCACCGGTCGGGTTGGCCCCGAGATCCAGGTAGATGCCGTGCACGGTCCGGCCCCCGGTGAACTCACCGGCCAGCGACGCCAAGGAGACGTCGATCAGCCAGATCACGGGTGCAGCGTCCTGGAGGACGGGCAGCCACCGGGTGCGCCACCGCTCGTCGGAGAGGCAGCTCGCGGCCACACAGCACGTCACGTCCGCGCCGCCGTCCCAGGCGGCGGTGAGCATCGCGACGTCCGCCGGATCGCTGAGCCGGACGTGCCAGACGGCGTCGGTGTCGCCTTCGGTGCCGTCGTCGGCGAGAGTCCGGATCGCGAGTACCGGCCCGTCGAGACCGGCGAGTCGCGCGCGGTCGCTCTCCGGGAAGGCGTAGCCGGCCAGCAGCCGGGCCGGCAGGCGCGCCCCGAGCACGACGTTCGGACGCCCGGCCACCCGGGTGGTCGCGTCCACGACGCGCACCACCTCTACCGGATCGACGTCCTGCCCCACCGTGATCAGGCGCGCGGGCCGCGGCTCCGTCGTCAGCCACAGGCGGGCCTGGCGCAGCACTTGGGCGACCATGCGCCTGTCCGGCGGGTCCGGATCGAGGTCGACGGTCAGCCGCAGTCCGGGCACGGTCTCGGCGACCCGTGCCGCCAACTCGGCTGTGACGGGCAGGTGTTCGTGACTGCCGAGTACCGTCGCTCCCGCCTCGGTCAGCCGGGCCGCGAGCCCTGCGAACACGGTGTCCTACCACCGGGCCCAGGCCTCGTCGAAGCGGTCATCGAGCGCGGCCGTCCCGGCACCGGGCAGGTCGGCGGACAGTGGCTGCGGCCCGAACTCGGCAAGCACCGCTTCGTCGGCCGCCGTCACCACCTCGGCGGGCAGCCCGGCCGGGTCCCGGTACAGAGCGCGAAGTCGCCCGTCCGGTACGTCGATCTCGCGCAGGCCGCCGGGTGTCAACGCCTGCGGCCAGGCCGCGGCCAGCTGTCCGATCACCGGCGTCTGCATACAGGCCCGTGCCAGGGCCGTCGCCGCGAGGGAGCGCCGGTGTTCTCCCGGAATCGCGGCGAGATGGCGGTCGAGCCGATCCACCAGACCCACGTAGTCCGGATACGAGGCGAGCGCCGCCTCGGGCGAACCGGTGCTCGCCGCGACCACGCTGCAACTCATGTACGTCGCGAACGACTCGTGCGTGGTGCGACACAGCTCAAGCAACTGGTTGAACAAGCGCGCCCATTGAGGCACCTGCGACGCGAGGACGAGAGCGGCACCCCACGCGGTGGTGTCGGTCAACAGGACGTGCTGCGCTTCGTGATGATGGACGAGTCGTTCTGCGTCGTCGCCCCGGCCGCGTAGATAGAGGTCGAAGCCACCCGGCAGGTACGCCCCACGACTGCCCCCGTGGGTCGGACCGAGGAACAACCTCGCCAGGTGACCCGCTGCCTGACCGTCCGCTGCCGGATGCTCTCGGCGCTGCTCCACGACCCGCCCCCTCGTGCCCGTGTTCCCCTTAACAGCGTTTGCTGCGTGCCCCGTTGACGATCAGCCGAAGTGCAGGTCACCGGTGATGGTGTGGGCCTGGATCACCGGGCCTCGCACCTTGGCGCCGGTGATGACGTTGTGCACGGAGCCCGGCTGATCGGTCGCTTGCGCCACCAGTGCCCGCAACTCTTCGGCCAGCGCCGGTTCTTGTCTCAGCAGCACGAGCAACCGCTCCCGCCAGTCGGAGGTGAGCGCGACCAGGCGCGGATCGTCGTCCCGCCCGCCGCTCGACGCGACGATGATCCGCGTCTCGTCGAGCGCGGCCCTGACCGCCTCCGTCCGGTCCCCCGCCCCACGGCCGAAGAGCGCCAACACCCGCTCCCTGACGGTCGTCCAGGCGTCCTGAGCCATCAACTGCACGACCGTGGTGGCCCCCGACGCGGCCAGCGCGGCCAACTCCGCATCCATACGGCCCCCTTCGCCATTCACACGCTCCGTGACCAACAGAGTACGTGGCATTGCGGAGCATGGAGAGGAGGACGTCGGATCGGCGTCGGCCGAGGCAGAGGATGGCCTGGGTACGGTGTTTTCCAGGCGGTGAACCCGGCGCCTCCTCTTGACCGCTGCGAGTCCCCGAGGTCGGGAAAGCCCGCAGCCGGGTGGGGTGACCACCACGAATGAGTGGCACGACCACACGGACACACGGGCACACGGGCACACGGGCACACGGGCCAGAACGTGTCTCCCTGCGGCCGTCGATCCGTGCCCGCGACCATGGGTGCACCTCGGAACAGGGATGTCGGGCGGGCGCGTGCACCCGACTGGCCGAATGCTGGTTGGTCGGTCCGCCTCGGGGAACGCATCACGTGCGCAAATCGGACGAAACATCGCGTAAAGAGCGGCGCCCCGGGCTTCCCACGGAGGCCGGAACGGACGTCACCGGTGACCGGTTTCCGTCCGCCGGTCGGCGTGCGGTCGTCGTACGGCTGGGTACCCGGGGCGCCCGGCCGCGACCGGCCGGGGGCCGTCGTGCCGCCAGCCACAGGTCGCCCGCCGCCACGAGTCGAAGGAGTGCAGGACATGACGGACGTATCCAGCAAGGGCCCGGCGCCGGACGACGACCGGAAGGTGCTCACCAACCGGCAGGGCCATCCGGTCTACGACAACCAGAACCAGCGGACGGTCGGCGCCCGCGGCCCGGCGACCCTGGAGAACTACCAGTTCCTGGAGAAGATCAGCCACTTCGACCGGGAACGCATCCCGGAGCGGGTCGTGCACGCCCGGGGCGTGACGGCCTTCGGTTACTTCGAGGCATACGGCGCCTGGGGCAACGAGCCGATCAGCCGCTTCACCCGCGCCAAGCTGTTCCAGGAACGGGGCAAGCGCACCGACCTCGCGGTCCGCTTCTCCACCGTCATCGGCGGCCACGACTCCTCCGAAGCCACCCGCGACCCGCGCGGGTTCGCGGTGAAGTTCTACACGGAGGACGGCAACTGGGACTTGGTCGGCAACAACCTCGGCGTCTTCTTCATCCGGGACGCGATCAAGTTCCCTGACGTCATCCACGCCCTCAAGCCGGACCCGATGACCTTCGAGCAGCAGCCGCGGCGCATCTTCGACTTCATGTCACAGACGCCGGAGTCCATGCACATGCTGGTCAACCTGTTCAGCCCGCGCGGCATCCCGTCCGACTACCGCCATATGCAGGGCTTCGGCGTCAACACGTACAGGTGGGTCAACGCCGACGGTGACACCGTGCTGGTGAAGTACCACTGGATGCCCAAGCAGGGCGTGCGCAGCATGACCGAGGAGGACGCGGCGAACGTCCAGGCGCAGGGGCTGGGACACGCGACCAAGGACCTGTACGAGGCGGTGGGACGCGGCGAGTACCCGGAGTGGGAACTCGTGGTGCAGATGATGGACGACCACGACCATCCGGAGCTGGACTTCGATCCGCTCGACGACACCAAGACCTGGCCGGAGCAGGAGTTCCCCCCGAAGCCGGTCGGCCGGATGGTGCTGAACCGGATGCCGGAGAACTTCTTCGCCGAGAACGAGCAGATTTCGTTCGGCACGGGTGTCCTCGTCGACGGGCTGGACTTCTCCGACGACAAGATGCTCGTCGGCCGCACCTTCTCCTACAGCGACACCCAGCGCTACCGCGTCGGCCCCAACTACCTGCAACTGCCGGTCAACCAGGCCAAGAACGCCACCGTACGCACCAACCAGCGCGACGGTCAGATGACGTACCACGTCGACGGTGAGGGCGAGAACCCCGACGTCAACTACGAACCGTCGATCCGCGGCGGCCTCCGTGAGGCCCAGTACCCCACCCACGACGAACAGGGCCCCGAGATCAGGGGCCGGATCACTCGTAAGCGCGTCCCACGCACCAACGACTACATGCAGGCGGGGCAGCGCTACCTGCTCATGGAGGAGTGGGAGCGCGAGGACCTGGTGCGCAACTTCGTCGATCTGATCTCGCAGTGCGACCGGCCGGTGCAGGAGCGCATGGTGTGGCACTTCCTCCTGGTCGAGAACGACCTCGGCCTGAAGGTCGGCGAAGGAGTGGGCATCGGCCCGCAGGATGTCAAGGATCTCGAACCCCTGGCTTCCCAGGACCTGACGGACGAGGACCGTGAACGCCTGGCGAACCTCGGGAAGAACCCGCCCCGCGACGTCGAGGGCCTGACCATGACCCACTGCGTGCCCGACGAACGGCATGTCGTGACCCGCTGACCCCGCCGGGCCACCCGCCGGCCTGACGAGCCGGTGCATGGTCATCCCCGAAGTCTCCCAGCAGCGCACCCTGCGCGGCGGCGTCTTGTCCCGGGCCGTCGCGCAGCGTGCCGGGACGGACGTTTCCCCCTGCCGCACTGGGCGGTATGCCCCACGTAGCCAACCCGGTCCAGGGAAGACGTGGCGCGGCCACAAAGCAGCTTGTTCACCGTCGGGAACTTCCAGGAACCGTTCGTGCAGTCCCTGCTTGTGGATCACCCTGCACACTGCGTAGTAGGGCACCCCCGTTTGCCGGTCATGTCGAAAGGCGCGAGATCTCCGGGCAGCCCTATCGGCGCAGCGTCAACTCGCCACAAACGTCGGTCCATCCCCGCTGAGGAGGGTACGCAGCCGGCGAACCACGTCGGCGGTACTGTGCCCGTCCCACACGGGCGCCGTCTCGACCTCGGGCACGTCACCGAAGAGCGACCAGCTATCGGCTCGGTAGTCATTGCTGACCTGACCCGTGGGGAGCTGGGCCACGACGATGAACCAGCCGCCTCCGAAGCACGGTTCACCGTCGTGGTGCTTCCATGAGCGGACGACGGGATACCTGGCGGCCAGCCACGCCCGGACCGCGTGCGCGTGGTAGAGCCGCCTGAACTCGTACAGCTCGTCGAAGGTGTGGAACCGTCGGAGATGCTGCCGGTATCGGTCATCGCTGGCTCCAGGTCGCGTAGAGCCCGCGGTGCGGGCTTCGCCGCCAGCGCGCAGCGGGTCTTGCCCACCTCGCCGGGCACCTCGACACAGCCCGGCCGGGCTGATGCCGTGGGTGCAGTGAACAGGAACCCGATCTGCGAGCGGTCGTCGGGTCTGCCGCCGCTACCCCGGGTCCTCACTCAAGTGGCTCTCGGCAGACAACACTTGCGCTGAAGTCTGCCCCGAGTTACCTTGTCCGGCTGGCCATCTCATCTGAGGTGGCTACAGCAGACGTTCTGACGGTGGGAGCCCATCTCGTTCCGTTCGCAGCCGAGGCATTCCAGCGAACCATCCGCCGTCAGGACACCAGGTGAACGGGCGCAAGTCGGAGAGGATGTGCTGGTGACGAACAGCGGCAAGCCTCGTCGGCCGGACGCCACGACGGTCGAGATCATCGGTGGTCCGGAAGCGCTCACGATCGGCCTCCACGGCTACGACGCCCGGTGGGCGGAGGACTACCTGCATCACCGGCGTCGGATCCTTGACGCGTTGGCGGCAGTGGACGTCGATGTCGAGCACATTGGCTCCACTTCGGTTCCAGGCCTTGCCGCGAAGCCGATTGTTGACATCGTCGTCGCGGTCGCCGACATCACAGCGGAGGAGGACTACCTCAACGGCCTGTTGGCCGCCGGGTACGAGCTGCGGGTTCGCGAGCCAGGGCATCGGCTCGTACGCACGCCGACTCGCGACGTTCACGTGCACGTGTACCAACGAGGGGACACAGCGGTGCACGAGTACCTCCTCCTCCGTGACCACTTGCGCACCAACGCAGACGATCGCGCCCTGTACGAGAGCGTCAAACGAGCCCTGCTCAGCCAGCGGTGGAACGACATGAACGACTACGCCGACGCCAAGACCGACGTCATCCTCGCGATCAAGACTCGAGCCAGGGCAGCTCGCCAATGACGCGGGGTGGTGTCACGGGTCCGTGATCTGTGAATCCGCTCGACCGGCGACGCCTACGTCACCTCGATGTGTCCCGCTCGGCGCCTGCAGGGGGCGGCAGGAGAACACGGAGCCGCTGTAACTGCCGGCCCGTGGACTTTCACGGCCCTGGGCTGGATGGCCCCGGGGTCACCGATCGCCGTGGTGCTGTCTGGGTTCGGATGGCGTCGGCTCGATGCGGGGAGCGGTCATGTCGAGCAGCAGCATGGCGTCGCGGTCGGGGGTCGCGGGCTCGGCCGTGTAGACGCCCATGCGGTGGCCGGCGGTGCCTTCGAGTGCCATGCCCTGGAAGCCGAGGGCGACAGTGCCTACCTGGGGGTGCTGAAAGATCTTGGTGAGGTTCTTGCGGCCGGTGACTTCGTAGCGTTCCCACAGGCCGGCGAAGTCGGGGCTCTTGAGGAGTAGTTCGCCGACGAGCTGGGTGAGGTCGGGGGCGTCGGGGTCGGTGCCTGCCAGGGCGCGCAGGCGGGCGACACAGCTGCGGATCTGGTTGGTCCAGTCGGGGAAGAGCGTGCGGGCGTACGGGTGGAGGAAGAGGTAGCGGGCGAGGTTGCGCTGTTTCGCGGGCCAGTCGGCGATGCCCGCGTAGAGGGCCAGGCCACCCGGATTTTGAGCGAGGAGGTCCATGCTGCGGCTCACGATGTAGGCCGGATTGGGCCGCACGGTCTCCAGTAGCAGCATCAGATGCGGGCGCACGACACGGGTGGGGGCAGGGACGGACTGAGGCGCGAAAAGGGCGGCACGGACCGCGAGGTCACGCAAGTGCTGATGCTCGGCGTCGTCCAGTTGCAGGGCGCGGGCGAGGGCGTCGACCACGGCGGGGCTGGGGCGGGTTTCCTTGCCGCGCTCCAGGCGGATGTAGTAGTCGATGCTGACGCCGGCGAGGGTGGCCGGCTCCTCCCAGCGCAGGCCGGGGGTGCGGCGGACCCCGGGGCCCGGGGTGAGGCCGGCGGACCGGGGGCTGTTCTGGGTGCGGTGGGCGCGCAGGAAGCGTCCCAGTTCGTCGCCGCCGCTGTGCTGCTCGGGTGCCATGTCGCCAGTGTCGCTCCGCCGCCGGTGCGTCAAGCCTGACGAGGGGGGCCCTGTCACACCCCCGTTGGCTACCCCCCGCCACACCTCGGCCTGCCTGGAGTGGGCGAAAAGACGCAGGGTTGAGCTTGTCGCCTCGTGTTCAAGGGTGCACGTGCGTGGCACCCGTACCGGGGCCACCCCCGGCCGGAGGCGGAGGCGGAGGCGGAGGCGGAGGCGGAGGCGGAGGCGAAAGGGTCGTCACAGCCGGGCGGAGCCTGGCTCCGGGCCCGTGCCTAGCGGAACAGCGGAAGGAAAAGACGATGGCGGAGTGGAACGACGCGGATCTGGAGAAGATCGCCGCGGCTGAGGAGCTGGATCTCGCCTCCGAACGGGACAATGGCACCCTGCGTGACCCGGTGACCATGTGGGTGGTCCGCTCGGGCGACAGTCTGTACGTCCACTCGGTCAAAGGCACCGACGGGCCCTGGTACCGGGGCACGCGCTCCCGTCGCCAGGGCCGCGTCGAAGCAGGCGGCGTCCGCCGAGACGTCACCTTCCGCCCGGCCGACCCTGGCGAGTACGCCGGAGTGGACGCCGCCTACCGCGAGAAGTACGGGCGCCATACGAGCATCGTCGAGCACGTCCTGACCGAAGCGGCCCGAGTCTCCACCCTGCGCCTCGAACCGCGCTGACCATGCCGGCCACCCACACCGGCGGGGCCCTCATCCCCCTCGTAGAGCTACCGCAAGCCACACGTGAGCTGCTCACCTCCGCGATGCTCGCAGCGCTCGGCGGAGCGGACGCGCAGGTGAGGGGACATGTCGCGGCCAGCCTCAGGCCCGGCCGCCACGGTCGCGGTTACGGACGGCCTGGGGATCGTGTTCTGGCAGTTCACACTGCCCTTCGAGCAGGCCCCCGTTATCGGTGCCCTGCCGGTTGCCGGAGCGTATGGGCCGGGCGAGGCGCTCGTCGTGGCGATCGAGGACGTGAGCCGGGAATGGGTGAGCGTCCAGGTCTCCCTCGGGCCGGCCCCACGGCTACCGCGCGGCCGGCCCGAGGGTACAGGTGCACCTCACCGCTTCGCGGGAAGCCCCCGTGCCTCTCCTGTGACTGGCCCCGGAAGGCACCGCCGGGAGAAGGCGCCTACAGGGCCCCTCCCGGCGACCTGAACCTACGGCGTGATCGCGTAGACCGCGTCGTTGAAGCCACTCCATTGCCCGCTTGGCAGGACGTAGTTGGGGCCGCCGCAGAAGCCCTGGGTGGTCCAGAGCTTCATGCTCCGGTAGTCCCGGTTGTAGGCGGCGTGCGGCGCCTGGGCGTTGGTGGCGGTGGCGTTGTAGCAGAGGGTGCCCGTCATGCCCGAGACGGCCCACGTTTTCCCGGAGAAGTCAGCATTCTCGTAGAAGCAGAGCTGGTTCTGATCGCAGGCCGGGACGAGCCGGATGGTCTGCAGGCTGGCCCCGATCGACCCGGCGGTCGTATTGGGCTTCAGTACCGAGGACGCCTGGCCGGAGCACTGGCCGTTGTCGAAGCCCTCGATCTGGAATTGGGTCCTGTTGCTGATTGCGCCGATGCGGGTGTTCGTGCCGTTGGGCCAGGTGGTCTGTGGGGAGAAGCACTTGCCGAGGGGTGCCTGTGCAACCTTGAACTGGCCGTTGAAGTTGGCCTCGGACCAGACGCAGAACTGGCCGGCCGAGCACTGCGACTCGGTGGCCTGGGCCGGGGCCGCGGCGGGGAGCGCGACGGCAGCGACGGTGGCGATGGCACTCGCGAAGGAGAAGAACTTGCGCACGGGTGGGTTTTCCTAGGGTCGCGGTGGGTGCAAAACGATCACAGTCTGTGGTCGTCGTACCGTGCGGGGCAGGAGAACCGCCGGTGATCATCCGATGGGATGGGCCAGTCGTGCGTCGTTGACGTGCTGGGCCGTTGTGCAACTGCGGGCTGGCTTTCGCGGTGCCCTGCGCTGAGGGCGCCGCTGGTTCTGGGCCGGGCTCGCTACGCACCTATGAGGTGGGTCCCTTGGCCGCAGTTTGTGTATGCGACACCTACTTCGTCACGGACGATGACGGGCTGCTGTGCCTTACCCCGGCAGCCAGGGCCTCCGCCAGCGCCTCATCTTCTCGGTGGCGGGCAGCTTTCAGTTCAGCAAGGCCTCGTACCCGTGGCCGGCGCGCATCGACGTGCAGGTGCAGGCCGGTGGTGGCGGGTCGGCCGGTGCGGACGCGGCCGCCGGCGAGTGCATCGCCCGCGCGGGCGGCGGCGGAGGCGGGTACGCGCGATCCGTGATCGAGGCCTCCGCGCTCGCGGCCGTGGAGGCCGTGGTCGTCGGCGCGGGAGGTGTTGCCGGCGTCGGGAACCTCGGCGGCGGGAGGGAACTCCAGCTTCGGCGGCACTGTCCTGGCCACCGGCGGCAGCGGCAGCGACGCCACGATGCTCACCGGCAACGCCCCCACCTCCGTCAACGGCGAGACGGGAGCAGCGGGCAACAGCGGCGACTTTGCGTCCGGCGGTGGCGGCTCCGGCGTCGCGGTCCGTGCGGCCCCGGGCACCCGGTCGGGCGGCGCTTCGCAGGTGGAGGGCGTATCAATCAGGTGGCAGGAACCCGGCGATGGTCAAGATCGGCTGGCAAACCGTCAAGATCGCCTGTCAGAGAACAGTTCGGAAGGGCGTCCGCAGGCCCTGGCTCACAGCTGACAGCCTCATCGCGCACCGCCTCCACCTGCGGAAACGGCGTGCGAGGCTCATAGGTGGCGGGCCGAGTTGCCGAGAGACCGCCCATCGGCCGTGTCCGGTGACATCGAACCTGGACCGTTTGCCATCGATGTTGGACCGCTGCGGCTAAACCAGCCGGGTCCGGCCCACGGCGGCAGATCCGTGACTGAGTGCGTTGTGGCAAAGGGAGTCCCTGTTCGATGAGCAGGGGCTTCTTCGCGTGCGGGGCGTGATTGCGTCGGCCGGGGCGCCTCTCCGGCCAGTGCGGAGCGTCCCCGGCGAGGCGCCGGGACAGCCTGATCACGGGGGCCCACCACACCATCTGCTGGTGGTGATCGGGGCGGCGTTCGTGGTCGCGGTTGAGGCGGCGTGAGCGGGAGAGCCAGCTCAGCGTGCGCTCCACCACCCACCTGCGGGCCAGTACGACAAATCCGCGCCGCCCGTCGGAGCGGCGCACAACCTCGACGCGCACGCCGTGGCGGGCGAACGCCTTCGCCAAGGCCGGCCCCTGGTAGGCGCTGTCGACCCATACCAGCTTCAGCAGCCGGCCCGGCTGGTCCATGAACGTCTCCAGTAGCGCGGGGGCGGCCTTGGAGTCGTGCACGTCGGCCGTGGTCACGGTCACCTCCAGGTGGACGTAGCAGTCACACGCAGGGGTGACCGCGGTGGACGCGAGCACAGCAGGGATGGTCAACTCGTCAGACAACGGGTCTCCTTGCTCGTGACCGGCCTCAACAACCACGTCACTACCAAGGGGCCCGTTTCTTCATGCCCACGACCACATCGGCATCCCTGTCCGAATGATCACCCGCACCGCAGGCTTCGAACGAGATCCGGTTTGCCACAACGCACTCAGCCCTGCTCACCCTGGACGCCGCTCCCCCGTAGGGAGGGCGGCCCGACCAGCTCGCCATCGCGGCTCAGGTCCACAAGGTGACGCAGGTGCGAAAACAGGCCGAACAGCGTCTGCGGGCCGCCGACGTGAGCGCCGTGGTCGGCGTGGACGACGACTTCGAAGGACGTAGTGGGGCATCGTTCGTCGTTCCCGACTCGGGCAAGCACCGACCGCTACTCATGCTCGGGCAAGCGGATCTCGCTACTCCGAGGCGTCTGCCAGGTCGACGGAGGGCTCTTGTCCACGCTGGAAGGCACGACCGAAGTGTTGGCCGGATCTGCCGATGGACAGGAGGTCCGGGCGTTTGGCCACGCGACCGTCTCCGGAGGAACGCCCGCGCGCGCGCCTGCCGATCCACGGACCTAGGAATCCGGCGACCCAGCGCACCTCGGCTGACGCGTCACGCAAGAATCGTGCCCGACCAACAGGCAGGACGGGCAACGGGTGCGTCCAGGAGTCGTCAGTGTCCGGCACGTTGAGCGAGTGAGCGAGCGCCGCCGCGATCCGCTCGTGGCCGAGTGGGCTCGAGTGGAGGCGGTCCTGACTCCACAGGCGTGGATCCGTGGCCACCGGATACAGGGTGACGTCGGCGACGGCGACACCATGCCGGTGCGCCGCCGCGCGAACACGGTGGTTCAGCGCCTCAAGACGCGGCCGGAGCGGACGGGCCAGTGGAGTGACGCGCGCGATGTCGGGAAAGGTGAGCGTCGCCACGCGCGCCCCCTGGCCGGTGAGCGCGGCGAACATCGCCTCCAGATGCGCGGCCACCTCATCCGGATCGAAGCGGGGGCGCAGCATGTCGTTGACTCCGGCCACGACCGTCGCGAAGTCCGGCCGCAGCGCAAGCGCCGGGGGCAACTGCTCCGCGTGGACCTGCCCGGCCAGACGGCCCCGTACTGCGAGATTGGCGTACCGAAGCTGCGGGCTGTGCCGAGCCAGGTGCTCGGCGAGCCGGTCGGCCCACCCGCGCAGGCCTGTCACATCGTCGCCGTCGCCGACCCCTTCGGTGTGACTGTCACCCAGGGCCACGAAGCGCAGATAGCGGGTCTCAGTGCCTGACATGAGCGGCTGGCTCCTTATTGCGATCACCGGAAGAGCCTCCACTCTAGTCAATTTTTTGAGTAATAGTCTTGGCGCGCTGGTCGAGCCTGCGCAACGCCATGTCGCCCCACTGGAGGTTCTCCCGCTCGAACGACATCCCGCGCAGCAGAGTGAGGTACGGGCCGATACGCTCGGCCTCGGCGAAGTACGCCTCCTCTGAGCGGCCACCCAGCAGTCGTTGCCGGATTCTCTCGTAGCGGGCCAGCTTGGCCGTGGCCCATTCCATGCGTTCGAGGACGGCGGCGCGCACCGCCTCGACGTCGCCGGCGTCCGCGCACTGCACCTTGACCAGCAGCTCGTCCCTGATGACCGCGGGTCGACCCGGCGGCTCGGCCGTGTATGCGCGCACCGCCTCCCGCCCAGCCTCCGTCAGGGAAAACAGCCGTTTGTTGGGACGACTCCGCTGCTCGACGAGGCGAGCCGTGACCAGCCCCTCGGCCTCCATACGCTCCAGCTCCCGATAGAGCTGCTGAGGCGTCGCCGTCCAGAAGTTCGCGACCGTCGCGTCGAAGCCTTTTGCGAGGTCGTAACCGGACGCCTCGCCCTCCAGCAGCGCGGCCATCACCGCGTTCCGCAATGCCATGGGAGCAAGGTACGGCCCAGCGAGTGTTCAATGATGAGCACTCCCGAAGCGCCGCACCATCGACAAGCACCGGAGTCACCTCTACCCTCCTCTATCAATATGCAACTTGTTGAGTATGGAGTCGATCATGCATCCCTTCCGTAAGGCCGTCGAGAACGGTGACCTGGACGCCGTGGCCGCCCTTCTGGCCGACGACGTCGTCTTCACCAGCCCGGTCGCCTTCAAGCCGTACCCGGGCAAGGCGATCACCACCGCGATCCTGCGCGCTGTGACACAGGTCTTCGAGAACTTCACCTACGTCCGGGAGATCGCGAACCCCGATGGCCGCGACCACGCGTTCGTCTTCACCGCGAGCGTCGCCGGAAAGAAGCTCCAAGGCTGCGACTTCCTGCACTTCGACGAGGACGGCAAGATCGACGACTTCACGGTGATGGTGCGCCCGCTGTCGGCCGCCCACGCGCTGTCCGAGGCCATGGGCGCCCAGTTCGAGACGATCGCCCGAGAGGCCGCCGATCAGTGAGCCCGACGACCGACGCCGTGGTCATCGGCGCGGGAACGCCTGACTGACCGCCGCCACCCTCAAGCATGCGGGACGACGCACCTCCTGGTGAGGCGTCACAACATCCCCGGCGGCTGTGCCACGTCCTTCGGCGCGGGCGCTTCGAGTTCGAGACGGCGCTGCACCAGTTGTCCGTGATCGAGCCGTCCTGCACACGCTCACGGCATCGGGGTAGGCCGAAGACCTAGGGTGCGGCGCGGCTCCCGTCGCGGAGGCCGTGCGGCAAGGATGACGGGTCATGACGATCGTGTTCCGGGTCCCTGCCGACGGTTCGGAGCGGGTGGGGTTCGTCTACTCGCCGACAGCTCGGAGGGCCTCGTTGCGCAGGGCGGCTAGCAGGGACAACGCGTCCTGATTGTCCGCGTCAGTGAAGGCGTGGATCGCGAGCAGGATGGATCCGCCGATCCGTTTGGCGGTGACGAGGTCGTCGCCAGCGAGGACGGCTTGATGGTGCAGGGAGTCGGTCAGAAGGAAGACGATGCGTGCCATGGGATCGCCGTTGAGCTCCGCGACGCGCTGGCCGGTCTCATCGAGAATCATGGTGGCCTCGATGCCGAACGCGGCGAGCAGGACGGGGTGAAGCGTGTACTGCCCGTATGCGGCGAGTAGGGCCGCCAGCGGGCGCTCGTGCGCGTCGCCCGCCAGGACCTCCAGGGGCGCCGTCGTTGTTCTGGACGACGGCCTACAGCGCGGCCAGGGCTCGGAGATGGTCGTCGTTGCTCAGCTCGTCATCCATGGCACCGCAGAGTAGGTCGATGCCCGGAGTGCGCGGTGGCTTCGCAGGTGACGGTCGACGCCACTTGTAGGTCAGTTCTGACTCCACCCGGTGCCTGGGAGACCCGATTTTATAGGTGAGAAATGACTCCACCTGGCGGGCGCCGCTGCGACCGATTGAGAACCCGTATTTGAACCCCTTTCACGGGGCTGCTGAAGCTGGATGAGGCTAGCGGTCGCCCTGAACCGTGCGACTAGGGTGCGGCCGACGTGCAGACAGAGCTGCACATCTGGCGAGGCGGTTGCCACGGCACCTGCCTACGCCGCCGCTGCCGAGAAGCCCGGCGCGTCGATTCTCGTCCCTTCGTATGTCTGCAGGGCGGAAGACGGCGCGAAGCCGGGCCGGCGGTGGTGCACGCCACCCGGACTACGGCACGAACGAATTGCTGAGGCGTTCCCGGCTGCCGTAGTTTTCCGCTGTGGACGGTGGTGTCGCGGGTCCATGGGCACCGGCGGTTGTGACACAAGGGGCGGATCAGATGCAACTGATCCACAGGTGAGTACTTCTGCGCCTGCGTGCTCAAATCATGAGGTGCCGGTCTGCAACCCCGCGATGAGTCCGTCGAGTATCCGCAACTGGCGGGAGGGTGTGGTCAGGCGAGCCGCGAAGATCGCGTTGATCTGGAGTCCCATCAGCGTGGCCATCGCAAGGTCCAAGAACGCATCGAGATCACAGGATGCGTTGATCTCTCCCGCTTCAGCCGCAGTGTGCAGATACGAGAGCATCTGATCGCGCCAGCGCGATATCGCCTGGTCGTAGACGCCGATCAGTTCCTGATCGGCTACCGCGTAATTCCAGAAGCCGATGACCACGCGGGCCTCATTGAGACGCTCGTCGTCCAGGGGCATGATCTCGACGCAGAACTTGCGGAACGCGTTCAGGCCGTTGGCGCCGGCGATGGTGCGGGCGGCCCGCTGTTCGGTGGCTGCATTGGCGCGCTCCAGCGCGGCCCGCAGAATGGCTGCTTTGGTGGGAAAGTATCGTGCGAGCGCACCGTTGGTGAATCCAGCTTCGGCGGCGAGATCCCGCATGTTCAGCGCCGCGAATCCTCGCCGCGCGACAAGGCGCCATACGGCTTCGATGATCTCTTCACGCCGCGCGTCGTGGTCCACGATCTTGGGCACGGTGACACCTTACCAACGGGTAGACGCCTGAATGCTGAGGGCTGTGGTCGCACTCGCGGGCCTCACGGCGGATGAGTCCGAGGGGTCGTGTGACCCGCAGACCCAGCCCTGTGACCTGGTGAACCTCTTACGCCACGTGCTCGCGGCAGGGGCGCACGGGGCGAGGGCGAAGAGCTGTCATTCCCGGTGGCCGTGAGAGGGGTCCCCATGGCGCCCCCTTCCCAGCGACCCCATAAGGGATTACATTGGAGCTATTAATCTACAACTGTAGACGATAGGCTCTGGTGCGGCACCAGTCGGTACGCGGCATCGAGGCCCTCTGAATCCGGTAGCGGCCAGTTCGCCCCGGGCACCTGATCATCCCCAGCGCTCAGGTAGGCGCTCAGCCCTCGTCATGACCAACACCACCTCTTAGGACAGAGCATGCCTGATCTTGAGCCAGATGAATTCCGCCGCCAGGGCCACCAGTTGGTTGACTGGGTCGCCCAATACCGCACCTCGCTCCCTTCCCTGCACGTCCGGCCGAAGGTCTCACCGGGCTCCGTGAAGGCGCAGCTTCCTCGTGAACTGCCTGAGCAGCCGTCCCAGGCGCTGGGCGATGATCTCATCGCCTTGCTCAACGACGTGGTCGTCCCCTCGTCGCTCCACTGGCAGCACCCGGGCTTCTTCGGCTACTTCCCAGCGAACGCGTCCCTGCTGTCGCTCCTCGGTGACATCGCATCGGGCGGGATCGGAGCGCAGGGAATGCTCTGGTCGACATCGCCGGCCGGGACGGAGATCGAGCAGGTCCTGCTCGACGGCCTGGCGGATGCCCTGGGCCTTGGTCGCGAGTTCACTTTCGCCGGAGGCGGAGGCGGTTCGCTGCAGGATTCGGCTTCGTCGGCATCGTTGGCTGCCCTGCTGGCTGCGCTGCAGCGCAGCAACCCGGACTGGCGTGAACACGGCGTGGACGGCACCGAGACGGTGTACGTCACTGCCGAGACCCACTCGTCACTGGCCAAGGCCGTGCGTGTGGCCGGGCTCGGCGCGCGAGCATTGCGGATCGTCCCCTTTACCCAGGGCACGCTGTCCATGTCGGCGGATGCCCTGGCAGACCTGCTGGCCAAGGACGCGGCCGCCGGAAAGAGGCCGGTCATGGTCTGTCCGACCGTGGGAACAACCGGCACAGGTGCCATCGACCCCGTGAGAGACGTAGCGCTGGCAGCGCGTACGTACGAGGCGTGGGTGCACGTCGACGCCGCGTGGGCAGGAGTCGCGGCGTTGTGTCCCGAGTTCCGCTGGCTCCTGGACGGCGTGAACCTTGTCGACTCGTTCTGCACCGACGCACACAAGTGGTTCTACACCGCCTTCGACGCCTCGTTCATGTGGGTGAGGGATGCCCGAGCGCTGCCCACAGCGCTGTCCATCACGCCGGAGTACCTGCGTAACGCTGCGACCGAATCGGGCGAAGTCATCGATTACCGCGACTGGCAGGTCCCGCTGGGCCGTCGTATGCGTGCGTTGAAGATCTGGTCGGTGGTGCACGGCGCCGGACTGGAAGGCCTGCGCGAAAACATCCGCGGCCACGTCGCTATGGCCAACTCCCTGGCCGACCGGATTGAGAGCGAGTCGGGCTTCGCCCTGGCCACCCCGCCATCACTGGCACTCGTATGTCTGTACCTCGTCGACCAGGAAGGGCGCCCCGACGACGCCGCCACCAAGGCAGCAATGGAGGCGGTCAACGCCGAAGGGCATTCCTTCCTCACGCACACATCGGTCAACGGTCACTTCGCGATTCGCGTCGCCATCGGCGCGACGACGACGCTGCCCGACCACATCGACACCCTGTGGGACTCGCTTCGCAAAGCCGCTCGCCAGAGCGCTGGATGACTACTGACCTTGGCGGATTAGCTTCGGGTGCCAGGGCTGAGGGGCAGGCCGGTTTCGGTGAGGCAGCCGTCGATGAGTCCCAGGTGGCGCTGGACGTGGGCGAGGCCTCGGCGGAGGGTGCGGGTGAGGTGGTCAGGGTCGGTGAATGCGGTGTTGGCCATCGGGTCTCTTCGTAACAGGGACCAAACCCCTTCCACCTCTTCTTCAGCCCGCGGCGAGCGCGGCGGCCTGCTGTGCGGCGCGGGCGCGGGTGGCGGCCAGCCGGTAGGAGTCTGTGCCGGTCTCGATGATGTTCCCGCCGAACGTCAGCCGGTCCACTATGGCCGCGCAAAGCCTTGGATCCGTGAAGGTTTTGGTCCAGCCATCTGGGGCTGGCACTTGTTCCCTCACAAGGGTTGCAGCTGCCACCTGCCCGTATCCCGTTCCCGCGGTCCTCGTTGGTTCTCGCGGTGGCACCCCGGTTTCCCAGGTGCTGCCTTGACCGTTCAGGTGCGAGGAAGGTGTGCCGGTGGCCGAGGCGAGATTCCAGGTCATCGCGGGCGGGGCCGTACCGCGAGAGCCCCTGGCGACGGACCCGTGGCAGTTTCAGACCGGGTGCGTTGATGCGTTCGTTGCCTCGTGGCGGGCCCGCGGGTTCAGCCCGGTGACCATCGACAACGACATTGGCCTGCTGGAGCGGACGCTGACGGCTTTGGGGCGGCCGGCGTGGGAGGTGACACCGGAGGACATTGACCGGGTGGTGGGCGACCTGGCAGTGAAGGGCCGGGCGACGTCGACCCGGCGCGAGTACGTGCAGATCTTCAAGGGGTTCCACCGGTTCCTGCAGGCCCGCAAGGCGGCCGAGATCGAGGCCGCGTTCGGCGTTCGGCTGGTCTGCCCGGTCGACGAGTTCAATGCTTCCCGGCATGTCGGCGATGACTCCCCGGCCCTGGTGCCGCCGCCGACGCCCGAGAGGGTGGCGGAGTTTTTCGACTTCATGAAGCAGCGGATCGCCACGGCCCGGAAGTACGGGCCGGCTGCAAGGGACTATGCGATGTTCCGAACCCTGTATCACGCCGGGCTCCGTTCGGAGGAGGCATCGCTGTTGGACAAGCCGGATGTGCACTTCAGCCGTGGCCCGTTCGGCAAGCTGCACGTCCGCTTCGGCAAGGGCGCCCACACCTCCGGGCCGCGGCCGCGCTGGGTGCCCATGCTCGACGGCCTGGACCTGGTGCTGCGGTGGTTCCTGGAGGATGTGCGGTCCAAATTCCCTGATTCTCCTGTTCTGTTCGCCGACGAGTCCGGCGGAGCCCTGCATCGCGGAACGATCCGCAACCGGCTTCGCTATCTCATGGAGCTCGAAGGGCGCCCGGCCTCGCAGCGGTTCAGCCCGCATGCCCTGCGCAGGGCATGCGCGACTCACAACTACGAACGCGGCGTCGACCTCGTGGCGATCCAGCAAATGCTCGGTCACTGGACGGTCAGCTCGACCATGCGTTACGTCCGGCCCTCCGCAACGTTCATCGAGGATGCCTATCAGCGGGCCGTCGCCGGCACCCTGGCCGAGCTGACCGGGAAGGACACCACGGCATGAAGATCCAATGGCGGCTGCGGATGGCGGCCGCCCAGCGTGAGGTGTGGACCGGTACCGAGCTGCGGCGGCTGCTGGCCGAGAAGGCCGGCCTGAAGCTTTCCTCCGCCTCGGTGTCCGCGCTGTTCACCAAGGAGCCCTCGCAGGTGAAGATGACCACGCTGGCCGCGTTGTGCACGGCGCTGGAGTGCACCCCCAACGACCTGATCGAGGTCGACACCACACCCGTTGAACGGCCCATCACACCGCCCCGGCCCGTCGCGGAGGTGCCGCAGGCCGCCTCCGTCCGGGGCCGGTCGATGCCTCCCCTGTGACCGGCGGCGACCACCGTGGGCAAAAGCAACGTGACTGCACCACCTGCGGCGGACCGGTCGGCTATCGCGACCGCCAGCACTGCTGCCGATGCCGGCGCCGTATGCAGGAGCAGGCCGCGAAGGCGGCATGTCCGTCCTGCGGCAAAGACCGGGTCCTCCAGGAGGACACTGGCTGGTGCATCAGATGCTCACGCATCTGCGACCAGTGCGGCCATCCCGTCCGCTCGGCCGGTAACCGGCTCTGCCGGGACTGCCGCAGTAAAGCCGAGCGGCTCGCCGCCCAGCAGCCCTGCCCCCGCTGCGGCAAGCCACGCTATCTGCGGGAGGACACTGGCTGGTGCGGGTCCTGCTCGCGTCCGGGTCCGGTGAAGCAGCCGCCCCGGATCTGCCGCGAGTGCGGTCAGCTGCGGCGGCATGCCGGACTGGGCCTGTGCTCGGCCTGCTGGCAACGGCACCCCGGCCGGCCCTTCATCCGCGGCGAACACCTCCGCGACCAACTCGCCGATCCGCCCGCCTGGCTCGAAGACTTCGTCGCGTATGTCGCGGCCCGCTTCTGCGTTGCCCGGGCCTGCGGCCTCGTCACCGACTTGGGCCGGCTCCTGAACGACGAGCACTCCAACTCGCCCCAGGCCTTGCTGGAGCGATCCCGCAGACCCGGACGCTCGATGGGCTCCTTCGCCCGCGCGCTGGAGGACTTCTTCACCCTGAGCGGCCTGGCCCTGCCCACCGACCAGGCCGAACGGCTCGCTGCCGGGCGGCGCAAGCGCCGCATCGACGCCGTCCCTGAACCACTCCGGCCAGCCGTGGCCGCCTTCGACGCCTCCCGCATGAGGGCCCAGGACCGGGCCCGCCGGGCTGGCACCCGCCCCCGCAGCAACCACACGCTGGAAACCGCCCTGAGCATCCTGCGGGACCTGGCCCGCTTCCTCACCGAGCACTGCGGCAAGGATGACTGGGCCCTGGTCGATGTGCACGACGTCGAAGCCTTCCTCGCCACCTTGCCCAAGGCCCGGAAGCGCCGGCTGGTGGTACTGCGGCAGTTTTTCCGCTTTTCCCGCTCCAAGCACATCGTGCTCATCGACCCGACCCGCACTCTGATCGTGAAGGAACGGAACGGTTTCCGCGGCCGAACTCTCACACTCGACCAGCAGCGCGAGCTCTTCCGCCGCTGGACCACCAGCGACCATGTCCACCCGCACGAGGCCCTGCTCGGCATGCTCGCTCTGCTGCATGGTGCCTCCAGCGCCGAGGTCCGGATGTTGCAGATCACCGACATCGACGCGGCCGCCCAGACGATCCGGCTCGGCAAGCGACCTCACCCCGTCCCACTGGACCCCGCCTCCTGGACCGTGCTGCAACGCTGCCTGGCTCACCGCGAGGCATGGCCGACGGCCAACCCGCACGTGGTGGTCACCAAAGGAACGAAGGCCGGGCGAAGCCCGGCCTCAACTGCCTATCTTTCCCACGTCCTTGACGACTGTGGCTACCCGCCCCGGACGATCCGCAGCACCCGCCTTCTCGACCTCGTGAACACCATGGACCCCAAGCTCGTCGCCGCAGCCTTCGGTATGGACCCGCAAGCCACCTTGATTTACCTCACGGACCGCGTCGACGAGGGTCGCCTCACGGCCGCGGAGCCGAGCCGGAAATGATGGGAGCTGACAGCAGAAGCTCACGCAGAATTGCGGCCATGACGGTCTTCTCCTGCGTTACCTGTCAGCAGCGAATCAGCCCCGACCTTCGGGAAGTGCCGATGCCGCCGCCAGTCACAGAGGAGTCCCCAGGCCACAGATTTCTACCACCCCTCATGCCGCGCGGGTCGTACGCGATCAGCCCTCACACCGGCGTGTTCATCCTCAATCCCGACGACGTCTCGGGAGTGGTCAGGCACCCTGACCGCGGACGCCGCAACGGATGCTGCGGTCTCGATGGCCTGGATGGCCCCAACCTTGTCTGTTCCGCGTGTGCAGCCGAGGTCGCCACCCAGCAGTCGGACTGCTGGTCTCAACAGCTGATCGCGTTGATTCCCGGCGCCGTGACCGTGACGGTGGCGCCCGCCGGTTGAACCCGTGAAGTTTCGGCAGCAACTCGCACGGGTTCGCCGGAACATGTGCGCTTTTCCAAAGGATTCGTTGGAGGCGATCGCCACAGAATTCTTTTCCTCACGCTCCGTCAATACCTGGAACAGCAGCTCCGCCCCGCGACGATCCAGCTCCATATACCCCAATTCATCAATACAGAGAAGGTCGACGCGGCCGTAGCGGGCGATGGTCTTGGCCAGCAGCTTCTCGTCGGCCGCCTCCACCAGCTCGTTGACGAGCTTGGTGGCCAGCACGTACTTCACCCGGTACTCGTGCATCGCCGCCTCGGTGCCCAGCGCGATGAGCAGGTGCGACTTGCCGGTGCCGCTGTCGCCGATCAAGCACAGCGGCAGGCTCTTCCTGACCCAGCCGCACTTGGCGAGGGTATGGATGGCTGCCGGATCGATGACGGGGTTGGCATCGAAGTCGAACTGCCGGATCGACTTCTCGCGCGGAAAGCCGGCCGCCTTGATCCGGCGCTCGGAGCGCCGGCGGGCCCGGTCGTCGCATTCGGACAGCAGCAGTTCGGCCAGGAATCCGCGGTAGGCATCTGGTCGCGGCCTGCGGCTTCGGCGAGTTCGGGGTACTGGGAGCGGATGGTGGGCAGCCGGAGCATCCGGCATGCCTGGTCCACGGCGGTGTCGGCGGCCTGTTCGGTCAGTCCGCGGTTGCGCTTGGCGGTCACGGTGCCTCTTCCTGGTATGCCTGGCCGTCGGCGGGACGCCGGCGGAATCGCAGCAGCTGGTCGTAGGCAGCCACCGACGGCAGCGGCCTGGGGTCGGGCGGCAGCGCGGCCAGGCGCCGCTCGGTCAGCGAGGTCACCGTCGCCCCGCCGTCCACCCGGCGGCGCGGGATGTCCTGGTCGGCCGGCTGTTCGGCGCCCTGGTCGGCCTCGCCCCACTTGCGGGCCTCCAGGGCGACCGCGTCGGCGGTCAGCGCGCCGGCCCGCAGCGCGGTCGCGATCCCGGCGACCACGTGCTCGTGGACCATGTGCCGGTGCAGCAGCAGGACGGAGATGAGCGCCCGGGTGCCCTCCGCGTCGCCGTGGGCTTTGCAGGCCGCCTGCCACCAGGCGTCGTGGACCGGGGTGAACTTGCCCGCCGAGCGGGGCTGGTCCAGCGCGGTCGCCCCGGGCAGCGCGCCGGGCTTGCGGACCAGGGCCTCCAGGTAGTGGTCCAGTTCCAGGCGGGCACCGCCCTTGGCGATCAGCCGCTCGTGGCGGGCGACTTCCGTGTGCGCGTCGTAGACAACGAGCTCGGAGGCGTGCAGCACGACCCGCACCATCCGGCCGATCAACCTGACCGGCACCGAGTAGTGGTTGGTGCGCACGCTGACCTGTTCTCTGAACTTGGTGGTGAGGGGTCAGCGAACTCAGTCGTCACCATGATCAAGGAAGAGGCGGGCCAGTCTGGGAAGGCGGGCGTGCATCTCTGAGGCGTCGTCGAAATCGAAGCTCTCGCCCATATCAGCTGGTTCATGGTCGGTTCGGGGGCCGCGGAACTGGTCGTAGTCGTCGTAGAAGGTGCAGTCGTCCTCGTCGCCGTTGATGCGCTCGTATGCGTGGGAAGCTGCGTAGTTGACGGTTTCGTTGAACAGCGCCTCGTCGCTGCATTCGGCTGCCGCAGCGATGACGTCCGGATGCTGGGCGAGAACATCGGGTGCGGTGGCGGCCCGGTCGTACCACTCTCCGCCCTGGGCGATGAGGCCGGCGCGGAAGTCCATGAAGGCGTCGTCGGAGCAGCCTCCGCCGATCAGATAGCCGGCAGCCCACACGTCCCAGCGGTGGATCGACCCGTGGAGCTGATCGAAGCACTGCTGGTATTCAAGGATCGTCTGCTTCGAGGTCGCCGCGAGCCGCTCGACCAGGGCCGATGCGAACGCTTCGCCCGGATCTCCGGAGGCCGAAGCGGCGTCGGTGCGTGCCGTTTCGATGACGGTCCAGAATTCGTCGATGTTCATGGCCGCACCCTCTCACCCGGCCCTGACAGCCGACTCCGGTGGCCGGTCGTGGTAGTGGGCATGGGGAGGTCAACGGTTCGCGGAACCCGCCGGTCGATCTGCGCGAGCTTGTCGTCCGCTCCCGCGAGGGTGATCTGGAGCCCTTGGACCTCGCCAAGCCAGCCCTCTCGCTCAGCTTCCGCGATGCGGGCGATGATGTTGTCGCGGATGTCGACGATCCGGGCCCGTTGAGCCGGGTCGGGCCAGTGCATCGAGCATCGCAGGCAGGCGTTCTCATGAATGCAAGGGGTTGAGAAGGCCCGTCCGCAGAGGCCAGTGGCGACCTTGCGCCGTTCGAAGTGGCCGAGGAACTCCTCCCATTCAGCGTCGGTCGGGGTGCGGTATTCCTCGCTGGGCCGCAGTGCCCGGCGGCGGGTCAGGAAGGCCAGGTGGGACTTGATGGTCTCCTCCGGATAGACGGCCTTGTAGCCGATGGTGACGCTGATGTCCTGGTGGCCGGCGATGACCTGGGCGATGTGCGGTGGCAGCCCGTTCATGATGGCGTCGGTGATGAAGATCCTTCTGAAGTCGTGCGGCGTGCAGTGCAGTGGTGTGCCGTCGGCATCGACGAGCCCGGTCCGCGTCAGGGCTTGGTCGAGCAGAGTGGAGATGCGTTCGCGGCCAATCCGGTGAGGTTCGGCGCCGACACGGTGCTGGAACAGCAACGGGGCCGGGTCCATCCAGACCAGCTCGTGGTAGTCACGGGCGCGGATCAGCGGCACTGTGCCGTCGGCGCTGCGGATTCGGCAGATGATCGTCGACAGCACGTCGGCCAGTTCCGGGCCGACGACCAGGAGTCGTTCGGCGTCGGTCTTGGACGGGGCGATCTGCAGCAGCGGCACGATCTCGCCGGTGGTGGGGAGCCGGTATTGGACCAGGCTGTGGTGGCTGAGCTCCAGCATCTCCTCGATGCGGATTCCGGTCAGCCGCAACACTTCAATGATCGCCCAGGCCCAGAAGGCGTGATTCTCCTCGCGGTTGAGGAGCCGCTGTCGGCCTGTGACCGGATCCGTGGCCCAGATGTTTTCCGGTGTGGCATGGGGGCGATGTGTGCGGATCAGGGTCTGGCCGACGGCGTTGAACTCCTTGCCGGGTTGAGCCTTGCGGCCGACGGCCAGGAGCGTCTCGGCTTCTTTGCGATGCTGGTAGGTGGAGCGCACGAGGGCTGGCAGGATCGGCAGCCGCTCGCGGGTCCGGGCGTCCATCCGGGCCTTGCGGCGTCGGGTGGCTTTCCGTCGGTCGAGGTCGTGCTGGCTCACCGGGCTGGGCGCGACCCACGGTCCCCAGCGGGCGGGATCCTCCAGTGCCCACTGCGCGAGATCCAGATAGAAGGCGCGGACCGTTGCCAGGGTGTCGTGGTAGTTGAGGCGTTCGACCGTCACCTCGATCCGCTGCCCGTCCCCGGCTGTGATCCTCTTGGTTCTGGTCTGCAGGCGCTGCTTCCAGGCCGTCGCCGTAGCCGGGTCCAGGCGCAGTGAGGCGATGCCCGGGTGGTGCTGTTCCAGGTCCGTCCAGAAGCTCTTGGCCAGGTGATAGACCTCGCCGCGTAGCGTGGAGTAGTCGAGGGCGGGCTGCCGCTCCTTGAGGTAGTCCACCAGCAGGTCGCGGATCGGGCGGCAGGCGATCGGGTAGCGATCGACGAGTTCCTCGACAGCAAGCTGGCCGTTGCTCGTGATCTCCCGCAGCGTCGGGACGCCGGGGCCGAAGACCCTCAGCTCTCGCAGGACCCGGAACGCGGCTGAGCCCAGGCGCCGTTCTCCGCGCAGGGAGTACTCGACGTCCAGGGACTCCAGCAGGTCGCCGACGGTGATGTCGGCCATCGCCCCGCCTTTGGCCGCGATGATCACTGCGAGGCGGAACACGATGTGTTCACGCGCGTCGTCGGTGATCCCGGGGTCCTGGCGGCAGAACTGGTCGACGCGGTCGAAGCCCGCGGTGTCGCGGGACCAGATCATGTTCCGGGCGACCTTGCGCTTCTTTCCGCCGGTGAAGAGCCAGGCCAGCGAGGGGCGTATCACGTCGGCCCCGACCAAGATGATCAGCGCGCTGGTCATGGTCTCAAGCCGGGTCCGCGAGTATTTGCCCTGCCGCTGCAGCCAGCAGGCCGGTCCGTCGGCCCAACGCTCGCCGGCTGCGTCCGCGCCGCTGGCCAGCCATCGCTGCTGCCAGTTGTCTCCGGCCTGCTCTTGCAGCCACGCCAGCAGCAGCATGAGCCCGTGGCGGCGGAAATTGTGGCTGCGCGGCGTCTCCGTGCGGGGAGACGCCGCCGCCCACAGCTTCAGCACCTGCTCAGTCGGCTGTCTGGTGGCCGGCCAGTCATCAGGCACCGGACGAGCCGGGTAGCGGTCACCGATCGCTGCCGCCGAGGTCGACACGTTGACGGTCCTGGTCGCCGTGCTCACCGGGCCTCCCTGGCGAAGAGCACGTCCAGCGTCCGCTGGTCGTAGCCGGGAGCCGGCGTCGGCTCTTGCCGCGCCGCAGCCTGCCGCGTCTGCTCGGCATGGTGAGCCAGCACTCTCCTGATCACGTCCTCTTTCCGGGGCGTCAGGTAGATCTGCGTCGTGGTCAGCAGCGCGTGGCCGAGGACCAGCTGCACGTCGGTCAGCGGAAGCATCGGATCCTCCGCCATCCGGTAGGCCGCGGTGTGCCGCAGAGCGTGCAGCGTGGCCGACGTACCAGCCGCGGCGTTCACCCGCTCGAACATCCGGTGTGCGGCGTGGTAAGTCAGCGGACGCATCGGCCGCCGCAATGTCCACCACAGGGGAAGCCTGCGCCCCTTCGGGATCAGCCCCTCCATCTCGACCTGATAGAGCCGCAACCACACGAATGCGTCCATGGACGCCGGGAGCGCGGCGACCTCGCCGGTGCCCTTGCGGACCACCGAGACCAGCTGCCGCCCCGGATCAACCCCGCCCTGCGTCGTCGACAGCAGCTCCGAGGCCCTGGCGCCGGTGGACACGTAGAACGCGACCAGCGCCCGGTCCCGGTGAGATGGCAGCCGCGCGAAGATCTCGTTGAACTCCTCGTCAGGAATAGACCGGGGAACACGTTTGGGCACCCGTGGCCGATAGAGCCCGGTCCGCTCCTTGCGGAACGGCTCCATCGGGTTGTGATGCGCGTTGAGCCGGCTGCCGCGACGGGATCGGTCGAGCGGGAACGGGTTGATCAGGATCGGGCCGCTGCTGATCCCGAGGTGGAAGTCGTAGAAGCAGCGCAGCACTGTCTCGTTATGTGCTCGCACCGAGGCCGCGAACGGAACCCCGGACGGCTTCATCACCGCAGCGTCCTCGCCGTGGCGCCAATGCGGGCGGACCGGCTTGCCAGCGATCAGCAGCCATCTGCAGAAGTCCCTTGCCTCCACGCGCGTCGCGCGGTCCCATGAGATGCCAATCGCCCACAGGAACCGGAACCACCGCAGTAGGTCCATCCCGTAGGAGCGAACTGTTGCCGCGCTGCGGCTGGCTGCTTGCAGATCACGGAAGTACGCGCTCACCGCCTCGACTGGAACCCCGTCGCAGTCAAGCAGGCGATACGGCTCCCACGGATCGCCGGTCGCTGCGAGCGAGCCCACCAGCGGAACCGCCAGGGACGCGAGATCCCGCTGCGACACCTCGTCTGTCGTCACGGGCAGCGACCCTAGAGCAACGAGCCCCGACACGTCCTCTGAACTGCGAAAACAGCTGCCTTAGTTCAGTCAACATGAGGCTGTAGCGGTTCACCCGCAGCGAGGACACCAGCCCGGTCTCGAACTCCTCCTCCGGCAGCGCCACCAGCAGCGGGCGCTCGACGGCGAACATCTCACCGATGGTCATCGCCCGCTGCATGATCCGGCGGGCGTCGGCCTCCTTGTCCCAGCGCTCCACCATCGCATTCAGCTCCGCCAGCGAGGCGACCTTCGGGACGGGGACCAGGTGGTTCCTGCGGAACCAGCCAATCTGTCCCTCGACGCCACCCTTCTCATGGGCGCCCTCGATGCCGGGATTGCAGTAGAAACTGTTGATCGAGAAATGCGACCGGAACGCCGTCCAGCGGTCGCTTTCCACCCGACCCCGGGTACGGCCCAAAACCTGGCTGACCGCGGCCCGCAGATTGTCGTAGCGGACCTTCCCGCGCGGCACGCCGCCCAGCACCTGAAGCGCGTGGACGTGGCCTTCCAGGAACGCTTCCTGCCCGCACGAAGCGAAGATCTTGTGCACGGCCTTCCCACTGAACGAAAGGCGCAGCGAGAACAGGAACACCTTGGTGGACACGCCGTCCAGGTGGATCCACACGTCCCCGAAGTCGACCTCCGCCTCGTCACCGGGGCGGTGGGTCTGCGGCACGAACGCCTGCGGCGGCCCCCGGCCCTCCTCCACCCGGATCTCCGGACGGCGTCCGGCGATGTAGGCTCGGACCATCGAATACGTCACGCTCTGGGCGTCGTGCTCGTCGATCAGCCGATCGAAGACCCGCTTGACGGTGTGCCGCTGCTTGCGCGGCGCGTCCAGGTCCTCCCGCAGGATCTCATCGATCGTCGCCTTGAACGGATCCAGGCGCGAGATCCGGGGTGGATTCTGCTTGCGAGGCGCCAGCCACACCGACTCCACCGCCATCGCGACCGTCCTGCGGCCCACCCCGTACTTGGCCGACAAAGCCCTGCTGGACAGCCCTTCGACCCGAGCGTCATGGCGGATCGCCGCGTACAACTCGACCTTCGAAAGGGGCACTTGAGCCACCCAGGGCTAGCTGATGCACTCCGATACTCCCACCGCAAGGCCCCCAGTGGAGTCAGAACTCACCGACATCAACTGTCCGCCGACACCACTGGAGTCAGAACCCACCCACCACTGGCCTCAGAACTGACCTACAAAGCCAGCGCGGAGACGCTCAGCGTGAAACCACCCGCCAGTGTCTTAGCGGTGGGCTGCCGCCAGTCGAAGTTCGGTGGCAAGCGGTCAAGATTCAGTGGCACAGGACAGAGGTCCGCAAAACGACTGGCGGAGCCTCGATGTCCCTTGTCGTCCGATCGAGTCGTTTGACAGCGAACCCAGTCGTTTCGGCTTCTTTGACAGTGAACTTAGTCGTGTGAGGTGAGCGATCCAGTAGCTGTCAATGAGACGGGGGTTGCTGGTGACGGGCCGGTGTTCCGAGTCTGCGCTATCGGGGGATGGTGACCAGGATGCGGCCGTGGACACCGCCGGTGTCGACGTGGTCGTGGGCCTTGGTGATGTGGTCCAGCGGGTAGCGGTCGCGGACGTCGACGGTGAGGGCGCCGACGGCGGCGGCGGCGGTGAGGTCGCGGGCGGCCTGGCGCTTGGCCTCGGCGGGGAAGTCGTCGCTGCCGAGCAGCCGGAGGGTGACGTTGTTGAACAGCAGCGGCCAGAAAGGGATTTCGGTGCGGTCTGAGCGGGTGGCATAGGCGGCGATGACGGCATTGTTGGCGGCGACGGCGTTGTCGAGATCGGCGTTGTCGGACAGCGCGACCTCGATGATCCGGTCGACGCCGCGCGGGGCGTACGAGCGGATGGCAGCGGCGGGGTCGCTGGTGTCCAGGGCGATGGCGTGGGCGATGGCCGGGTCGACGCGGTCGAGGTCCGCGGTGCGGCGGACGGTGGCGATCACGGTGGCGCCGGCCCACTGGGCGAGCTGGGCGGCCAGGGAGCCGACGCCGCCAAGGACTCCGTGGACCAGGACCAGTTGGCCGTCGACCGGGCCGTCGGCGAAGACGGTGCGGTGGGCGGTGATGCCGGGGATGCCGAGGCTCGCGCCCAGTTCGTCACTGAGGTGGTCGGGCAGGGGTGGGGCTTGGTGGTCGGGTACGACGGTGTACTGGGCGGCGGTGCCGAAGGGGCGGTAGGACTGGGCGCCGTGTACCCAGACCCGTTGTCCGACGCGGTGGACGTCGACTCCGGCGCCCACGGCGTCGATGACTCCGGCGGCGTCGCTGTGCGGGATCACCCGCGGGAAGGGCATGGACGAGCCGAGCCAGCCGCGCCGTTTCTTGGTGTCGCCGGGGTTGACGCCCGAGACGGTGACGCGGACGCGGACCTCGCCGGGGCCGGGGAGGGGATCAGGGAGTTCACCGACGTGCAGGACATCGGCGGCGGGGCCCTGGGCGTCGTACCAGGAAGCAAGCATGGGGGTACCTCCGGGGGCGGTCAGTTCGCGGGAGCAGCGGGTGCATGCGGATCGCTGTCGGTGCATCCGGTGTCGAATACGGGCGGTTCCTCCCCGAGGGTCTCGCGCAGCCAGGTCCGTTCGGTGCGGCTGGTGGCGCGGGCGGTGAGCAGCATGCCCCGCCGGTAGGGGTCGGCGATCTCCTCGGCACGCAGGGGCCGCTCGTTGTCGTAGAAGAAACTCGCCGGTTCTTCCAGGAACTCCAGCCGTCTGCGCAGCACCGCGTGTTGTTCGGCCACGTCGGGCAGGTGGGAGAGGAAGGCCAGGACGACGTAGAACCGGGTGAAGTCGGTGATCTCGTGGTCGGCGGGCTTGCGTAGACGCTGAAGCATTTCGGCCCGCCCGGCCGCGGTCAGGCTGAGCACGTACCGGGCCGCCCCCGCGGCCGGGTCGGCGCGCCGCTCGATCAAGCCCGCCCTGGTCAGGCGATTGATAGCCGGATACAGGCTGCCGTCGCTGACTGGCCGTGTGTAACCGGTCAGTTGTGAGACGCGGCGGCGCAGCTCGTGTCCAGGCAGGGGTCCCTCGGCGAGGAAGCCGAGTATCGCGAGTTCCAGCATGAGTCCATCTTCGCACGCGAACATCGATTCGATGTGAACATCGAATCGATGTTACGCTCCCAGGTACCCGCCCAAACGTCTTTGGAGAGGCACAGCAAGATGCCATCGCAGTCCGCCGAGTCAGTGATGAACCGTTTCGTCGAGTTCATCAACACGAGTAACGAGGATCTCGCCCGCGAGGTCATTTCTCCGGACGCGGTGTTCCACGCGCCAAGCCACCCGGAACCACTGCGGGGGCCCCATGGGTACATGGAAGTCCTCGGGATGATGCGCAGCGCCTTCCCCGACGTCCAGTGGACGCTGGAGGAGACGGTCACCGAAGGCGACACCGTGGCCGCGCGGTTCACCATGCGGGGAACCCACGACGGTGAATTCTTCGGGATCCCGGCGAGCGGCCACAAGATCTCGGTGCAGGCCATGAACTTCTACTACCTGGCCGACGGCCGGATCGTCGGCGAACGGGGCCAGCCCGATCTCCTCGGGGTGATGCAGCAGATCGGTGCCCTGCCGGCGCCGTGAACCTCGGAGCGCCGCGTGAGCCCGCTATCGCGCGGAACTGCCGCTGCCCGGAGGTACGTCGCCCCGGCAAAAGGGGAAGGCCCACACCGGCCCGCGGGCGGCCGACGCAGGTTCACTGCAAGAGGTTGGCCTTCCACTTGACGCTCCTTGCCATCCAACCCAGTCGGCGCAGGCGGCCAGGGGGCCCGGCCGAAGGAAGCGTAGTCCGCTGACGGAGCCGCACGACAGGGAGATCTGGGGAGTCATAGAAACACCCTTGGGAGTCACACGAAGAACTGCTTCGCCTTCGCACGAAGCGTGGTCGTCAGCCGATCCAGATGATGTCGATGACGCGATGACGTACAGGCGTGAAGCGAGGCGGTTGATCCAGTAGACGGTGGTGAGCTGCCCGACCGCGGCGGAGCGGACGTCTTCGCCTTCGGGGTCGCAGGCGTCGAAGGGCGGGAAGGACCAGGGGTCGCGGGCGGCGATGTCCAGGACGTCCCGGAGCATCTCGTGGGCGTGGTCGGGCAACTCGCGCGCGGTGGCGGCGGCTTGGGGAGACAGGCGGGCGGGCCAGGAGGGGTGCGCGCCTCTCACGTACGGGCGTCCAGGACCTGGTCCAGGTCGAGGCCGTCGGAGTCGTCGCAGCCGCCCGCGAGGAAGGCGTCCACGGCCGGGGCGGCGGCGAGGCGGGCGGTCCAGGTACGCACTACGTCGTTCAGGGGGGCGAGGCTGTAGCTGTGGCGGGCGTCGTCGAGAGCGCGGGCCCAGTCCTGCTCGAAGGCGGGCACCCAGGTGCCGGCGCGCCGGTCGGCCCGCAGATCGGCGAGCAGCTGCGCGGCGGCGGCCGGGGCCGGGGTGGCAGGGGTGTGGTCGGGCTGCACGCTCATCGGCACCTCCAGGCGGGTCTCCCCGCCACGCTACGCGCAACCCCCGGCCAGGGTGCAGGGGTTGACGCACCTCCCCGTACTGCGGGTCCCGCGGGGAAGGGCGCGGCTCGAACAGGCGTGCCGGGGTGGCCGATATTGTGCAGGTGAGGTGGCCGGTAAGCGCCATCTCGGTAGGATCCGCCGTTGAACGCCCCGCCCTCCCCGCCGCCGCCGATCAGGGAGCCCGATCCGTCCGCGCTGACCTGCCCCGGGGACCAGATCGGGGGGTGCGCCAACTGCCAGCGCAAGACCCACAAGTACGGCAGCGGGGGCGTGCCGCTGTGCCGGTGGTGCATGGCGGCCGTGCAGGAGCGGTGGGGTCCCACCGTGCGCCAGATCAGCACCCGCCGCTGAACCTGCCCCGCGGCGGCCGGGGTGGGAGTGTCGCCACCACTTCACGTCATCGTCCCCCGCGAAGACGCGAAACTGAGCCCCGGGCCTGCCGCCCGGGGCTCAGCGCATTCCCGGAGCCGGGGTGCGGTCAGCGCTGGATGTGGGCGCAGGGGGTGCCGTCGGCGTGGTTGAACTCGATGCACAGCCAGGTGCCCGCGCCGAAGCGGCGGTTGAGTTTCCAGTCGACTGTGGACATGCGTGCCAGGCCGTAGGTGAGGGGGGTGGCGTCCTTCCAGCGGGTGAGGACGTGGCGCCGGCCGCCCGGGCCTGTCGTGTAGAGGCGGGCGCGCACGCCGGTGCCGAGGTGGTCGATCCATCCTCCGGCGTGCCGGGCCATCAGGCCCTTGCCCATGACGCTCAGGTTGACCTGGCTGTCCCTCACGGTCGCATCCGCGTGCGCAGGTGCGGCGGTCGCGACCAGGGCGAGGACGGCGAGCGCGGCGGTGATCATTCGCTTCATGCCCGGCCAACTCCCCTGCTCTGTCCGTCGGTCACGGCCGGGCGGTGAGGATCACCCGCACCGGGATGCTGGGGTGTCCGTCGGCGGCGCGCGGTCGTCGGCCGCGCGCGAGCAGCATCCCGCCGGCCCCGATCCCCTCGCCCGCCGCCCTCATCCTGATCCGCCCCGCCCCATTCCTCTTTCTTCCTGCGGTGGGGCGTTGGTGAGGGGGAGTAGAGGGGATGTCGGCCTCCCGACCACACCCGAATCAGCATGGTGACCTGCGGGAATGCGGCGGGGCGGTGCGGGAGCGGGGACGGGTTGTCGGCGGGGTTGTCGGCCCGGTCTGGGGCGGGGTTGTCGGATCGTGACCGTGGTCGGGCCCTGGTGGTCGGCGAGCTGGTTGGGGCCGGCTGGTGGCCTGTCCCGCAGACGGCGCCGTGCGAGGGCGGGGCCGTCTGCGGGAGGGCGAGAAGCGATGGCCGGTGTGGATGCGGGCGGCGGGGACCGGCTGGCGCTGGCGGTGCTGGCGCAGTACCGGCTGGTGACCACGGAGCAGATGCATCTGCTGATCGCGCCGGGGGTGCGGATCGAGCAGACCCGCCGGCGTCTGGCGAAGCTGCGCGGCGAGGGCTTGGTCGAGCGGGTCACGCTGGCGCAGGCCGGACGCACGCGGGTGTGGTTTCCCACCCGCTACGGAGTACAGGTCGCCTGCGAGTGGCCGGAGCTGCGGGGGCGCCGGGCGCCGCGGGCGGTGTCCGATCCGACCGCGGTCCGGCTCAAGACCGGGCACGGGCTGACGGTGTCACAGACGGGGCTCGCCTTCGTCCAGGACGCCCGCCGGCTCGGGGACGTGTGCCCGCCACTGGACTTCATTCCCGAGGTCCACCACCGGCTGGGGGGCGGGGAGGCGGTCATCCCCGACGCACTCCTCTTCTACCGCCGCGGCACTGCCGGCGGCGGGGCGATGCTGCGGGCGTTCATCGAAGTCGACCGCGCCACCATGGGACCCGAACGCCTGTCCGCCAAACTCGCCGCCTACGCCCGGCTGCACGCGTACGTACCCCAATCGGCCGGACGGCGCCCGGCCTATCACCAGGTGCCGGTGGAGGACTGGCGGCGGCACTACCCGCTCTTCCCGCGGCTGCTGTTCGTCCTGGACGGCACGGGCCCCGTCGGCATCGACAACCGGATCGGGGCACTGCGCGCAGCCGCGGAAGAGGGTGCTCTCGCCGGCTTCCTGCGGGAGGTGCCCGTCCTGGCCGCGCCCCTGACCGACCTCCTCCACCACGGCCCGGCCGCACCGGTCTGGCATCGCATCCATCCCGGCCGGGACGGGGAGCGGGTCAGCTGGCACCACCCCGTCTGACGCGTCAGCGGCGTCTCGGGGCCTGCCGCAAGCCAGGATGTGACCCGACTCGGCGCGGCGGCTGGTCGTTTGGCCCGGTATGACGACGCATGCCTGGCCGACGGCTGCCGACCAGAGGTCGGCAGCCCGGACACCTGCTGCTCCATGTAGTCGTCGGCGAGCGGGTAGAGCACCGGGACGGCGGGCACGGCCCCTTCGAAGTAGGCGACCTGGCTTAAGGTCCGCTCCGCTGCGGACCGTGAGGTCCTCCGGGAACTTGCCCGCACCGGGCGCCGCGTGCAGCAGCCCGGGCCGCTCGGGCCGTTTCGCCGGAGATCCGTTCGGCGGGGCTGGTGATCGGAGTGTCCGCCAGGGCGATGCGAACGGTGATGCGTTTGCCGCCCGGTTCCTTGCGGGCTTCGAAGCCCACGGCGACGGCCATCACGATCTCCAGGCCGTGCTGGCCCACCCGGCCGGTGTCCGCGGCTCGGACCGCGGGCAGCACCGGATCGGAATCCCGCACCGCCACCTCGACCGTGTCGCCGTCGATCCGCAGATCCATCAGAACCGGACCCGGAGCGTATTTGAGGGCGTTGGTGACCAGTTCGCTGACCACCAGCCGTGTGAGATCCATGCCGCGCTGGGAGACCAGCAGGCCGTGCTCGGTCTGGCCCCGGGTGAGGAAGGCGGCGGCCAGGTGGCGAGCGTGGGCGATGTCGGGGCCGCTTCCTTCCAGCGCCACCGAGGTCTGCCAGGAGCTGCTGGCGGCCGAGTCCGTGCCGCTGCCGCACCGTGGTTCTGGTTCGCCCATCTACTGCCTTCGCTTCCCGCTCGCGGCCCGCGTCCCCACGCTGTCTGCCGCGTACCCCCGCGGGCAGGGCAGACACTGCTCGCCCGACTGTTGGCTTCACCACCCAAAGGGAACGCCCGTAAGATACTGGGCGGTTCCCGGAGTGAAGATCCGGTGTGCAAAGATCACCGGCATGGCTGAGGGAGAGCTCGTGGGCACCGAACAGGCTGAGCAGCCGGGCCAGCTGTCGGTCGTTTCCACCGCCAGCGAAGGCATCCGCGTGGTGACTCCCACCGGCGAGATCGACCACCACACAGGCCCGACGCTGCGGCAGGCCCTGGACGTCACCGGTGCCACCGGCCCCCGCGTCGTGGTCGACATGCACGGCGTGAGTTTCATGGACTCCACCGGCATCAACATCCTCATCGCCGCCCACCGGGACCTCACCGCGGCCGGCGGATGGCTACGCCTGGCCGCACCCGTCCACGCCGTGCTGCGTACCATCCAGATCGTCGGCGTCGACACCGTCATCGACTGCCACGACACCCTCGCGCAGGCCCTCAACGCCTGATCGATCACCCCGCACGACACCGCAGTGAGCTGCCGGTGACGGTGCTCTCTCAGGCGGCACTCCACTGGTGAGCACGGCCGCCCCGCCACTCGATCCACCGGTCATCGGCGTCAAACGTGACGGATAGCCGTCACGCGGTGACGCGTCCCGCAACGTTGCGGTGCGACCCCTTCAGGTCACGTTGGGGCCGTCTTGGTGGCGTGCCCGCCAGGCGCGGGTGCGGCACTTCGGCGAGCAGTAGACGGAATCCGTGCGCTTGCGCAGGGAGACGGGCAGCGCGCACACCGGGCACCGGGTCTGGCCCCACACGATCCCGCCCCGGATCAGTTCACGGCTGCTCGTCACGGCCCGCTGATAGATGGCGTTGTGGCGCTGGACGCGCCGCCAGTGACGGCTGCGACACGTCGGACCGCAGTAGCGGCGGCGGGGGCCGGCATCACGGGGCAGCGGTGAACGGCACTGCGCGCACCGGCGCAGGGGCGGCTTTCTGGGCACATCCGCCAGCGTCCTCCCGGGATGTGGAACGTCGCGTAATTCCCCACCCGCGGCGCCAACTTCCCCGCCCTATCGTTCGAACGCGCGGATCACGGCTCGGGGATCCATTCCGCGGGTGGGGGTGTGCGGCTGTAGTGGGCTCCTCTGGTGCCGTAGCGGGCGAGGTGGAGGGTTTCGCCGTCGAGCTGGATCTCGGCCGGTGGGGGGTTGGGGACGGAGATCCGCGGGTGGGCGTAGGGGTGGCCTTCGATGAAGAGGGGCTCCCGGTGCCGGTTCCAGCTGTCCGCCCAGCTCTGGGCCTGCTCGCGGGTCCACGGATTCTGCAGGGTCCGTGGGGTCGTGTCCCTCGTCGTGGTGTTGGGGATCAACTGGTGGGCTTGTTCGGGGTGTTGGGTAGCGCCGGGGCGCTTTCGGGGAGTTCGCGGTAGATCTCGTTCATGCTGCCTTCGGGGAGGTAGCGGCGGGGGAAGGCGATCCATTCGTCGTGCATCTCGAAGAGCACGGCGGTGACCAGCCGGATGAGCGCGTCGTCGTTGGGGAAGACCTGGACGACGTCGATCCTGCGCTTGATCTCGCGGTTCACCCGTTCCAGCGGGTTCGTGGACTGGATCTTCCTCCAGTGCCGGGGCGGGAAGTCCACGAACGCGGTCAGGTCTTCCTTCGCCTCCAGCAGCATCGCTTTGACCTTGGGGAACTGGGCGCCGAGCATGTCGGCGACGGTATCCAGCTGAGTGCGCACGAGGCCGGCGGTGGGCTGGGTGAAGATCGTGCGGATCGTCGCGGAGACCATTTCACCGGAGTCCCGGTCGATCACGCTGAAGGCATTGCGCAGGAAATGAACCCTGCACCGCTGCCAGGCGGCGCCGAGCATCACCTTGCGGACCGCAGCGACCAGTCCGGCATGCTGGTCGGTGACGACCAGGCGGACCCCGGACAGGCCGCGCTCTCGCAGCGAGCGCAGGAACTCCTTCCAGAACGCCTCGCTCTCGCTGTCGCCGACCATCAGGCCCAGGACCTCGCGGCCCCCGTCCTCGGTGATGCCGGTGGCGACGACCACGGCCCGGGAGACGATCTGGTGGTTCACCCGTGCTTTGCAGTAGGTCGCGTCCAGGTAGACGTAGGGGAAGCGGACGTGATCCAGAGGACGGGTGCGGAACGCGGTCAGCGGTTCGTCCAGCGCCGCGCAGATCCGGGAGACCTCGGACTTGGAGATGCCGCTGTCCCCGCCGAGGGCTTTGACCAGGTCATCGACGCTGCGGGTGGAGACGCCGTGCACGTATGCCTCCATGATGACGGCGTAGAGGGCCTGGTCAATCCGGCGCCGTCGCTCCAACAGGCTGGGGAAGAAGCTGCCGGTGCGGACCTTGGGAATCTCCAGGTCCAGATCGCCGACCAGCGTGGTGAGCACCCTGTCGCGGTGCCCGTTGCGGATGTTGGTCCGCGTCGGCGTGTGCTCGTTCCACTCCGCGCCGACATGCGCGGTCGCCTCAGCCTCGATCAGCTCCTGCACCATCCGCTCGGCGATGGCGCGGATCAGCTCGATTCCGTCCGTCGAGCGTAGTGACTCAAGGAGCCATATCAGGTCAGACTGGGACAGGGCCATCGTGCACTCCTCGTGGTTGAACTGGGCGTTCACCAAGGAGAGTTACGCGATGGCCCGCCTCCTGTTCAGGGAGCAGTACCCACCCGTGGAAGTGCGCCCCGGGCAGACGCCCGCGCACTCCCGGCCACTGATCCCGTACACCACGACAAGGGACACCATCCGAACGACGGCCCGTTCATCCTCGTCACGCCCCGGTCGTGCCCGTGAAACCATCGTCCAGAACCCGCCTACGAGCACCGTCGACTACCCCACCCCCAGGACAAATGCCCAGCGAAAGAGGAACCGAGCCCTGCCTGCGGACAACTCCCGTTCGACCTGCGGGAGTTCCCTGCCGACGATCCCGGGAGCGGGCTCTGCACCCGAACACAGGGTTCTGCCGATCGGTACGGCGAGCCGTACCCGTTCGACTCAACCGCGGAGGCGTGCGCCGGCTGTCGGTGCGGCCTCGGACGCCGTGTCCGCCAGGCTGAGGGCGTCGTTCGCGAGCTTCGGGTTGGCCGTTTGAGGCACCATGGCTCGAAGCGTCCGGCAGTACGTCACCTGGTCCCGGCTCTGGACAGGCCGAGGGCCTGGCGGCAGTAACCCTGTTCGAGCCCGTGGGCCCCTTTCGTACATGGCCATGCACCCCAGCGACAGGACACCGTTCAGCACACGTCCCTGCGATACACACGCGCGCCCTCGATCTCGGCCACCTGCCGGTAGCCGTCGGCCAACAGGGTGCGCAGTTCCGGGTAGTTGGTGAGGGGATAAGGCGTGTCGAACGAGTCGTCCACGAAGATGCACGGCGGGGTGTGGGCCAGTTCTCGGCGGAAGACGGGCCAGGTGCCGGGGACCGCGTAGGAGGGGCCGACACGACGGATATCGCCGCCACCGCTGAAGTTCGTCAGCAGTCCCGCCGTGAGGTAGCGGCTCGACGGAAGCCGGTCGGACAGCCAGTAGATCTCCGGGTGCATACTCCATACGAAGACCGGCTGCCCCGGTGCAGTGTGGTCGCGCACAAAGGACGCCACCGCTACCGACTTGTCCATCTGCGGGGGCCGGGCCTGCCACGCCCCGGCCGTCCACCACGCGGCGGCCAGCAGGGAGCACACCGCTACGCCCAGAGCGGTCGCCGGCCGTCCGGCACGGCCGACCCGACGACGCAGCAGGGCAGGCCCGGCGAGCGGGGTGCCACAGGCCGCGTCCACCACCCGCAACGCCAACAGCACCAAGGGCGGTGCGAGTTGGAGGAAGTAGTGACCGTAGAAGTGCCAGCCCACCGCGACCGCCATCACGGACGCGAGCAGCCATTCGGCGAGTAGGAGATCGAGGCTGCGGGAGAGCCTGGCGTCGGGCCCCGTTTCGCCTCGGGGCCACACCGTCCGATGCCGCCGGAGCGGTGCCGAGCGAAGGCGCGAATGGCGACGCCATGGCAGCAGGGGTAGCAGGACCGCCACGGCGGCGAACGCTGTCAGCAGGTTGCCGAAGCCGGCTGCGGCGCGGCCTGCCACGTGCAGCGCGCCGAGCGGTGACGTCGCGTACGAGCCCGAGGAGAGGAACACCCAGAAAGCGAAGCGGTGCGCCCCGAGGCTGAGGGCGCAGATCACCACGGGAGCCGCCGCGCCCACGGCCAGAGCGACCGCGTCCCGACGTCGTCGACTCCCGCCGAGGGCGAGCGGTATCAGCGGCAACAGGGGGGCGAAGCCGACCTGTTTGGTCAGAGCGGCGAGGGCGACGGCCAGTCCCGCAGCCAGGAAGCGTCCCTTGATCCCGGAGTAGAGCGCTGCCACGGTCGCGGGGAGCAAGAAGATCTCAAAAGTGGCGGCCATCGCATCCGGTGCGGGCAGTGCCGCGGAGGCCGTCACCGTCATCACTCCGGCGGGCAGCGCCGCCCAGGTGCCCAGCAGCCGGCTCGCCGTGCGCGCGGTGAGGATCGCGGTGACACCGAGCGAAACGACCGCTGCCACTCGTACCACCGCGAGTCCGTTGTTCCCCGCCACGGCGAAGCACGCCTCGTACAGCCAGGGCATCAGTGGCGGCTTGCGGTCCACGACGTCGTCGTACAGGTGACCTCCGTTGTGCAGCATCGCCGCCTGGGTGGCGAGGTAGCCCTCGTCCGGGCTCCAGAACGGGCGGCGGAAGGACGGCAGTCTCACCACCAGGGTCAGGAGGCAGAGCAGGACCGACTCGGTGACTGAGGACTGGGCGATGCGACTCCGGACCCGCGGACGGACGGAGGGCAGCCCCGAGACGACGTCGGCGGTGTTCGCCCGGGCATTCGCGGAGACGGGAGGACTGAGCGTCCGGGGCCGGTCCATGTCCGTGGGCATGGCGAAACTCCCTCGATATGTCCACTACCTACTTAGTGGACTGAGTCTCAGGTGAGGGCCCCGCTCGTGTCAAACACCTCTCGCGCCGCAGGGGCACGCACGCCCGGATGGGCAGTGAGCTGCGAGGCAAGTGGCGGAGGGAAGGGGGCGCCGATATGCGGCAGCCCAAAGCAGGTCCACTACTCAGCTAGTGGTGACATAGTGGGCCTGTGGATTTTCGAATCGAGCGGCACAACGGCGTGGCTCCGTATCAGCAGATCATTCAGCAGACCAAGCAGGCGTTGCGGCTCGGCCAGCTCGTGCCCGGTGACATGCTGCCGTCGGCCTCGGCGGTGGTCGCGGCGACGGCGGTCAATCCGAACACCGTCCTCAAGGCATACCGGGAACTGGAGCGGGAAGGACTGGTCGACACCCGCCAGGGCCGGGGGACGTTCGTACGGGCATCACTCGCGCAGCCGGCCACACAGGCGGGCTCGCCCCTGCGTGACGAGCTGCGCGTCTGGATGGCCACGGCCCGCGCCGGCGGACTGGAACGCGAGGACGTGGCCGCGCTGCTGGCCGCCGAACTCGACGTCTTCTTCCCCCGGCCGGTCGGCTCACGGTGATCGAGGAGCGATGAACCACCCCCTCGACCCGTCCGCCGCACACCAGGACGACGGCCCTTACGCCAGCGGCCCCTACCGCAACGGCTCTCACGACAGTGGCTCCTACGGCGGCGACGCTCCGGACGCTTCTCCCGCACTTGAAGCTGTCGGCCTCGGCCTCCGCGGTGGGGACGAATGGGCTCTGCGCGCCGGGGACTTCACTGTTCCCCGTGGACGCGTCGTCGGTCTCGTCGGACCCAACGGCTCAGGCAAGACCGCCCTGCTCACCGTGGCGGCCGGGCTGCGGCCCGTCGACGCGGGAGCCCTGCGTGTCCTCGGCCGCGCTCCGGGCACCCCCGCCGTCCTGCCCCGCGTCGGCGTGCTACTCCAGGACCGCCCGCTGGAAAGGGGGTTCACCGTCGCGGAGACGCTGCGCTTGGGACGGGCCCTCAACCCCGGCTGGAATGAAGCGGCGGCCCGCGCGATCATCGACGACTGCGGCATACCCCTGCGGGCCCGTGTCGGTCGCCTCTCCACCGGTCAGCGCACGTGTGTCGGGCTCGCCCTGGCGCTGAGCAAAGAACCGGAGCTGCTGCTGCTCGACGAGCCGATGGCCGACCTCGATCCCCAGCGTCGCCTCGCCTTGACCGGCGTCCTCATGAAGCGCGCCGCGGAGCACGGCACCACCATCGTCATGTCGACCCACGCCCTCTCGGAGCTGCACCTGGTCTGTGACCACGTCCTGCTGATGGCCCGGGGACGCGTGCTCCTGGCCGACGACACGGAGTTCGTGGAGGCGGCGCACAGCCTGATGACCTTCACCTGCCCCGACGCCGCCACGCCGGCGATACCCCCGCGGATGGGCACGGTGATCGAGACGCGCCGCAGCGGACGTGTCCTCAGCGTGCTGGTCCGTTTCCCGCTCACCACCGACGGCGCCGTGAGCACCGCCGCACCGTCCCTTGAAGAAATCCTGTTGGCCTATCTGCGCAATCCGCAGGCCGCACCGCTGATCGCCGGACGCTTCACGGCCAAGGCCCCGGCACCCGGCTCTCCGGACACGCAGGACCGGCGGGCGCGGTGAACGTACGCATCGTCATTCGCCGCCTGGCCGTCGGTCCTGCGGCGGGACTCGCCTGGCTGGCCTGGCGGCAGCACCGCGTGGCCCACTGGACGGCACTCGCCCTCGCCGCCCTGGCTGCGGTCTGGGGAGTGTGGCAGCACGCCCAGCTCGTCAGCGCGGTGGAGAGCTGGGCCACGAACTGCCCCCACGGTCGCGCCCTCGGCGCCGAGGGACCGTCAGTGTGCGACGGCACGCCCCGCGCCGTCAGCACCATCATGACGGCGGCCCGCGCGCCTCTGCGTTTCCTTCCTGTCGCGGTCGGCGCACTGCTCGGCGCCCCGCTGTTCGCGCAGACCCTCAAGGACGGCACCCACCGGCTCGCCTGGACCCAGTCCGTCAGCCGTCGGCAATGGGCCGCCGCCAAATTGTGCGTGACCGGGGGCGTCACCGTCGTCGCCGCGCTCCTGATCACCACGCCGGTCACCTGGTGGTGGTCCACCATCCGGCATGGACGTACCGCCACCGGCCCGCTCGGCACGGCATGGCGCGACACCACCCCCCAGAGCGACTGGTCCTATCTGCCCTACACCGGCCCCGCTGGCGTCGCACATCTCCTTCTCGCCCTCGCCACCGGTGCCGCCGTCGGTCTGCTGCTGCGCCGTGTCCTCGCCGCGGTCGCCGTCTCGGCCGCCGTCACCCTCGCCGTCCAGACCGGACTGGAGAAACTGAGGCCCCATCTGCTCACCCCGTCCGTCAGGCGAACCTACAGCGACGCGTTCCCCGACCGCATTCTCAATGCCTGGCACCTCGATCAGGGCTACACCCACGCGGACGGCTCACTCACCGCCACGTCCCCCTGCCCGCCCAGCACTTGGGAGGCCCTGCAGCAGTGCGAGCACACGCGGCACATCACGGGTACCTACAGCCGCGACCTCGACCCGCAGCAGTTCCTTCCCCTGCAATGGATCGAGACGTGGATCTGCCTCACGGCGACCGCCCTCCTCGCCGCCTCCTGCCTTGTTCACGTCCGACGAATGAGAGCCCGGTGACTGCGAATCGCCGGGCGCCGCGCTTGTCATCACTGTGCCGGTGCTGGTCGAGGAGGTACAGCTTGCGGAGCAGCGCCGGGAAGGCCCGCACTGCTATCCACCACGTGCTCCGGTGTTTCCACGGCTGCTGCGAGCCTGCGGGATCTAGTACTCCAGCAGGATTTTGCTGTCTGACCTGGTCTTTCGCCGGGCGGCCGGAGTATAGCGCGGCTTCGATCGTGTGGGGGCGGTCTCACGGGGACCGCCCCTCGATCGTGCGACAACGTCGCAGGTAGTGACAGCGGCGGGGCAGCCTCCGAGGGTGATCACCGAGTATGCCGCCGCGCAGTGGGACCTCGAACTGGATGATCTCTTCCTGACCATCGGGCACCGCTTCGGCCGAGTCGAGCTCCGCCGACGCATGCGTGACTACGTACGCGGGCTGCTCGCTCCGGTGGCCCGCAAGAACAGCTGGCAGCTGGCCGAACAGGCCGGCTACCGCACGCCTGACGGGCTGCAGCACCTCCTCGCCGGATCGAAGTGGGAGCCCGATGACATCCGCGACGACCTGCAGGAATACGTTGCCGACAAGCTCGGCGAGACCGACGGCGTCCTGATCATCGACGACACCGGGTTCATCAAGAAGGGCACCACCTCAGCCGGGGTCCAGCGCCAGTACTCCGGAACCGCCGGCCGGACCGAGAACTGCCAGATCGGCGTCTTCGCCGCCTACGCCTCCGCCCGCGGCCGGGTTCTGGTCGACCGCGAGCTCTACCTCCCGAAGTCCTGGACCGAGGACCGGGAACGCTGCCGCACCGCGAGGGTCCCCGACGAGCGGGAGTTCGCCACCAAGGGCGAACTGGCCCGGCACATCGTGTTGCGGGCCCTCGCCTCGCCACTGCCTATCGCCTGGGTCACCGCGGACTCCGCCTACGGCCAGGACAACCGCTTCCGCCGGCTGCTGGAACAGTCAGGTGTCGGCTACGTACTGGCCGTCCCCAAGTCCCAGTTCAGCGTGGGCTGTTCACGGATCGAGGGCCTGTTCACGCAGGCTCCGGACGAAGCGTGGGAGAAGATCTCCTGCGGCGACGGCGCGAAGGGGCCCCGTGTTTACCACTGGGCAGCAGTGCGGCTGCCGGCCGTCGCCGAGTTCGACTACCAGGGCGAGGTCCCCCACCGGATGCGGTGGGCACTGGCCCGGCGCAGCATCAGCAAGCCCGACGAGATCGCCTACTACCTCGCCTACGCGCCCCTTCAGACCACGGTCCAGGAACTGGTGCGGGTCGCCGGGGCGCGCTGGGCGATCGAGGAGTGCTTCCAGGCGGCGAAGAACGAGTGCGGCCTGGACCAGTACGAGGTCCGCCGCTACGTGGGCTGGTATCGGCACATCACTCTGGCCATGCTCGCGCACGCCTTCCTGGCCGCTACGGCACACCAGGTCCGGGAAAAGGGGGTGGAACAGGTGGGACGGCCGGGGTCATCGGGCTCACAGTGGCGGAGGTTCGGCGACTCCTGGCAGCTTGTCGTGCCCGGCCCCCGCACCTGAGTGGACACCGCGGACGACGTCACGCGCTGAGCTGGTCGAACTGGCGCCGCCGGCGCCAAGCAGTCGCCCGCCGCTGTCACTACCTGCGACGTTGTCGCACGATCGAGGGGCGGTCCCCGTGAGACCGCCCCCACACGATCGAAGCCGCGCTATACTCCGGCCGCCCGGCGAAAGACCAGGTCAGACAGCAAAATCCTGCTGGAGTACTAGGTGTATTGACCCGTGAGGTTGGGGACGCGGCTGGCGGGTGGTTGGCCCTTGAGCGCGGTGTGTCCGCGGTGGTGATTGTAGGTGTGCAGCCATTGCGGGAACGCTTCGCGGCGCTCGGCTTCTGACTGGTAGGGGCGGGCGTAGGCCCACTCGTCGAGCAGGGTGCGGTTGAAGCGTTCGACCTTGCCGTTGGTCTGGGGCCGGTAGGGGCGGGTGCGTTTGTGGGTGATCCCGGCCGCCGCCAGAGCATCGCGCCAGTCGCGGGAGCGGTAGCAGGAGCCGTTGTCGGTCAGCACGCGCTCGACGGTGATCCCGGCCTGGGTGAAGAACGCCTGGGCGCGGGACCAGAAGCCGGTGGCGGTCTCCTTCTTCTCGTCTACGTGGATCTCGCTGTAGGCGAGGCGGGAGTGGTCGTCGACGGCGGTGTGCAGGTAGCTGTAGCCGCCGGCGGCGCGGTTCTTGCGGCCTGCCTGCCGGCCCAGAGTCCTGTGTCCGCCGCCGTCGGGGATGTTGCCGAGTTTCTTGATGTCGACGTGGACCAGGTCGCCCGGGCGGTCGCGTTCGTAGCGGCGTATGACATGGCCGGTGGCCCGGTCCAGATGGGTGAGGCGGGCCAGGCCGTAGCGGGTCAGCACGCGGTGCACGGTCGAGGGCACCAGGTGCAGCAGGTGCGCGATGCGGGCCGGTCCCCAGCGGCGCAGGAGGCGGACCTTGATGATCCGGCGCTCGGTGCGGGTCGGGGTGCGGCGCGGGCTGGTGCGTGGGCG
>NZ_JBEXET010000035.1:0-82336 GCF_040606415.1 Streptomyces sp. NPDC005423 | reverse complement strand
AGACCAGTGCCGGCGCGATCGCCGAGGCGCCCAGGCAGAAGGAGAGGATGGCGAGGGGCTGGAGGCTGCGGTGCTGGGCGATCACGGCGAGCAGGGCACGGCGGCCACCGCGACCGCGGCGAGCGCGGCCACGGCCGCCAGGAGGATCGCGACGCGGGTCCGTACGGTCATGAGGCGGTCTCCCGGAATCTCAGGACGTCCAGACGCCGCTGATGTCCGCGGCGGAGGCCGCGTTGCCCGCGTGGGTGGTCAGGCCCTGGGTGTCCTCCAGGGTCCGCAGCAGGTTGTAGTGGTTGTACGTGGTCGAGGACGTCGACCCCGGGGTGACCGGCTGGCCGTAGAGGACCGTCGGGATGCGGTTGCCGCTGAGCAGGTTGTCCTCGTCGAAGGTGACGACGAGCAGGCTGTTGTGGGTCTTGGCCCAGGTGGCGTACGCGCTCAGGTTGGTCTTCAGCCAGGTGTCGCCGGTCGCCACCGAGCAGTCGTGCATGTCGCTGCACAGGTTGGGGACGACGAAGGAGACGTCGGGCAGGGTCGTGTAGTCCGTCGGGAACTGCGCGAACGTCCTGGCCGTCGACACCGGGACGTTGGAGAAGCCGAACCACGGGTTGTGCTTGCGGGCGTAGGTGCCGCTGCTGCACGTCGTGGACCCCTGGCTCGGCAGCGTCTCGTTGTAGCTGGCCCAGCTGCCGCCCGCCGCGATCACCTCGGAGGCCAGGTTCGCCGCCGAGGAGAAGCCGGCTGTGTAGCAGCTGTCGCTGGTGATGCCCTGGGTGGAGCCGGAGAAGAGGGCGAAGTAGTTGGGCTGGCTGGGGTGCGTGATGCCGTACGACTGCGTGAGCTTGGCGCCGCCGGTGGCGAGCGAGTTCAGGTACGGCGCGGCGGAGGCGCCGATCACCTGGCTGTAGGCGTGGTTCTCGAACATCACGACGACCACGTGGTCCGGGGCCGGCACCCCGGTCGCGGCGTGCGCGGGCGAGGAGCCGCCGAGGCCCGTCCACAGGCCGACGGCGGCTGCCGTGAAGGCGAGGGCGGACGCCACGACGGCGCGGCTGCGGCGGTACACGGAACTGCCGGGCACTTCGACCTCCGGGGTGGGGGGAGGAGACTGAGGGGGAGGGGACGGGAACGGGGATGGGCCGGGAGAAGGGTGGCGGTGCGGGAAAGCATGCACACGTCAAGATGCCCGCGTCCTACGCCGTCCAACCCGACGGATGAAGAACGGGTGAACGCCGACCGCCGCTTCACGCCAACCGGCCACACCCAGGACGTACCCCGCCTTCGCGTCTCGCACCGCGCTCCCACGCGACCGGAACCTCGGCGGGGCACCGTCACCACCACCCGGGTTACGCTCGCGGGTACGACCTTGATCGGAACCCGGATCGGGACCTGACTCTGACAGGAGGCCGAGGATGACGGCGCCGGGACGCAGAAGCAGTACCTTCACGCGACTGCTGCGGCACGGTTTCACCGATCCCTCGGCCGCCGAGCGGCTCCTGGAGAGCGCCGAGCTGGCCCCCGTACGGAACGACCCGGTCCTGCTGGAGGCGCTCGGCGCCACCCCCGACCCGGATCTCGCCCTGCACGGCCTCGTACGGCTCCTGGAGGCGCAGCCCGACCAGACCGCCCGGCGCGAGCTGCTCGACACGCTGATCGCGGCGAAACCGCTGCGCGACCGGCTGCTGGGGGTGCTCGGGGCGTCCGCCGCGCTCGCCGACCACCTCGACCGGCACCCGCTCGACTGGCAGGCCCTCGTCATGTACGAGCCGCGCGACCTGCACCCCGGGGTGGAGGAGTTCGAACGCGGCCTGGCGGAGGTGACCGACCCCGTCTCCCTCCGCGTGGCCTACCGGCGCTGTCTGCTCTCCATAGCCGCCCGCGACATCTGCGGCACCACCGACCTCGCCCAGACCGCCGCCGAACTCGCCGACCTCGCCACCGCCACCCTGCGCTCCGCCCTCGCCCTCGCCCGCGCCGCCGCGCCCGACGACGCGGCGCTGTGCCGGCTCGCGGTGATCGCCATGGGCAAGTGCGGCGGCCACGAGCTGAACTACGTCTCCGACGTCGACGTCATCTTCGTCGGCGAGGCCGTGGGAGGCGCCGACGAGGACAAGGCCCTCAGGGCGGCCACCCGGCTCGCCTCGCACCTGATGCGGATCTGCTCCGAGACCACCGTCGAGGGCTCGATCTGGCCCGTCGACGCCAACCTCCGCCCCGAGGGCCGCAACGGCCCGCTGGTCCGCTCGCTCAGCAGCCATCTCGCCTACTACCAGCGCTGGGCCAAGACCTGGGAGTTCCAGGCACTCCTCAAGGCCCGCCCGGTGGCCGGCGACCGCGCGCTCGGCGAGGAGTACGTCGCCGCCCTCGACCCCCTCGTCTGGCAGGTCGCCGACCGGGAGAACTTCGTCGCCGACGTGCAGCGGATGCGCCGCCGGGTGGTCGAGAACATCCCCGTCGCCGAGGTCGACCGCGAGCTGAAGCTCGGCCCCGGCGGCCTGCGAGACGTCGAATTCGCCGTCCAGCTCCTTCAGTTGGTGCACGGCCGGACCGACACCTCGCTGCGCAGCGGCACCACGCTCGACGCGCTCCAGGCCCTCGCGGCCGGCGGCTACGTCGGACGCGAGGACGCCGGCCGGCTCGACGACGCCTACCGCTTCCTGCGCACCATGGAACACCGCATCCAGCTCTACCGGCTGCGCCGCACCCACCTGGTCCCGCAGAACGAGGCCGACCAGCGCAGGCTGGGCCGCTCCCTCGGCCTGCGCACCGACCCGGTCGCCGCGCTGAACCGCGAGTGGAAACGGCACGCGACCGTCGTACGACGGCTCCACGAGAAGCTCTTCTACCGCCCGCTGCTCGACGCGGTTGCCCAACTCGCGCCCGGTGAGACCCGGTTGAGCCCCAAGGCGGCCCGCGAACGGCTCGTCGCGCTCGGCTACCACGACCCGGCCGCCGCCCTGCGCCACCTGGAGGCCCTCGCCTCCGGCGTCACCCGCAAGGCCGCCATCCAACGCACCCTGCTGCCCGTCCTGTTGGGCTGGTTCGCGGACTCCGCCGACCCCGACGCCGGTCTGCTCAACTTCCGCAAGGTCTCCGACGCGCTGGGCAAGACCCCTTGGTACCTACGGCTGTTGAGGGACGAGGGCGCTGCGGCCGAGAACCTGGCCCGGGTCCTGTCGGCGGGCCGCCTCGCCCCCGACCTCCTGATGCGGGCCCCCGAGGCGGTCGCCCTGCTCGGCGACGGCGACGGCAGCAGCGGCCTCGAACCACGCGGGCGCGAGCCCCTGGAGCAGGAGATACTCGCCGCGGTCCGCCGCGCCGACGGCGCCGTCCAGGCCGTCACCGCCGCCCGGGGCGTCCGCCGCCGCGAACTCTTCCGGACCGCCGCCGTCGACATCACCGCCTCCTATGGCACCGAAACCCAGCCCGTCGAGGCCGACCAGGGCGCCCTGGTCGACCGGATCGGCGGCGCCGTCTCGGACCTCACCGCGGCGACCCTCTCGGGCACGCTGCGGGCGGTGGTCCGCGAGGGCTGGGGCGACACCCTCCCCACCCGCTTCGCGATCATCGGCATGGGCCGCTTCGGCGGCCACGAACTGGGCTACGGCTCCGACGCCGACGTCCTCTTCGTCCACGAACCCCGCGAGGGCGTCGACGAGCGGACCGCCTCCGAGGCGGCCAACAAGGTCGTCTCCGAGATGCGCCGGCTGCTCCAGATCCCCAGCTCCGACCCGCCGCTGCTGATCGACGCGGACCTGCGCCCCGAGGGCAAGTCGGGCCCGCTCGTACGGTCGTTGAACTCCTACGCCGCCTACTACCGCCGCTGGTCCCTGGGTTGGGAGTCGCAGGCCCTGCTGCGGGCCGAACCGGTGGCCGGGGACCCGGAGTTGGGGGCCCGGTTCGTCGAGCTGATCGACCCGTTGCGCTATCCGGCGGACGGCCTCGGCGACGACGCCGTACGCGAGATCCGGCGGCTGAAGGCGCGGATGGAGTCCGAGCGGCTGCCGCGCGGCGCCGACCCGACCCTGCACGCCAAACTGGGGCGCGGCGGGCTCTCCGACGTCGAGTGGACCGTGCAGCTCATGCAGTTGCGGCACGGCAGGAGCGAACCGGGCCTGCGCACCACCCGCACCCGCGAGGCCCTCGCCGCCGCCTGTGCCGCCGGCCTCGTCTCCGCCGAGGACGCCTCGACCCTCGACGAGGCGTGGGTCCTGGCGACCCGGGTCCGCAACGCGGTGATGCTGGTCCGCGGCCGGGCCGCCGACACCTTCCCCACCGACCCGCGCGAGCTCGCCGCCGTGGGCCGTTACCTCGGCTACGGCCCCGGTCACGTCGGCGACATGCTCGACGACTACCGCCGTACGACCCGGCTGGCGCGGGCCGTGGTGGACGAGCTGTTCTACGGGGCCTGAGCGGGCGGGTGGACCGGGACGTCGAACCGCTGGGGCAGCCGGTAGGGGAAGGTCCCGTACCAGAGCCGTGAGACGGTGAAGCCGAACGCCAGGCACGCCATGCCGCCCACCGCGTCGAGCCAGAAGTGGTTGGCGGTGGAGACGATGACCAGCAGGGTCACCGCCGGGTAGAGCAGGCCGAGGACGCGCACCCAGTCCAGCCGGGCCAGCGCGAAGACGGTCAGCCCGCACCACAGGGACCAGCCGATGTGCATGGACGGCATCGCCGCGTACTGGTTCGACATGTGCTTCAGGTCGCCGGAGGCCATCGAGCCCCAGGTCCGGTGGACCATGACCGTGTCGACGAAGTGGCCGCCGTGCATCAGCCGGGGCGGCGCCAGCGGGAACAGATAGTAACCGACCAGGGCCACACCCGTGGTGGCGAAGAGGACCAGCCGGGTCGCCGCGTACCGTCCGGGATGCCAGCGGTAGAGCCACACCAGGACGCCGAGCGTCACCACGAAGTGCAGGGTGGCGTAGTAGTAGTTCATGCCGACGATCAGCCAAGTCGCGCTGTTCACCGCGTGGTTGACGGACTGCTCGACGGCGATGCCGAGATCGCGCTCCACCCGCCAGATCCAGTCGGCGTTGCGCAGCGCCTCGGTCCGCTGTTCCGGAACCGCGTTGCGGATCAGCGAGTAGGTCCAGTAACTCACCGCGATCAGCAGGACCTCGAACCAGAGCCGGGGCCGGCGCGGAGTACGCAGCCGGTTCAGTAAACCCTGCCCGGCCTCGTCCGCGACGGGGCTCGGAACGGCTTCTTCACGGCCTTCCAATGTCGTCACGGTCGTCTCACCCATAGGGACAAAGTCTGCCAGAAAAGCCTTGCGCGACCGATCATCCCCTGGTCGGGTCCGGCTCGCATGTTCTACGGCGGAAGGACCACGGTGACTACCGCGGAAGCACCGCACCCGGCGGTGCCGCCTCCCTCTCAGGGACGATGGCGCTCGCCGGCCGCCCCGACGGCACCCGGAGCCCCGGGCGCCGAAGCCGTCGAGCCGCGCACCACCAGCTCCGGCATGAACACGAACTCGCTGTGCGGCGCGGGCGTGCCGCCGATCTCCTCCAGCAGGGTGCGCACCGCCGCCTGTCCCATCGCCGGGACCGGCTTGCGGATCGTGGTCAGCGGGGGATCGGTGAACGCTATGAGGGGCGAGTCGTCGAAGCCCACCACCGAGATGTCCCGGGGCACGTCGAGACCGAGTTGCCGGGCCGCCCGTATCGCGCCCAGCGCCATCATGTCGCTGGCGCACACCACCGCCGTGCACTCCCGCTCGATCAGCGCCGCGGTGGCCGCCTGGCCACCCTCCAGCGTGTACAGCGAGTGCTGCACGAGCCGGGTCCCGACGTCCTCGGCGGCCAGCCCCAGCTGGTCCTGCATCGCCCGGACGAAGCCCTCGATCTTGCGCTGCACCGGCACGAACCGCTTGGGCCCCAGCGCGAGGCCGATCCGGGTGTGGCCCAGCGAGATCAGATGCGTCACCGCCAGGGTCATCGCCGCCCGGTCGTCGGGGGAGATGAACGGCGCCTGCACCTTCGGCGAGAAGCCGTCGACGAGGACGAACGGCACGCCCTGGGCGCGCAGTTGCTCGTAGCGCTGCATGTCGGCTGAGGTGTCCGCGTGCAGCCCGGAGACGAAGATGATGCCCGCCACCCCGCGGTCGACGAGCATCTCGGTCAGCTCGTCCTCCGTCGACCCGCCCGGGGTCTGGGTGGCGAGCACCGGGGTGTAGCCCTGCCGGGTCAGTGCCTGACCGATGACCTGGGCCAGGGCCGGGAATATCGGGTTCTCCAGCTCCGGGGTGATCAGCCCGACCAGGCCCTCGCTGCGCTGGCGCAGCCGCACCGGGCGCTCGTAGCCGAGCACGTCGAGCGCGGCGAGCACGGACTGGCGGGTGGTGGCGGCGACGCCCGGCTTGCCGTTGAGGACGCGGCTGACGGTCGCTTCGCTCACCCCCGCCTGGGCGGCGATGTCGGCAAGCCGTGTAGTCACGGGGGTGGACTGTACCGGCCGTCGTCTCGCCGCGGGTTGCTGCGTCATGGCGATCCCTCATGGTCTGGTCGGCTTGTGGCCGGCGTGCGGCAAGAGCTTGCAGAGTCTTGCACAGGTGTCCCACTGCCCGCCTGGCCGCCTCGGTACACGGTATTCGAGGGCCGGCGGGAGGTCACGGCCGGGTAACTCTCCGACCGTCTTGCAGTTTTTTGCAGCAAGGACTTTCGCGTCGCTTACATCGCTGTTACGTTCGGCGTCGCCCGGCGGCCGCAACGGCGCAGTCGGCAAGTCGACAGGGTCGGCGGACGGGACCGCCGCCCTGCACCACACGGGCTTTTCACCCTCAAGGAGAACTCATGCGGCGTGGCATAGCGGCCACCGCGCTGGTGGCGTCCCTCGCCCTCGCGGCGACGGCCTGCGGCAGCAGTGACAGTGACAGCGGCAAGTCCGACGGGCCGGTCACCATCACCTGGTGGGACACCTCCAACGCCACCAATGAGGCACCCACGTACAAGGCGCTGGTCGCCCGGTTCGAGGCGGCCGACAAGAACATCAAGGTCAAGTACGTCAACGTGCCCTTCGACCAGGCGCAGAACAAGTTCGACACCGCCGCCGGCTCCAAGGGCGCCCCGGACGTGCTGCGCTCCGAGGTCGGCTGGACCCCCGCCTTCGCGAAGAAGGGCTACTTCCTGCCGCTCGACGGCACCGAGGCCCTCGCGGACCAGGCCGAGTTCAAGCCGAACCTGATCACGCAGGCCAAGTACGAGGGCAAGACCTACGGCGTGCCGCTGGTCACCGACACCCTCGCGCTCGTCTACAACAAGGCCCTCTTCAAGAAGGCCGGCATCACCACGCCGCCCACCACCTGGGACGAGCTGAAGGCCGACGCCGCCAAGGTCGAGGCGAAGACCGCCGCCGACGGCTACTGGGGCTCCACCCAGGCCTACTACGCGCAGACCTTCCTCTACGGCGAGGGCACCGACACCGTCGACGCCGCCGGCAAGAAGATCACCGTCGACTCGGCCGCCGCGAAGAAGGCGTACGGCACCTGGCAGGGCCTCTTCTCCGGCAAGGGCCTGCACAAGGCCGACACCACCGCCGACGCCTACGCCCACATCCAGGACGCCTTCGTCAACGGCAAGGTCGCCTCGATCATCCAGGGCCCGTGGGAGATCACCAACTTCTACAAGGGCTCCGCGTTCAGCGACAAGAGCAACCTCGGCATCGCCACCGTCCCGGCCGGCTCCACCGGCAAGGCGGGCGCCCCGACCGGCGGCCACAACCTCTCGGTCTACGCCGGCTCGGACAAGGCCCACCAGGCGGCGGCCCTGAAGTTCCTCCACTTCATGACCTCATCCGCGTCCCAGTCCACCATCGCGCTGAAGAACTCCACGCTGCCGACCCGCGACGACGCCTACACCACCCAGGTCAAGTCCGACCCGGGGATCGCCGGCTTCCAGGGCGTCCTCGGCGCCGCCCAGCCGCGCCCCGCGCTCGCCGAGTACAGCTCCCTGTGGGGTCCGCTGGACACCGAACTGCCCAAGATCGCGGGCGGCAAGGAGTCCCTCGACGACGGCCTGAACAACGCCGAGGTCGCCATCGCCAAGCTGGTCCCCGACTTCAGCAAGTGACCCGGACGGCCGCCGGACCCCCTCGCCGGGGACACCGGTCCGGCGGCCCCGGGGCCTGTGCCGCCGTAGCCCCTGAACTTCCAGAAGGTGCCGAACCATGACCGTCGCCATCGACCGCGCGACCGGCAGGCGCAGCGGTGACCGCGCGCCCCGGCCGGGGCGGGCCCAGCGTCTGAAGCACGGATACCAGAAGCACTGGTACGCCTACGTCATGATCACGCCCGTGATCGTCGTACTCGGCGTCCTCGTGCTGTACCCGCTGGTGTACGGCCTCTATCTGACGCTCACCGACGCCAACAGCCTCAACACCGCGCGCACGATCGGCGTCAACCACATCGACGCCACCTACAAGTTCATCGGGCTCGACAACTACAAGGACATCCTGTTCGGGCCGACCGCGTACGACCGCTTCTGGTCGCACTTCGTCTGGACGGTCGTCTGGACCGCGCTCTGCGTCGCCCTGCACTACGGCCTCGGACTCGGCCTGGCGCTGCTGCTCAACCTGAAGCTGCGCGGCCGGACCCTCTACCGGCTGATCCTGATCCTGCCGTGGGCCGTCCCCACCTTCGTCACCGTCTTCGGCTGGCGCTTCATGCTCGCCGACGGCGGCGTCATCAACACCGCCCTGCACGCCCTGCACCTGCCGCAGCCGGACTGGCTGGAGGACACCTTCTGGCAGCGGTTCGCCGCGATCATGGTCAACACCTGGTGCGGTGTCCCCTTCATGATGGTCTCGCTGCTGGGCGGCCTCCAGTCCATCGACACCTCGCTCTACGAGGCCGCCGAGATGGACGGCGCGAGCGCCTGGCAGCGCTTCCGCCACATCACCCTTCCCGGGCTCAGGCCGGTCAGCTCCACCGTCGTACTCCTCGGCATCATCTGGACGTTCAACCAGTTCGCCGTCATCTTCCTGCTGTTCGGCACCACCGCCCCGGACGCGCAGATCCTCGTCACCTGGTCCTACTACCTCGGCTTCGGCCAACAGCCGCGTGACTTCGCCCAGTCGGCCGCCTACGGCATCCTGCTGCTGGCCATCCTGATCGTCTTCACCTCCTTCTACCGGCGCTGGCTCAACCGCAACGACCAGCAGCTCGCGATCTGAGGCAGGAGCCCCCATGAGCAGCACGACCGTCAAGACGCGCCGGCGCGGCGAACAGAGCCGCGCGGGCTCCCTCACCTCCCACGCCGTCCTGGGCGTGGCGAGCCTGGTCGCCCTCTTCCCCATCGCGTGGCTGGTCTTCCTCTCCCTCGGCCCGGACAAGGACGACTACCTCCACCCGGCCGGCATCTGGCGGAAGATGACGTTCGCCAACTACTCGTTCGTCCTGCGGCACACGGAGTTCTTCGACTGGCTCAAGAGCTCGCTGATCGTCTCGCTCGGCACCACCGTGATCGGGGTGAGCATCGCCGCCACCACCGGCTACGCCGTCTCGCGCATGCGCTTCCCCGGCTACCGGAAGTTCATGTGGGTGCTCCTGGTCACCCAGATGTTCCCCATCGCGGTCCTCATCGTGCCGATGTACCAGATCCTCTCCGACCTCCAGCTCATCGACAGCTACCTCGGGCTGGTCCTCGTCTACTGCTCGACCGCGGTGCCCTACTGCGCCTGGCTGCTGAAGGGCTACTTCGACACGATCCCGTTCGAGATAGACGAGGCGGGCCGGGTGGACGGGCTCAACCCCTTCGGCACCTTCGCCCGGCTGATCCTGCCGCTCGCCAAGCCGGGTCTGGCGGTCGCCGCGTTCTACAGCTTCCTCACGGCCTTCGGCGAGGTGGCGTTCGCGTCGACCTTCATGCTCTCCGACACCAAGTACACCTTCGCCGTCGGCCTCCAGACCTTCGTCAGCGAGCACGACGCCCAGCGCAACCTCATGGCGGCGACCGCGGTGCTGATCGCGATACCGGTCTCCGCGTTCTTCTACCTCGTGCAGAAGAACCTGGTCACCGGCCTCACCGCCGGCGGTACCAAGGGCTGACCCCCAGTACCGGGTACGGCCGCGGTGTCCATCCGACCCCGCAGGCACCGCGGCCGTACCCGCACCGACCCCTGAACTCCTCCCCCCGCGACGGGCCTTCGCCGGAGCGGGGGGACCCGCATCCCCCCAAGGACGCCATGAGCCACCAGCACTCCGCCGACCAGGCCCCCGCCCGCCGCTCCGACTCCGCCCTCGCCACCGTCGCCAAGCGCCGCGACTGGTGGCGGGACGCGGTGATCTACCAGGTCTATCCGCGCAGCTTCGCCGACGGCAACGGCGACGGCATGGGCGACCTGACGGGCGTACGTTCCCGGCTCACGTACCTGCGCGACCTCGGCGTCGACGCCGTCTGGCTCAGCCCGTTCTACGCCTCCCCGCAGGCCGACGCCGGCTACGACGTGGCCGACTACCGGGCCGTGGACCCCATGTTCGGCAACCTCCTCGACGCCGACGCGCTGATCCGCGACGCCCACGCGCTGAACCTGCGGATCATCGTCGACCTGGTCCCCAACCACTCCTCCGACCAGCACGAGTGGTTCAAGCGGGCGCTGCGGGAAGGCCCCGGCTCGCCGCTGCGCGAGCGGTACCACTTCCGCCCCGGCAAGGGCGTGAGCGGTCAACTCCCGCCCAACGACTGGGAGTCCGTCTTCGGCGGGCCGGCCTGGACCCGGGTCACCGAGCCGGACGGCTCGCCCGGCGAGTGGTACCTGCACCTCTTCGCCCCCGAGCAGCCCGACTTCAACTGGGAACATCCGGCCGTCGGCGACGAGTTCCGCTCCATCCTGCGCTTCTGGCTCGACATGGGCGTCGACGGCTTCCGTATCGACGTCGCCCACGGTCTGGTCAAGGCGGCGGGCCTGCCCGACCTCGGCTCCCACGACCAGCTGAAGCTGCTCGGCAACGATGTCACGCCGTTCTTCGACCAGGACGGCGTGCACGCCGTCTACCGCCAATGGCGCACGGTCCTCGACGAGTTCGCGGGCGAGCGCATCTTCGTCGCCGAGGCGTGGACGCCCACCGTCGAGCGCACCGCGAACTACGTCCGCCCCGACGAACTCCACCAGGCCTTCAACTTCCAGTACCTGGCGACCGACTGGGACGCCGGCAAGCTGCGCGAGGTGGCCGACCGCACCCTGGAGGCGATGCGCCCGGTCGGCGCACCGGCCACCTGGGTGCTCTCCAACCACGACGTCACCCGGCACGCCACCCGGTTCGCCAACCCGCCCGGACTCGGCACCCAGATCCGCACCGCCGGTGACCGCGCGCTGGGCCTGCGCCGGGCCCGGGCCGCCTCCCTGCTCATGCTGGCGCTGCCCGGATCGGCCTACGTCTACCAGGGCGAGGAGCTGGGCCTGCCGGACGTCGTCGACCTCGCCGACGAGGTGCGCCAGGACCCGGCCTACTTCCGCGGCGCCGGCCAGGACGGCTTCCGTGACGGCTGCCGGGTGCCGATCCCGTGGGCGCGCACCGGCCCCTCGTACGGCTTCGGCGGCGGGGGCAGCTGGCTGCCGCAGCCGGAGGGATGGGGCGAGCTGAGCGTCGAGGCGCAGACCGGGACGGCCGGCTCCACCCTGGAGCTGTACCGCTCCGCGCTCGCCGTCCGCCGCTCCCACCCCGACCTCGGCGCGGGCGACTCGGTCGAGTGGCTGCGCGCCCCGGAGGGCGTACTGGCCTTCCGGCGCGGGGAGTTCGTGTGCGTGGCGAACACCGGCGGCGAGGCGGTGACGACCAGGGCGTACGGCCGGCTGCTGCTCGCCAGCGGCGAGGTGACCGAGACGGACGGCGAGGCGAAGCTGCCCGCCGACACCACCGTCTGGTGGAGCACCGCCCCCTGACAGGGCGAGGCCCGCCGCCCCTCGGGACGGCGGGCCCTGTTCCGCGACCGGTGTCCGCGCGATCGTTTACAACGCCTTTCCGCAAGAGCCTTCAGGCACGGTCGCGCGCACCGGGCTCACTTCCAGGTGTCGTTCACGGTGTAGCCGCTGGACGTGCCGGTCGTGTACGCGCGGTTGGTGCCGGACTCCCAGGTCACGTTCCCGGAGCCGTCCTTCTTGAGGTACTTGTACGTGAAGGCCGTGCTCTTGGGGACGATGACCAGCCTGCTCCACGTCGGGTACGCCTGGGACGACAACGGGATCGCGTCGCCGGTGTTCCAGGAGCCGAGGGAGGGGACGGAGCCGACGACGTAGACGTGGGTGCCGAGGGAGGTGGTGGCGTTCTCGTCGAAGGTGAGATCGGTGGCGTCCGGACTCGCCAGGTTCCAGGAGTTGTTCAGGTCGAGTGCCGAAGTGGTGGTGGCCGCCGACCTGTTGGCGTTCGACTCCCAGGTGACGTTCCCGGCCGCGTCCTTCTTGAGGTACTTGTAGGTGAAGGACGTGTTGACCGGCACGCTCACCTCGCCCGACCAGACCGGGTATCCGGCCGAGGAGAGCGCGACCGCCTTCGACGTGTCCCAGCCGCCGAGCGCCGCGAGGGAGCCGACGACGTAGACGCCGGTGCCGGTCGTGGTGGGCGCGTACTCGTCGAAGGTCGCCCGCACCGTGGCGGTGGAGCCGCCGCCCGCGTCGCCGCAGCCCACCGTGCAGGTGTAGGAGGAGTTGAAGAAGGCGACCGCGCTCTTCGCGGCGAGGGTGATCGAGGCGCTGCCGCCGGACACCGTCACCGTGGTCGCGCCGCCGTCGACCACGTTCCGGTAGGTGCCGTCGGCCATCCCGGTGGCGAAGGTGTAAGTCGTTGCCGAGGAGCCGTTGTTGAGGGCGAAGAACCCGGCACCGCTACGGCCGAAGCCGATCACGGAGGACGACTTGGTCTGCCAGTCGGAGACCGCCGCGGTGTCCACCGCGTTGTGCCAGGCGACCATGCCGACGACCGCGGTGTCCCGGTCGAGGCAGTACCAGGCACCGCCCGAGCAGTCGGTGCCGGTCACGAACCCGGCCGAGTTCGGCGGGGCCTGGTCGCTCTGGGTCCACTCCCAGCTGGCGTAGACCGTCGGGGTGGACCACTTGTAGGCGAGCTGGAAGAGGTTGGCGAGCTTGTAGGTGCTGCCGTCCTTGTAGCTCAGGTGCAGGCCGTTGCGTTCGGTGTCGTGGTTCGTCACGAACGAGACCGAGTCGGCGGCCGGCAGGATGCCGCTGCTACCCAGCGAGGCCAGATCGCCGGCGTTCCCCTGGAACGCCGACTTCAGCTTGCTCGCGTAGGTGAAGTCCAGGACGTCACCGGAGGCGTAGTAGTCGGCGGGCTGCGGGGTGGAGCCGGGGTAGATCTCCTGGAAGACGTAGGGCGTGCCGCCCGCCGTCGTGTGCGTCAGCTTGGACTCGATCGCCGCCAGGTCGGTCTCGGGGATGTGCTTCGCCGCGTCGACCCGGAAACCGTCGACGCCGAGGGCGAGTTGGCTGTTGAGGTAGCCGGCGATGCCCGCCCGGACCGAGTCCGAGCCGGTCCGCAGGTCGGGCAGGCCCAGGAGTTCGCAGTTCTGCACCTGGGTCAGGTTGGAGTAGTCCTGGATGGTGAGGTCGGAGGTCGGGCAGTCCGACGCGTCGTGGTAGTCGCCCCGGTCCCACTCCGGGGTGTCGTACTTGCTGGTGAGCGTGGTGCCGTGGTAGCCGGTGCCGGTCTGCGCGGCGGTGTGGTTGATCACCGCGTCCGTGTAGACCTTCACGCCCGCCGTGTGGCACGCGCTCACCATGCTCGCGAACTGCGCCGCCGTACCGAAGCGGCTGTCGAGGTCGTAGGAGTAGGGCTGGTAGGCGTCCCACCAGTAGAAGGCGGACTGCTTCAGCGACTCGGCGGGCGGGGCGACCTGGACCGCGCCGTAGCCGGCCGGGCCGAGCACGCTGGTGCACTCCGAGGCGATGGAGGTCCAGTTCCACTCCCACAGGTTGGCGATGACATCGCCCTTGGCCGAGGCGTCCGCGTGCGCGGTAGCGGCGGGCAGGGCCAGTACGCCGGCCAGCGCCAGGGCGCCGGCCGCCACCGCGCTGACGGTGCGCCGGGGAGGGCCTGTTGATCGGTCTCTGCTCATCTGCGGCTCCGCGAGTGGGGGAATCGGGGGTTCGTCAACTGGTGAGGGTGGGCCGTTGAGAAGGACACGTCAAGGTTGTCGTTGCAACTTCTTTCTGTGACTTTCACGCCTCTTGCTGCAACGCTTGCGTCGGCGATACGGTCTCGCCGGGGTCGGACCCGACTGAGCCGCAGACGCGAGGAGTTCACGCCCGTGATACCGAGATGGCCGGCGCCGTGGTCGCGCCGCACCGCTTCCTTCAGACGCGTCGCGGCCGTCACCGTCGCCGCACTCGCGGCGGCGCTCGTGCAGCCCCTCGCCGCGCACGCGGCGGCCCCGCCCCCGCCGCCGTCCGACGCGAGACTGGCCGCGGCTCCGGCCCGGCACGACTCCACCCGCGAGCAGTTCTACTTCGTGATGCCGGACCGCTTCGCCGACGGCGACACCGCCAACGACCGCGGCGGACTGACCGGTTCACGGCTGAGCACCGGCTACGACCCCACCGACAAGGGCTTCTACCAGGGCGGTGACCTCAAGGGCCTGACCAGGAAGCTCGACTACATCAAGGGCCTGGGCACCACCGCCATCTGGATGGCCCCGATCTTCAAGAACCAGCCCGTGCAGGGCACCGGCACCGACGCGTCGGCCGGCTACCACGGCTACTGGATCACCGACTTCACCCGGGTCGACCCGCACTTCGGCACCAACGACGACCTGCGGACCCTGATCGCGACGGCCCACGCCAAGGGCATGAAGGTCTTCTTCGACGTCATCACCAACCACACGGCCGACGTCGTCGACTACGAGGGCCAGTCCCACGCCTACCTCTCCAAGGGCGCGTTCCCGTACCTCACCAAGGACGGCCGCCCCTTCGACGACGCCGACTACGCCGACGGCACCAGGCGCTTCCCGGCGGTCTCCGCCGCCTCCTTCCCGCGCACCCCGGCCGTCCCGGCCGGCCGGACGGACGCCAAGGTCCCCTCCTGGCTCAACGACCCGACGATGTACCACAACCGGGGGGACTCGACCTACGCGGGCGAGAACGCCACCTACGGCGACTTCTCCGGCCTCGACGACCTGTGGACCGAACGCCCCGAGGTCGTCAGCGGCATGGAGAAGATCTACCAGCGCTGGGTGCGCGACTTCGACATCGACGGCTTCCGCATCGACACCGTGAAACACGTCGACATGGACTTCTGGACCCAGTGGGCGACCGCGCTCGACGCCTACGCGGCGCGCCACGGCCGCGCGCACTTCTTCCTGTTCGGCGAGGTCTACTCCGCCGACACCTCGGTCACCTCCCCGTACGTCACCCAGGGCCGCCTGGACGCCACGCTCGACTTCCCCTTCCAGGACGCGGCCCGCTCCTACGCCTCCCAGGGCGGCAGCGCCCGCAAGCTGGCGAGCGTCTTCGCCGACGACTACAAGTACACGACCGACAAGGCGAACGCGTACGAGCAGGTCACCTTCCTCGGCAACCACGACATGGGCCGCATCGGCTACTTCCTCGGCCAGGACAACCCCGGGGCGACCGACGCCCAGCTCCTCGCCAAGGACCGGCTCGCCAACGAGCTGATGTTCCTCAGCCGCGGCAACCCCGTCGTCTACTACGGCGACGAGCAGGGCTTCACCGGCTCCGGCGGTGACAAGGACGCCCGCCAGACCATGTTCGCCTCGAAGGTCGCCGACTACCTCGACGACGACGAGATCGGCACCGGCCGCACCCACGCGAGCGACTCCTACGACCCGACCGCCCCGCTCTACCGGGAGATCGCCGCCCTCTCCGCACTGCGCGCGAACAACCCCGCACTCGCCGACGGCGTCCAGACCGAGCGGTACGCGGCCGACGGCGCCGGGGTCTACGCCTTCACCCGCACCGGCGGCAGCGCCGAGTACGTCGTCGCACTCAACAACGCCGGCACCGCGCGGACGGCGACCTTCACCACCGGGTCACCGGACATGAAGTACCGCGGGATCTACGGGAGTTCGGCCACCGCCACCAGCGGTGCCGACCGCGAGCTCACCGTGACCGTGCCGGCCGGCGCGGCGATCGTCCTCAAGGCGGCCGGCCCCCTCGCCGCGCCGGCCGCCGGCGCGACGCTCACCCTCAGGGCGCCGGACGCCGGTGCCACCGGCACGGTCGACCTGAGCGCCGACGTCACGGGCGGCGGCCTGGACCGGGTGGTCTTCGCCGCCCAGACCGGCAACGGCCCCTGGCGGACCCTGGGTTCGGCCGACCACGCCCCCTACCGGGTCACCCAGGCCATCGGCCGGGACGTACCGGCCGGAACCCCCTTGCGCTACAAGGCCGTTGTGATCGACTCCGCCGGACGCACGGCGAGCGCGACGGCCGCCTCCAGCACCGGCACCCCGCCCGCCGAGGAGCTCCCCACCGCCTCCTCCCGCGGCTACGCGATCGTCCACTACCAGCGCACCGACGGCGACTACGCCGACTGGGGCCTGTACGCCTGGGGTGACCTCGCCGACGGCGAGGCGACGACCTGGCCGGCCGGTCACCCCTTCACCGGCCGGGACGCCTACGGCGCCTTCGCCTACGTCAAGCTGAAGCCCGGCGCCGCGGAGGTCGGGTTCCTCGTGGTCGACAAGGACGGGAACAAGGACGTCCCCGCCGACCGCTCGATCGACGTCACCACGACCGGCGAGGTCTGGATCGAGCAGGGCAAGGAGACCGTGGCGACCCAGCGGCCCGACCATCCGCCGCAGGACACCGCCAAGGCGGTCATCCACTACCACCGCGCCGACGGCGACTACACGGGCTGGGGCCTGCACGTCTGGACGGGCGCCGCGAACCCCACCGACTGGTCCGCCCCGCTGCGGCCGGTACGCGCCGACACCTACGGCGCGGTCTTCGAGGTGCCCCTCGACACCGGTGCCACCAGCCTGAGTTACATCCTCCACAACGGCGACGAGAAGGACCTGCCCACCGACCGGTCACTGGACCTCACCGCCGCCGACGGCCACGAGGTGTGGCTGCTCGGCGGCGAGGAGGACCACCTCCTGCCGCAGCCCGCGGGCAGCACCGCCGCCCTCGACCTCACCACCTCCAAGGCGGTCTGGATCGACCGGGACACGGTCGTCTGGAACGGCTCCGAAGCAGCCGCCTCCACCCAGCTCCTCTCCTCCCGCGACGGCTCGATCGCCGTCCAGGACGCGACGCTGACCAGCGACGACGAACGCTGGCTGCGACTGTCCAGGACCACCCTCACGGACGCGCAGAAGGCCAGGTTCCCCCATCTGAAGGCGGAGACGGCCTGGACCGTCGACCCACGCGACCGCGCCCGCGTCCGGCACGCGCTGAGGGGACAGCTCGTCGCCTCCCAGCGCGCCGCCAACGGAGCCGTGCTCGCCGCGACCGGCGTCCAGACCGCCGGAGTCCTCGACGACCTGTACGACGCGACCGGCGCCGACCTCGGCCCGACCTTCCGCGCCGGCCGTCCCACCCTTGCCGTCTGGGCACCCACCGCACAGAGCGTCGCGCTCGACCTCGACGGCGTACGCGAGCCGATGACCCGGAACGCCGCCACCGGCGTCTGGTCCGTCACCGGCCCGCCGTCCTGGAAGAACAAGCCCTACCGGTACGTCGTCACGGTGTGGGCGCCGACCGTCCGCAAGCTCGTCACCAACGAGGTCACCGACCCCTACTCGGTCGCCCTCACCGCCGACTCCGGGCGCAGCCTCGTCGTCGACCTCGACGACAAGTCCCTCGCCCCGCACGGCTGGTCGGCACTGAAGAAGCCCAAGGCGGTCCCGCTGAAGGACGCCCAGATCCAGGAAGTACACATACGGGACTTCTCCGTCGCCGACGAGACGGTCCCCGCCAAGGACCGGGGCACCTACCTCGCCTTCACCGACCGGCACAGCGACGGCTCCACGCAGCTGCGCCGACTGGCCGCGGCCGGTACCTCCTACGTGCACCTGCTGCCCGCCTTCGACATCGCCACCATCCCCGAGAAGAGGTCCGAACAGGCGGTCACCGACTGCGATCTCGCCTCCTACCCGGCCGACTCCCCGAAACAGCAGGAGTGCGTCGCGGCCGTCGCCGCCAAGGACGCCTACAACTGGGGCTACGACCCGTACCACTTCACCGTTCCGGAGGGTTCCTACGCGACCGACCCGGACGGCACCGGCCGTACCGTCGAGTTCCGGCGCATGGTCAAGTCCCTGAACCAGGACGGGCTACGGGTCGTCATGGACGTCGTCTACAACCACACGGCGGGCAGCGGCCAGGCGGACACCTCCGTGCTCGACAAGATCGTGCCCGGCTACTACCAGCGGCTCCTCGCCGACGGCAGCGTCGCCACCTCCACCTGCTGCGCCGACACCGCCACCGAGAACGCCATGATGGGCAAGCTCGTCGTCGACTCGGTGGTCACCTGGGCCAAGGAGTACAAGGTCGACGGCTTCCGCTTCGACCTCATGGGCCACCAGCCGAAGGCGAACATCCTCGCCGTCCGCAAGGCGCTCGACGCGCTGACCCCGGGCAAGGACGGCGTCGACGGCAAGAAGATCATCATGTACGGCGAGGGCTGGAACTTCGGCGAGGTCGCCGACGACGCCCGCTTCGTGCAGGCCACCCAGAAGAACATGGCGGGCACCGGCGTCGCGACCTTCTCCGACCGGGCCCGCGACGCCGTACGCGGCGGCAGCCCCTTCGACGACGACCCCGGCGTCCAGGGCTTCGCCTCCGGCCTCTACACCGACCCCAACACATCGGCCGCCAACGGCACTTCGGCCGAACAGAAGGCCCGCCTGCTGCACTACCAGGACCTCATCAAGGTCGGTCTCACCGGCGACCTCGCCACGTACCGCTTCACCGACACCGGAGGCCAGGAGGTCACCGGCGCCGGGATCGACTACAACGGCGCCCCCGCCGGTTACGCCGACGCGCCCGGCGATGCCCTCGCCTACGTCGACGCCCACGACAACGAATCGCTCTTCGACGCCCTCGCCTACAAACTGCCCGCCTCGACGAGCGCGGCCGACCGGGCCCGGGCGCAGGTCCTCGCCATGGCCACCGCCGTCCTGTCGCAGGGACCGTCCCTCTCCCAGGCCGGCACCGACCTGCTCCGCTCCAAGTCGCTCGACCGCAACTCCTTCGACAGCGGCGACTGGTTCAACGCCGTCCACTGGAACTGCGCGGACGGCAACGGCTTCGGACGCGGGCTGCCCCCGGCCGCCGACAACGCCTCCACATGGCTCTACGCGAAGCCCCTGTTGACCTCCGTGAAGGTCGGCTGCGCCGAGATCGAGGGAGCCTCGGCCGCCTACCGCGATCTGCTGAGGATCCGTACGACGGAGCCGGCCTTCTCGCTCGGCACCGCCGGACGGGTGCAGTCGGCGCTCTCCTTCCCGCTCTCCGGACCGGACGAGACGCCCGGTGTGATCACCATGGAGGTCGGCGATCTCGTCGTGGTCTTCAACGCCACGCCCACCACCCGGGACCAGCGGGTCGGCGCGCTGGCCGGGACCGGCTACCGGCTCCATCCGGTGCAGGCGGCGGGCGCCGACCCGACCGTGAAGTCCGCCTCCTTCCAGCGGAGTTCGGGCACCTTCACCGTCCCGGGACGCACGGTGGCGGTGTTCTCCCGGACCTCGTGAAGGGGCGTGACCTCGGAGGACGACGTCGCGGCGCCGGTGCTGAGACTAGGGTGAGGGTGCCGACCAGGACAGGAGTGTTCATGCCGCAGATCACCGTCGACTACTCCGCGCCGCTCGCCGAGGGCTTCGACCGGCGGGGCTTCGCGCTCGCCCTGCACGACGCCGCGGTGGAGATCGCCGCCGCCCGCACCGAGGCGTGCAAGACGCAGTTCCGGGCCACCGACGACACCGTCGTGGGACACGACGTGGACGGCCACGGGGTCGTCCACGTCACCATCGGTCTGCTGGCCGGCCGCAGCGAACAGACCAAGTCCGAACTGGTCGCGGCCGCGTTGGAGTTGCTGCGCAAGCACCTCACCCCCGCCGAGGGCACCGCGCTGCACGCCTCGGCCGAGGTGCGCGACCTCGCCCCGTCGTACGCGAAGCACGAGAGCTAGAGCAGCCCGTCAGGAAGCCAGGTTGAGGAGCCGGGCCGCCAGGTCGCTGAACGGCCCGTGGCCCGGCTCGTCCATGAGGGCGCGGCGCAGCAGCACGGTCATCTCCTCGTCGTGGGCCGCGCTCACGGCGGCCAGCGCCGCGAAGTCGTGGACGAGCTGGGTCTCCAGCTCCGCGCGCGGGATGCGGCGGCCGTCCAGCCAGATCAACGCGGTGGACTCCACCAGCGAGACCCAGGAGCGGATCACCAGCTCCAGCCGGGCGGGCGCCTCGGCGGACCCGACCCCCAGATGGGCGAGGATCTGGAGGTAGGCGGCCTGCCGTACGGAGTCGACCAGCGCGTTGGTCGTCGAGGAGCCGACCGCCGGGCCGCCCCGCATCAGCGCGGCGAAACCGGGCCCGTGGTCGTCGACGAAGTCGAAGAAGCGGCGCATCACCCGCAGCAGCCGGGCGCCCAGCGGCCCTTCGTGCGGCTCGACGAAGCGGCCCGCCAGATCGTCCGAGGCACGCTGCAACGCGGCCTCGTACAGGCTGAGTTTGCCGGGGAAGTAGTGGTAGACGAGGGGTCGCGAGATGCCCGCAGCCGCCGCTATCTCGTCGATGGAGACCTCGTCGGGCGAGCGACGGCTGAACAGTTCGAGGGCGACGCCGATCAACTGCTGCCGCCGTTCCTCGACTCCCATCCTGCGACGAACCCCGGTAGTCATACGACCACCTTACCGATGGGAACCGGCCGCCAACGGACCGCGTCGGCCGCGGACGTTCCCCTCCGCGACCGGGAAGCCCCTCGCGGGCTCCGTCCGGTCAGCGCAGCCCGGTGATGGTCCGCCCGTCGTCCAGCGTTCCCCTCAGCCCCGCCCGGACGCCCTGCTCGGTCCGTACGGCGAGCAGCGGCCCCCGGGCCGAACCGGTCGCCCCGCCGGTCACGCTGAGGGAGGCGGTGTCCGCGCTCCCCGCGGCCAGCAGATACCAGGACCCGGTCTGCGACTTCCACACCACTCCGGCCAGCACGTGCGGATCGCGTGTCCCGCACGCCGGCCCGCCCTCGGCCTTCGCCGCGACCGCGCCGTAGAGGCCGCCAGGGGTGTGGAACTGGGCCAGCACCCGCTCGCCGCCGCCCCGCCAGGTCTCGGCCCGGGTGCACACCCACCGCGCCGCGCCGCTCGCGTCGGGCAGCGGCTGGGTGGCGTACTCCCAGGCGTTCACCGCTCGCACGCCTTGCGAGCGCACCGATGCCAGTGAGCAGGCGAAGGGCGCCCAGGTCCGCAGCGCTCCGGCGCCGGCCGCCTCGCGCACCGAGCCGGGCCGGCCCGTGGTCAGATGCGCGGGCACCAGTTCGCCGAGGTCGGTCAGCAGCCGGGTGCCCGAGGCGCCGGTCACCTGGAGCACGTTCCACGTCGTGCACGCGCCGTCGCGGGAGGCGGCGCCGGAGAGCGGCGAGGTGACACCGTCGGCCAGCGGCAGGTCCAGCGCCCCGGCGGTCGGCTTCGTCAGGTCCCGCACGGCCGTCCTCTCCACCCAAGGGGCCGTCAGATAGCGGACGTTGCCGTCGGCCCGGTCCAGCACCACCGCGTTCGCCTCGGCACCGGTCGCGCCGTCCACCCGGGCGAAGTCCAGCGCGGCCCCGGCGGTGCCGTCCTTCGGCTCGGCGTAGCGGGCGATGCGCAGACCGTCGTAGAGGATCACCACGCGGGCACTGTCCACCGCGCCCGCGTACAGGAGTTGGGGCGGTCCGGCCGGGCCGCCGGACGGGGTGCCGGGGGTCGCGGAGACCTGGACGGAGCCCCCGGGGCGGGCCCAGACGGCGAGGGCGCGGCGCAGCAGGGCCCGGTCGCCGGTGAGACCGCCGCGCGCGGGCCAGACAGAGAAGTCGGTACGGCTGGCGGTCCGCCACGCGGTGGGCGCGATCCGGGTCAACCTGCCCGGGTTCAGGGCGGCTTCGGCGGCCGGGTTCTGCGCGTAGGCGGGGGCGGCGGCCCCGTCGGGCCCCCAGCCGTCACCGGGCAGCACGGCCGGCGTGCCGCAGACGGCGAGCGCCGCGACGGCGGCGAGCGCGGCCCGGCCGTGCTGGCGGCGGCGCATCAGGTCGGTGGGCCGCGCGTGCAGCGAACAGGCGTCGAACTCGGGGGAGTTGAGCAACGCGTACTGGACGGGCACCTCGTCGGCCTCGTCCAGCGCCTCGCCCGGCTCGTCGATCCCGGCCGCCCGCAGCAGTTGCTGTACGCCCGTGTCGGAGAGCCGTTCCAGGCCGCGCAGCACGTAGGCCGCGCGGGCGGCGGGCGAGAGGGCCGACAGCCGCTGGTCCAGGGCGTGTTCGTCGGCGCCGCCGGAGCGCGGGAAGAGCCGCAGCCCCCACACCCGGGGCAGCGCCGGCGGCAGCGAGGACAGCGCGCCCCGCCCGGGCCGCAGCCTGCGGCCGAGCGGCATGCCCGCCTCCAGCGCCGTACGCACCACGCGCAGCCGGACGAAGGCGTACCCCGGGTCGCCGTCGCGGCCGGTCGACTGTGCCGGGATCGCCGACGCGGCCCGCCGGCCCCTGGGCAGGGCGCGCTGGGCGAGGGCGTGGGCGGTCAGGACGCGCCGGTTGCGGCCGAGGCCCGGTGGCAGCAGCAGATAGGCGAGCCGGACGAGCCGCGGGTAGTGCTCGACGAGCGCGGCCTCGGCCTGTTCGACAGCGACGACCGGGTCGGAGGAGGGTGCGGGGCGCGGGGCGACATCCTGTGACTGCACGTTCAGCAGAACGAGCGAATCGGCGGTTGGTCACCGCCGCACGGGTGACGCGGACCGGGATCAGTCCCGCGGGTCGGCCAGTGCCCGCGCGTAGTTCGCCATCGACCGTTGGTAGCGCGGCAGATGGGGTGCCAGCGCGCCCAGTACCAGGGCCAGGCCCTCGCGGTCCCGGCCCAGACCGGACAGGCAGAGCGCGAGGCACGCCCGTACCGCGTCGTCCAACTCATCTGAGGGGCTGTCGAGTTCGGGGGTGAGCAGCTCGACGCCCTGGTCGGCCCGGCCGATGTTCCGCAGGGAGCTGGCGAGTTGGATCTTGGCGCGGCGGCCCTTGTAGCCGCTCAGCCCGAGGGCGAGAGCCTCCTGGTAGAGCGGGACGGCCCGGTCGGAGTGGCCCGTCGAGTCCCAGGCGCAGGCGCGCTCGAAGAGACCGAGCGGGCTGTCGTCCGGGACCTCGGCGGCCAGCGCGTCGATCACGGCGCGGAAGCCGGCCGCGTCCTCCCCGGCGTGGTCGTCGAAGGCCGCCCAGGCGGCGGTCACCCGGTCTTCCCAGTCAGGGTCCCGGTCCCCGCCCCCGTCCCGGTCTACGTCTTGGTTCCTGGCCGCTCGGTTCACGTCTTGGTCCACCGGGGCACCCTCGCACACGGGCGCGGGCGATGACCATGGGATTGAGCGGACGGCGCCCGGGAGCCGTATCGAAGGAGACGGCCCCCTGCCGGGGCCCGCCGCGGCATGCTTCCGACCGGAGGAACGACAGATGAAGTTGACCCGACCGATGCTCGCGGTGGCCGGCGCCGCGGCGGCACTGGCGCTGACCGGCTGCGGCGCGGACACCAAGGCCGCGACCGTTCCGGCCGCCGCCACCGGGAGCCTGGAGAGCCTGGCCGCCCGGGTGAAGTGCGAGCCCGACATCCAGACCGACGCCGACGAACTCCGGCAGGCGATCTGTAAGACGAGCGACGGCAAGTTCGTCCTCGCGACCTTCGCCACCGACCGCGGCCAGCGCGAGTGGATCAACGACGCCAAGGACTACGGCGGTTTCTACCTCGTCGGCCGCAAGTGGGTCGCCGTGGGCACCGACAAGGTGGTCAAGGCGCTCCAGGGCACGCTCGGCGGCAGCGAGGAGATCGGCACGGACCACTCGGCGCACACCAGCTGAACCGGGCACGGCGGAGCGGGCGGTGGGAGATTCCCACCGCCCGCTCCGTTACCGCCGGCTAGCCGCTCACTGGCACTGCTTGCCGGTGTTCACGCAGTTGGCGATCTTCGCCGCCAGGCCGTTCTTGGTGACGCTGATGAAGTCGTCGTGGTCGGTCGAGGGCTTGTGCAGCTGCTCGGGGAATCCGTCCACCGCGAAGGCGTTCTTCACCACACCGTTCTGCACGGTCGGCGGGGTGATCTTGTAGACGAGGCGCATCGTCAGCTGCGGGATCGCCTTGAAGCCGTTCCCGCAGACGCCGCTCGCCGGGTCGGCGAAGGCCACGTGCGTCCGGTGGTTGGCGCTGTCGGCGTTCACCCCGTCCCAGCAGCTCTGGAACGCGAAGGTGCGGACCACGTTGCTGCCCTGGGGGCAGATCGGGTACTGCGTCGTCAGCTGCACCTTGTTCTCGAAGCCGGTGCAGCTCCAGTGCGCGTTGGCGTTGGCCAGACCGTTGGTGGTGGTCTTGGCGTCACCGGTGATGATGCGCAGGAACTGCGGCATCGCGACGACCTTGCTGGCCGGGCTGCCGACGTACTTGATCTGCGCCTGGACCGGCGTCAGGATCTTGCCGACGTTGCCTTCCTTGCCACCGCCGTCCGCGTTCTGGTCGAACTCCTGCGTACCGTCCTGGATCCGCACGACCGGCCAGTAGTACGACGAGAGGTCGCTCTGGTTCTGGCAGCTGGAGGGGGCGGCCAGCATCGAGTCGTTGGTGGCGAAGGCGTTGACCTTCTGGTTGCCGACGTAGTCGTGCAGGTGGTGCGCGCCGTTGGTCACGCCGGGCGCCACGATCACGTTGTCGGTGTTGTGGTTCTTGTTGGCGTTCACGCCGCACCTGGTGGTGAAGGTGCCCGTCGAGGCCTGGCCGCTCTTGCGCGGCTTGGCGAGGACGTTCGGCGCGACCTTCGTGATGTCCACGAAGTCGGCCGCCACCGGGCCGTTGGCGGCCTGGCCGCCGTTGCCCGCCGGTGCGCTCGCTGAGGCGCCGGCACTCGGGGTGGCGGTGTTGCCGTTGTTCTGGCCACCGTTGTTGTTCTGACCGCCGTTGTTGTTCTGGCCACCGGCGGTGGTGTTGTTGACGTTCTGCGTCGTGCACGCCGCGAGCTGCGCCAGCGCTGCCGCGTTGACGCTACCGCCGACCCGCTGGACGTCGATGCGGATGCGGTCGATGGTCGCCGCCCGCTTCTCCTTGAGAGGGCCGACGATGGCGTTCTGTACGAAGCTCGCGTCGTTGGTCTGTGCCTGGCGCGTGGAGGCGAGCCGGGTGTAGGCCTCGGTGATCTGCTTGTCGAGGTTGGCCAGCTCGACGGCGACACCGTTGCGTGCCTTGGCCGGCACATTGGTCAGCTGCTGGCCGACGTCCGGGCAGGAGATCGTCGCGACTTGCGCCGCGGCGGCCTTGGTCTGGTTCTGCGCCGACGAGTTGGACTCATGCGCCGAGGCGTAGAAATTCGCCCAGAGCAGCCCGCCCCCGCCGAGCGCTAGAGCTGCCGATGCGGCCACGGCCTTGGTGGCCAGCGGCGTACGGCGTTTACGATCGTTGCGTCCCATGGAACTCCTCTGACTTCCTTGCGGGGCGGGCGCCCGACAGGAGTGAAGCGGCTCCCTTCCATACGGAGCCGGTCCCATGGGTGTTCATCCGTCTCACAGATTGATGTGAGGTTCTTTAGGAAATCCCCACTCAACTGCCGCTGAAACAGCGCTGGTTGTGATCAACTCACGGTAAGTGCTCAGTTACCGTGGTCGAGATGGGCCAGTACGGCGAGGACGCGGCGATTGTCGTCGTCCGACACCTCGAGTCCCAGTTTGGCGAAGATGTTCGAGGTGTGCTTGGCGATCGCCCGCTCCGTGACGACGAGCTGCCCGGCGATCGCCGCGTTGGACCGCCCCTGCGCCATCAGCTGCAGCACCTCCAGCTCGCGGGGCGTGAGCCGCGCCAGCGGCCGGTCGTCCGCCGCCCGCCGGGCCAGTAACTGCTGGATGACCTGCGGGTCCATCGCCGTCCCGCCCGCCGCCACCCGGCGCACGGCGTCCACGAACTGCTCCGCGTCGAAGACCCGGTCCTTCAGGAGGTACCCCACCCCGCCGTGCCCGTCGGCGAGCAGCTCACGCGCGTACAACTGCTCGACGTGCTGCGACAGGACCAGGACCGGCAGCCCGGGCCGCTCCCGGCGGGCCCGCAGCGCGCACTGCAGCCCCTCGTCGGTGTGGGTGGGCGGCAGCCGTACGTCGACGACGGCGATGTCGGGGGAGAGTTCCGTCAGCGCCCTGGTCAGCTCGGGGCCGGTCTCCACGGCCGCGGCGATCTCGAAGTCGTGGGCCTCCAGCAGCCGCACCAGTCCGTCGCGCAGCAGGAAGAGGTCTTCGGCTAGGACAACACGCACGGAATCTCCATCGTCACCGCGGTGGGGCCGCCGACGGGACTGTCGACGGTCAGGACGCCGTCGAATGTACCGAGCCGCCGCTCCACCCCGGTGAGACCCGAACCGGCGCCGACCACCGCGCCGCCCCTTCCGTCGTCGGTGACGGCGACCCGCAGCCTCCCCCCGGTGTGCTCGATGTCGACCCAGACGCGGTGGGCGTCGGCGTGCTTGACCGCGTTGGTGAGGATCTCGCTCGCGGCGAAGTACACCGCCGACTCGACCGAGACCTCCGGGCGCCCGGTCAACTCCACCCGCACCTCGGTCGGTACGGGCAGCCGCAGCGCCAACGCCCTTACGGCGTCGCCCAGTCCGCGCTCCGCGAGCACCGGCGGGTGGATGCCGCGGACGAGGTCGCGCAGTTCGTCCAGCGCCTCGGCGGAGGACCGGCGGGCCCGGACGAGCAACTCCCTGGCCTTCGCCGGGTTCTTCTCGATCAGGGCCTCGATCGCGCCGAGGTTCATGCCCATCGCGACGAGCCGGGCCTGGGCGCCGTCGTGCAGATCCCTCTCGATACGGCGCAGTTCGACCGCCGAGTTGTCCACCGCGTCCCGCCGGGTCTCGGTAAGCACCCTTACCCGCTCGGCCAGTCGGCTCTGCTCGGGGGCGAGCACGGAACGGGCGAGCAGGAAGTGGAAGCGCAGCAGGGCCGGGGTGAGGAACCAGCCCGCGCTGAGGAACGCGGCACCGAGCAGCCCCGCCAGCAGCGCGCTGCCCTGCCCGCTCACCGGTACGAAGCCGTACCACCAGCCGACGTAGGTGCCGTCCGTGAAGACCCGCCACAGACCGAGCGCCAGCGCGAAGCCCTCCACCGGGTAGAACACCAAGGCGGCGGGCAGCAGGGCGGTGACGAACCCGGCCGTCGCGTCGACCGCCAGCCAGCGCACGTCCCGCCAGGTCGCCGGGTCCCCGAGCAGGCGGAACGTGCGCGTCCAGGGTCTCGCCCCGGCCGGCACCGGCCGGTAGGCGGGCGGGACGCGCACCCCGCACCACTCCGCCGCCACCAGCCGCCGCCAGTTCGCGAAGGCCCGCACCCCGCCCAGCACCCACGGTGTCGTGACCAGCCCCGCCCCGAACGGCACGAACGCCAGCGACACGACGGTGAGCACCAGCAGCGTGAGCGACCCGCTGATCGAGATCACGGCGAGCCCCAGCGCCCGCGCGCCCGCCACCCCGACCTCCCGGCCCCGCCCGGCCGCGTCCCAACTCCCCGTGCCCACCGCGTTGTCGGTGCTCGCCGTGCCCTCAACGCCCCGAGTGCTTCCGGTGCTCCCCGTGCTTCTGACGGTCTCCGTCTCCATACGGCCAGTCTCACCGACCCGGCCCACGCGGTCACGGGGTCCGGCCCCCGACAGGGGGTGTCGCTACCCCTACTTCCCCGGCCACCGCGTCGGGGTCCCGCCCGGTAGCCCCAGCGCCCTCGCCTCCACCGCCGGGTCGAGCCCGACCGGCGGGCGGCCGTCCCGCAGCGGCGCCGTCCCGCCGTTCTCCCGCAGCCAACTCCAGGTGTCGGCCACCGTCTCGGTCACCGGACGGCAGCGCAGGCCGGTGGCGAGGGCGCGGGAGACATCGGCGGAGTGCAGGGCGTGGTGCTCCTCGCTGTCGGGCGGTACCCACACCGGGAGCTGGGTCCAGGGTTCGATGCCCGCGTCGAGGACGGTCCGCGGGGCGGTCCAGCGCAGCTCAGCCGCGCCTCGGGTGACGTTCACGCAGGCGTCGAGGAGGGAGCCCATGGTGGCGAGTCCCGGCGGACCGATCAGGTTGTACGGCCCGCTCAACTCCCGCTCCACGGCGCCGAGCGCCCACGCGGCGAGGTCGCGGACGTCGACGTACTGGAGGGGCAGCTCCCGGGGCCCCGGCGCCAGCACCGGACCGCCCCGGGCGATCCGGCCCAGCCACCACGGCAGCCGGCCGATGTTCTCGTGCGGCCCGAGGATCAGCCCGGCCCGTACGAACAGCGAGCGCTCCGCCCCGAAGGCGCCGAGCGCGGCCAGTTCACCGCCCCGCTTGTCGCGCGCGTAGTCGGTCCGGTCCGCGTCGGGCTCGGCGCCCGCCACCACCGGTGCCTCCTCGGTGTACCCGGCGGGCGGTGCCCAGGCGTACACCGAGCAGCTCGACACGTACACGTACCGCCCGGCCCGGCCCGCCAGCAGCCGGGCCGCGTCGTGCACCGCGCGGGGCGCCGCCGACCAGGTGTCCACGACGGCGTCCCACTCGGTCCCGGCCAGTGCGGCGAGCCCGTCGGACGCGGTGCGGTCACCCCGCAGCGCCCGCACCCCGGGCGGGGCCTCGTGCCGTCCTCGGTTGAGGACGGTCACCTCCCAGCCGCGCCCGAGGGCGGCGGTCACGACGGCCCGCCCCACGAACTCCGTACCACCCAGCACCAGAAGTCTCATACCGCCGACCCTGCCCGCGCCGGGCCCGGGACGGAACCTGGATCTGCCGTCAGCAGAGGCTCAACGCCCGGTCGGCGGCGTGTACTTGTAGCCGACCCGGCGCACCGTCTGGATCGTCTTGCGGTACTCGGTGCCCAACTTGCGGCGCAGCCGGGCGATATGGACGTCGACGGTACGGCCGTCGCCCACATGTCCGTAGCCCCACACCGTGGTGACCAGCTGGTCGCGGGTGTGCACCCGGTTGGGGTGCGCCACCAGATGGGCCAGCAGCTCGAACTCCAGGTAGGTGAGGTCGAGTTCCTCGCCGTCCACCTCGGCGACGCGCTGTACGGCGTCGATCCGGACGAGGGGGGCGGGGCCGGCCGGCGCCGGTTCGGCCGCGGTGGACCGGTCGGGGACCGCCACCGGCAGGAACGGCGGCTGCTGGTCGGCGGGGACGAGCACCAGGTAGCCGATCATCGGCGGCCGGCCCGGCAGCACGGGCAGGGTGTGCTGGGGCGCCGGCAGCCAGGTGGCGCCGGGCGGCAGGAAGTCGGTGACGTCCACCACCTCGTCCCGGTCGACGGCCCGCAGCCGGTGCCGCGCACCGCTGGAGGAGGACGTCGTGGAGGGCTCGGAGAGGGGGGCGGGGGAGAGGGAACGAGTGGTCGCCATGAGAGGTCAGCTCTTTCGCGCGAGAGGTTCGTCGGGAGGTCCGACGGCCGCGATTCGTGGTCGGGCTCGTCGGGGGACGTACGTCGTGCGCTGGCCGGAGGCCGGGGTGTACGGCGTCAGAGGGCCGGCGCGTTCATCGCGCGACAACACACCCGGTCGAAGTCATGGTGCTGACGGGAAGGCCAGAACGGCTCCAGGTCATGACGACCCGTCGCGCTGCACTTCCGGTGGCTGGCCATGGCTCCATTGAAGCAGACGGAGGCCGGTGACAGGACCCTTCTCTCACTGCTTGGACGCTTGCTCGGCGGGAATCCGAAGCGGAGCACCTCACCCCGGCACCCGTGGTTCCCGCGGCCGGGGCGCCGGAGACGACGCGGGAGGGGCGCCCACCGCGGCGTGCGACGGCGGGCGCCCCTTCCGGCCTTACGGGCGGATCAGACCTGGCCGGCCTTCTCCAGGGCGGCGCAGCAGGTGTCCACGATCAGCCGGGTCACCAGGTACGGGTCGACGTTGGCGTTCGGACGGCGGTCCTCGATGTAGCCCTTGCCGTCCTTCTCGACCTGCCACGGGATACGGACCGAGGCGCCGCGGTCGGAGACGCCGTAGGAGTACTCGTTCCACGGGGCGGTCTCGTGCAGGCCGGTCAGGCGGTCGTCGATGCCGGCGCCGTAGTGCTTGACGTGGTCGAGCGGCTTGGAGCCCTCGCCGAGCGACTCGCACGCGGTGATGATCGCGTCGTAGCCTTCCCGCATCGCCTTGGTGGAGAAGTTGGTGTGCGCGCCGGCGCCGTTCCAGTCGCCCTTGACCGGCTTGGGGTCGAGGGTCGCGGAGACGCCGAAGTCCTCGGCGGTGCGGTAGAGCAGCCAGCGGGCGATCCACAGCTGGTCGGAGACGTCCAGCGGGGAGACCGGGCCGACCTGGAACTCCCACTGGCCGGGCATGACCTCGGCGTTGATGCCGGAGATCGCCAGGCCCGCCTTCAGGCAGTTCTCCAGATGGGCCTCGACGATCTCGCGGCCGAAGATCTCGTCGGCGCCGACACCGCAGTAGTAGCCGCCCTGGGGGGCCGGGAAGCCGCCCTCCGGGAAGCCGAGCGGACGGGCGCCGTCGAAGAAGGTGTACTCCTGCTCGATGCCGAAGACGGGCTCCTGCGCGGCGAACTTCTCGGCGACCTCGGCGAGCGCGGCCCGGGTGTTGGACTCGTGCGGGGTCATGTCGATGTCGAGCACCTCGCACAGGACGAGGATGTGGTCGCCGCCGCGGATCGGGTCGGGACAGGTGAAGACCGGCTTGAGCACACGGTCCGAGGCGTGTCCCTCGGCCTGGTTCGTGGACGACCCGTCGAAGCCCCAGATCGGCAGGTCGGCGACGCCCTCGGCCGGAATGTCGGAGTCCGCCAGGATCTTCGTCTTGGAACGCAGCTTGGCCGTCGGCTGGGTGCCGTCGATCCAGATGTACTCAGCCTTGAAGGTCACGGGCCACATCCTTCGGGGTGGGTCTGGGCGCGCTCGCGGGTGCTGTGCGGCGCTGCGGCACCGGGGTGCCGCGATTCCTGCCCGGCAGCCTGTCAACAGGCGATTTCCCGACCATTGCTCGAACGTGAACCCCGTGTTACCCGGTGGTGCGATACCGCTGCGCGCGCGCCGTGAGCGGGCCCGGCGCGGGAGAGTCCGCGGCGGCGGGGCGGTCCGCGGGCTCGTATGCGATGGGGTTGGGGAGCCGGGGGAGGGGCATGCGCCGGTCCTGCCGCTTCTGGCCGGAAGCGGCAGGACCCGTGACACACACCTGGTGACGGCCCGGTCGGGCGGCACGTCACCTCACCGGTTCTTCTCCGCTCCCGGGCCTCACCCCACCTTCTCGATCAACGCCCGGCGGATCAGGAACTTGCCGGGCTCACGGACCTGTTCGAAGGCCGCGTTGTTGAGCAGGGCGCAACTGCCGGAGACCGAAGTGACCCGCACCGTCGTGGACTTGTTGTTGTCCAGGTTGGTGACCTTCAGCGTCGTGCCGGCGGGGAACTGGTTGCTGGACGCGGCCGGCGCGCCGGCCTCCCCGGAGAGGGTGACCGTGGAGCCCTTGCAGACCTGGGTGCCGGAGGCCGCGGCGCTGCCGGCGTTTCCGGCGGGGGCGGTCGCGGGCGGCGTCGCGGTGGCGGTCGAGCCGGCCGGGGCCGACTGCGCGGGCTGGGTGGTCCGGGAGCCCTGAGCCGATTCCCCCACCACGCATCCGGACGCCTTCTGCTGCACCTTGATCTGGTCGATGACCGCCTCGCGGTTGGCGATCCGCGCCGTCGACTGGGCGTCGGGAGCGGCCCGTTGGCCCGCGATGAACGCCTGGTTGTTGCCGAGCGCGGTGGCGAGCCCCTGGCAGACCGTCGAGTTGGCGGCGGACAGTGTTCTCGCGCTCTGGCCCTGCGCCGGACTCTGCGCCGCGTTCGACGTGGTGGCCAGGACGAAGGCTCCGCCGCCCGCCACCGCGGCGGCGGTGACCAGCAGCGCCAGCCTCTTCTTCGTGCCGAGGGTTCTCCTACGCGACATGCGCGCCTCCTTGGGGTGGGGAGCGTCGTACGCCGGTAGGTACGAGATCTCGAACACCGTTGCTCAACGGTGACGGGAGGAGCCCAAGTAACGTACGTCACACGGGGGTTGGGGGTGCCTGCCGGGACAGGGCGTCCCGTACGGCCGCCTCGGTGCGGGCCACCACCGCCGTGCCGTCGTCGGCCGTGATGATCGGACGCTGGATCAGCTTCGGGTGCTCGGCGAGCGCCCGCACCCACCGGTCGCGCGAACCGGCGTCCCGCGCCCACTCCTTGACCCCCAGCTCCTTGGCGGCGGCCTCCTGGGTGCGGGTGATGTCCCACGGTTCGAGCCCGAGCCGGGAGAGTACGGCGCGGATCTCGTCCTCGCTCGGTACGTCCTCCAGGTAGTGGCGGACGGTGTAGCCGGCGCCTTCCTCGTCGAGCAGGCCGACGGCGGAACGGCACGTGGAACAGGCCGGGTTGATCCAGATCTCCATGCGTCCACGGTACCGGGCGACCCGTTCTCCAAGCGCGTCCCGGTGACCCCGAAAACCCTTGTGGCCAGGGCCTTTTGTCAGTGCCGGGCAGTAGAATGGAAGCAGTGTTCGAGGGTATCGCCGGGAGGTCCGGACGACGCCCCGATCGCGACAGGAGGATGCCTGTGCCCGCTGCCGCCTGCAAGCCGTCACCCACCCGGTCCACCGCCCGGCACCCCGTGCTGCCCGATCTGCCGTACGCACCCGTGCGCAAGCGTGCGCTGCCGCCGGGGCGTCCGCGCGAGTGGTACGTCACGCACAACCGCCGCCTCAAGGCGATGCGGCTCGCCATCGCCCTGCTCGACTCGGGCGTCCACATGCCGAACCAGGCCCGCGACGAGACGATCCGTGACACCGCCGCACTGATCGGCGTCCATCCGCCGTCGGCCACGACGTGCCACATGGTGCGGGCGCTGATGCGGTACTCCCGTTAGCTTGATCTTCAACGTCCGTCATTCGACGACGGACGTTGAAGATCGAGCTAGCCCAGGTGCCGGGCGCCCCGTCTCCTCGACGGGTGCCCGGCACCCGGTGCGGCCGGCGAGGGGGCGGTGGCCCCGCGTCTACCGCAGCAGCTCCTTCTCCACCGGTGTGCGGAACCGCGGCGTCACCCGCGCCGTGCCCACCCACTCCCGCAGCCGTTCCGCCGCCGCCCCGATCGCCGCGCCGGCCTCGCGTCCGGCGCCCTCCGCGTCGAGCGCCCGCCACACGATCTCGCCGTCGGGCCGCTGCGCCCAGCCGCCCACCACCCGGCCGTTCCACCACACCGTGGGCCCCACGTTGCCGCTGCCGTCGAAGAGGGCGGGGCGCAGTTCCGGCGCCAGGTACCAGTCCCGCTGCTGCCAGCCCATGGCGGTGGGATCGAGGCCGGGCAGCAGCGCCGCCCACGGGCGGTCCGGCCCGGCCACCGGATCCACGTCGCCGTCGGTGACGTACCCCGTGCCCTCGTCCAGGGAGACCTCCCGCGCCCCGATCGCCGCGAGCGCCCGCCGTACGTCGGTCACGCGCCACCCCGTCCACCACTTCAGGTCGGCCTCGGTCGCCGGGCCGCACGCGGTGAGCCAGTGGCGCAGCAGGGCGGACCGGGCCTCGGCGGCGTCCAGTTCGGGGTGCGGCGGGGCCACCGCCCAGCGGAACTGGCTCGATGTCCAGCCGCCCCGGGGCCGGCCGCGCACCACCTTCCCCTCGACGCCCAGCACCCGCAGCAGCCGGGTCGACACGGTGTGCACGCCCTCGTACCGCTTGCCGGCCGCGTACACGAACTGTTCCCTCAACCTCGGTTCCTCCAGGGCCAGTTCGGCGGCCGTCGCCGGGCCGCACCGGGCCAGGGCGGCGAGCGCCGACTCCTCGACCTCCTTCAGCCAGGCCGCGTCCGGCGCCCCCGCCTGCGCCATGTCCTTCACCAGGGAGGCGCGCTCCCTGGCGGCCACCGTGAGGCCCGTCGACGCGTGCACCACCGCGGTCAGCTCCGCCGGGAAGACGAACACCGTGTGCCGCATGCCGTGCATCCGGACCAGGGTGCGGTCCTCGTACAGGGCGCGCTCGGTCCGCGGCACGGTCGTCGCCGGCTCCGCGAGCCGGGCGCCCACGGCCAGGTAGACCGTCGCCGGGTCCGTGCCGTGCAGGGCGACGAGGGAGCCGGCGACCTCCTCCGGGGTGCCGGCCCGCGCCTCCACGGCCAGCCGCTGTCGCAGCGCCAGCCTGGCCCGCCGCTCGGCCACCCCGACATACCGCACATTGCCGTCCATCCCGGCCTCCTCTGAGGGTGCGCGTTCCGACCGACGACAGTAGACGGGCCCGAGCGGGGGAAGGCACCGGGTCCGGGTCCGGGGACGCGCCTTTCCCGGGCGGCCGCCCGCGTCCGTACGGACACCGCCGCCCTTCACCCGTCCGGCGTACCCGGCATGCGTACGCCCTCTCGCCCGCCTTCACTGCGAAGAAGCGGCACGTGACGGCGGCGGCACCAGGGAGGCACGGGATGCACGGGAACGGCTCATGACCAGCCCCGCCGACCGCGCCGGGCGGGGCCGGGCCGCGCGCAGCCGCGTCCCCCGGTCCGCGCACGGCGGCTGGATACCCGGCGTCGACCGCCCGGACCCGGTCGCCGTACTGGAGCGCCAGGGCCGCGACCGGCTCCCGGAACTGCTGCCGATCCGGTACGGCCGCATGGCGGCCTCCCCCTTCGCCTTCCTGCGCGGCTCCGCAGCCGTCATGGCCGCCGATCTCGCCGCCCTGCCGCACACCGGGCTCACCGTGCAGCTCTGCGGCGACGCGCATCTGCTGAACTTCGGCGTCTACGCCTCGCCCGAGCGCACCCTCCTCTTCGACCTGAACGACTTCGACGAGACGTTCCCGGGACCCTTCGAGTGGGACGTCAAACGCCTCGCCGCCAGCGTCGCCGTAGCGGCCCGCGAGAACGGACACAGCGACGCCAAGGCGCACCGCGCCGCCCTGGAGGCGACCGCCGCGTACCGCACCGCCGTGCGCCGCCTGGCCCGCGAGGGCGAACTCGCCGTCTGGTACGAGCACATCGACGCCGAGAGCCTGCTGCCCCTGGTCCGCTCGGCCCGGCACCGCCGCCGGGTCGAGTCCAACCTCACCCGCGCCCGCCGCCGCACCAGCCTGCACGCCCTCGGCAAGCTCACCGAGACGGTCGACGGCCGCCGCCGCATCGTCCGCGACCCGCCCCTCCTCGAACCGGTGGCCGCCCTCGACATGGCCGCCCTGCGCAAGATCTTCAGCGACTACCGCTCCACCCTCTCCGAGGAGCGCCGCCTGCTGCTGGACCGCTACCGCTTCGTCGACGCGGCCCGCAAGGTCGTCGGCGTCGGCAGCGTCGGCACCCGCTGCTTCGTCGTGCTGCTCACCGGCCGCGACCAGGACGATCCGCTGTTCCTCCAGATCAAGGAGGCGCGCGGATCCGTACTGGAGGAACACCTGCCGAGCGGCGCGTACGTCCATCCCGGGCGCCGGGTGGTGGCCGGGCAGCGGCTGCTCCAGGCCGCCGGGGACATCTTCCTGGGGTGGATGACCGGGCCGCAGGGGCGCGCCTTCTACTGGCGGCAGCTGCGCGACATGAAGGGCTCCGCGGACGTGGCCGGTATGAGCCCGGCCGTACTCGCCGCCTACGCCCGGCTGTGCGGCACCGCCCTCGCCCGCGCGCACGCCCGCTCCGGCGACCGCATCGCCATCGCCGGCTACCTCGGCGGCGGCCCCGCCTTCGAACGCGCCGTGGCCGACTTCGCCCTGTCCTACGCCGACCGGACCGCCGCCGACCACAGCGCCCTCGGCGCGGCCGTCACGGCGGGCGTGGTGACGGCGACACCGGGCGTCTGACCCACCGCGCACCGGCTCGGCCCCGCCTCACAGCCCGGGGGCGCCCCACACCGGGAACCAACGACCCACGTCCTGCTCGACCTTGAGGTCACTCACCAGCGCCGCCCTGACCTGCATCTCCAGCGCGTTGTCGCGCCGCTGCGCCGGTCCGGGCAGCGGCGCGAACGGGAAGAACGTCCCGCGCTTGTAGAGATAGACCAGGGCCAGCCGGCCGCCCGCGGCCCGCCCGCCGCCCGCCCCGCTCTCGAACCCCGCGAGGGAGCACAGCAGTTGGGGACCGAAGCCGTTGGCCTCCAGCGCGCTGTTCACCGCGTGCAGGTCGTTGACGAGCTGCGGCAGCTGGTCCGGCGTCCGGCGCGAGACCAGCCACGAGTAGCCGTAGTCGTCCTGGGTGAGCTCCACCGGCGGCCCGGGCCGTTCCGCGTCGGCGTCGAGGAGCGCCTGGACCTCCCGGTGGGTCTGCTCGAAGGCCCCGCCCTCCACCGTGGCGAAGCACACCGCGCCGCGCCCGGTCGGCGAGAACCCGGTCGCCGCCTCCAGCGTCACGGCCGCCGACGGCAGCGCGAAGAGCCGGTCCAGGTCGGGGGCGACCGGTCTCGTACGGCCGAGCAGGATGTCCAGCAGGCCCATCCTCACTCCGCCTTCCCGGGCACCGCCGCCTCACCCAACTCGGCGGACATACGCCCCAGTTGGTCGAGCCGCTGCGCCAGGCTCGGGTGGGTGGAGAAGAACCGGGTGATACCGGGCTCGGTGCCGGTCGCCGGGGAGAAGTAGAAGGCGTTGAAGGCCTGCGCGGTCCGCAGGTCCCTGCTCGGGATGCGGGCGATGTCGCCGTCGACCTTGGTGAGCGCGGAGGCCAGCGCCGAGGGCCGGCCGGTGAGCTGGGCCGCCGCCCGGTCCGCCGCCAGCTCCCGGTACCGGGACAGCGCCCGGATCAGCAGGAAGCTGATCGCGTAGACGGCCGCCGAAACCCCCATGATCGCGGCGAAGACGGCCAGGGTGTTCTGGTCCTTGCGCCCTCGGAAGAGCTGCGAGTAGAAGGCGAACCGCACCATCAGCCCGGCGATCACCCCGAGGAACGACGCCACCGTGATCACGGCCACGTCCTTGTGCGCCACGTGCGACAGCTCGTGCGCGAGCACGCCCTCCAGCTCGGCCGGCTCCAGCCGGCGCAGCAGCCCGGTGGTCACACAGATGACGGCGTTGTCCGCGTTGCGCCCGGTGGCGAACGCGTTCGGCATGTCGATGCCGGAGACGGCGACCACCGGTTTGGGCATGTCGGCAACGGCGCACAACCGGTCGACGACACCGTGCAGTTGGGGATACTCCTCGCGCTCCACGATCCGCCCGTGCATCGCGTACAGGGCGATCCGGTCGGAGAACCAGTACTGCGCGACGAGCAGCCCCGCCGCGATCACCACGACCAGCACCCAGGACTTCAGCAACACGATCAGCGCGGCGACGAACGCCACGTACAGCAGCCCGAGCAGGAACAGCGTGACCCCCATACGGAGGGTCAGCCGCCGGTCGCTCCGGAAACGGCTCTGCATCTGCCATCACCCCGCAGTCACGCACTCGTCCCACTGCCAGTGTGCACCCGGCACTGCCCATGAAAAGGTCCCGAACGACCCCACGTGAGGCAAAAGGTCCCCGCCCCCCGGCCGAGGGCGGAACAGGGGGGGCGAACGACGGTGCCCCCGCCTCTCCGGAGAGAGACGGGGGCACCAGGGGACCGGTTCGGTCACACGTCGAAGTACAGCTCGAACTCGTGCGGGTGCGGACGCAGTTGCAGCGGCGCGATCTCGTTGGTGCGCTTGTAGTCGATCCACGTCTCGATCAGGTCGGACGTGAAGACGTCACCGGCGAGGAGGAACTCGTGGTCGGCCTCCAGACGGTCGAGGACGGCCGGGAGGGAGGTCGGGACCTGGGCGACGCCCGCGTGCTCCTCGGGGGCCAGCTCGTAGAGGTCCTTGTCGATCGGCTCGGCCGGCTCGATCTTGTTCTTGACCCCGTCCAGGCCCGCCATCAGCAGAGCGGAGAACGCCAGGTAGGGGTTGCCGGAGGAGTCGGGCGCGCGGAACTCGACGCGCTTGGCCTTCGGGTTCGAGCCGGTGATCGGGATACGCATGGCCGCGGAGCGGTTGCGCTGCGAGTACACCAGGTTGACCGGGGCCTCGAAGCCGGGCACCAAGCGGTGGTACGAGTTCACCGTCGGGTTGGTGAAGGCGAGCAGCGACGGGGCGTGCTTGAGGATGCCGCCGATGTAGTAGCGGGCGATGTCCGACAGACCCGCGTAGCCGGCCTCGTCGTAGAAGAGCGGGGAGCCGCCCGCCCACAGCGACTGGTGGACGTGCATGCCCGAGCCGTTGTCGCCGAAGATCGGCTTCGGCATGAAGGTCGCGGTCTTGCCGTTGCGCCAGGCCACGTTCTTCACGATGTACTTGAAGAGCTGGAGGTCGTCGGCGGCGGCGAGCAGCGTGTTGAACTTGTAGTTGATCTCTGCCTGGCCGGCGGTGCCCACCTCGTGGTGCTGGCGCTCGACCTGGAGGCCGGAGGCTTCCAGCTCCAGGGAGATCTCCGCACGCAGGTCGGCGAAGTGGTCGACCGGCGGGGTCGGGAAGTAGCCGCCCTTGTAGCGGACCTTGTAGCCGCGGTTGTCCTCGACCGCACCGGTGTTCCAGGCGCCGGCCTCGGAGTCGATGTGGTAGAAGGACTCGTTCGCCTTGGTCTCGAAGCGCACGCTGTCGAAGACGTAGAACTCGGCCTCGGGACCGAAGTACGCGGTGTCCGCGATGCCGGTGGAGGCGAGGTACGCCTCGGCCTTCTTCGCCACGTTGCGCGGGTCACGGGAGTACTGCTCGCCCGTGATCGGGTCGTGGATGAAGAAGTTGATGTTGACCGTCTTGTCCCGGCGGAAGGGGTCCACCCGGGCCGTCGACAGGTCGGCGCGGAGCGCCATGTCGGACTCGTGAATGGCCTGGAACCCTCGGATCGAGGAGCCGTCGAAGGCGAGTTCCTCGTCCGGGTCGAAGGCCTTCGCCGGCAGCGTGAAGTGCTGCATCACACCCGGCAGGTCGCAGAAGCGGACGTCGACGAACTTGACGTCCTCGTCCGCGATGTACTTCTTGGCCTCGTCGGCGTTCTGGAACATCCAGCTCCTCCTACTCCCGACCGTCCGTGCCGGGGTGGTAGTTCGTTCGTGCGGCCAGTGCGGTGGCACACGCTGGACCCGACCTTAAGGACGGGGGATTTCTCCAGCGTGACCCATTTGTTTCGCCCAAGTTAACCGGACCGGGTCCCGCCTACCCCGCCTGTCCGGATGACGAAACGCGCGCAGTACCGTTGAGCCGTGGACAACAGGCAAGCAATCGGATCGTGGCTCTCCGGACCCCGCGCCGCCATCGAGGACGCCGGCGCCGACCTCGGATACCGCGGCGAGCAGCTGGGGCTGCCGGAAGCGGGCCCCGGCTCGATCGCCCGTCCGGGCCGCCGTATCGGCGCCCTCGCCGTCGACTGGGGTCTCTGCCTGCTGATCGCATACGGCCTGCTCACCGACGGCTACGGCCAGGCGACCGGCAACTGGGCGCTGCTGGTCTTCTTCGCCCTGAGCGTTCTCACGGTCGGCACGCTCGGCTTCACCCCGGGCAAGCGCCTCTTCGGCCTTCGGGTCATCGCGCTCGCCACCGGCCGCCCCAACCCGCCGCGCGCCCTGCTCCGTACGGCCCTGCTCTGCGTCGCGATCCCGGCCCTCGTCTGGGACCGCGACGGCCGCGGCCTCCACGACCGCCTGGCCCGCACGGTGGAAGTCCGCGTCTGACGCCTCCGTCCACGACCGTCACGACCGCCATGACCCCTACGACGGAGGGGGCGCCCGGATACGAGATCCGGGCGCCCCCTCCGTCGATAGGACGGTGCGGCGGAGTCAGCGGGCCTTGCCGCCGCCCTTCGGAAGCTTCATGCCCTTCGGCATCGGGCCCTTCGGGAGCGGCATGTTGCTCATCAGGTCGCCCAGGGCCCGCAGCCGGTCGTTGGTGGAGGTCACCTGGGGTCCGGTCAGGACCCGGGGCAGCTTCAGCATCGTGGTCCGCACCTTCTTCAGCGGGACCTGGCCCTCGCCGGTGCCCACGATCACGTCGTGCACCGGGACGTCCGCGACGATGCGGTTCATCTTCTTCTTCTCGGCGGCCAGCAGGGTCTTCACCCGGTTCGGGTTGCCCTCGGCCACCAGCACGATGCCGGCCTTGCCAACCGCGCGGTGCACCACGTCCTGGCTGCGGTTCATCGCCACGGCCGGAGTCGTCGTCCAGCCCTTGCCGATGTTGTCCAGCACCGCGGCGGCAGCGCCCGGCTGGCCCTCCATCTGCCCGAAGGCGGCCCGCTCGGCCCGGCGTCCGAAGACGATCGCCGACGCGAGGAAGGCGAGCAGGAGACCGAGAATGCCCAGATAGATGGGGTGCCCGAGCAAGAAGCCGATCGCGAGGAAGACACCGAAGGTGACGATTCCGACAGCCGCGAGCACAAGGCCGATTGTCTTGTCGGCCTTGCGGGTCATCTTGTAGGTCAGAGCGATCTGCTTGAGTCGCCCGGGGTTCGCAGCGTCCGCTGCCGTGTCCTTCCTCGCCATGCCGTGAAGTCTACGTGTCCCCGGGGGGCGCCGACGACGGCGGTGCCCGCGGGGACGGTTTTCAGCGGCTGGAGGTCAGCGCCCGCTCCAGGACGAGCTGGGCGTCGACCCGGTCCTTGGCGCGGCGGCGGTCCTCCAGTACGGAGGTCCAGGCGTTGCGGCGGGCGGTCCGCTGGCCGCTGCTCATCAGCAGCGACTCGACCGTGCGGAGGGCGTCGGTGAAGGACGGGATGGCGGTGGCGCGAACGGGCGCGGCCTGCATGGCGGAGGTCCCCTCGGAGCGGCTGTGGGCAAGGGCTTACGTGGTGTGAGTCCAGCGTCACTGTTTGGTGTTACCAGGGCGTGACCGACCGGTCAAACACCAATGAAACATTGATTCGGTGCCCGCACACGCCGACGCGGTCCTGATGGGCGTACTCAGCTGCGAGGACGCTCAGGACCGCGTCGAATCGGTCACTACTGGCGGGTAATCGCTTGTGCGTGAATTCACACGCACCCCGGGGCGGCGGTGGAGACCCGCGTCACACGGCCTGCGAGGCGACGTAGGCGCCCCGCTTCTCGACGGCCATCTGGTACAGCCGTCCGGCGCGATACGAGGACCGCACCAGCGGGCCCGACATGACCCCGGAGAAGCCGATCTGCTCGGCCTCCTCCTTCAGCTCCACGAACTCGTGCGGCTTGACCCAGCGCTCCACGGGGTGGTGGCGCACGGAGGGGCGCAGGTACTGCGTGATGGTGATCAGCTCGCAGCCCGCCTCGTGCAGCTGGCGCAGCGCCTCGCCGACCTCCTCGCGGGTCTCGCCCATGCCGAGGATGAGGTTCGACTTGGTGACCAGGCCGACGTCACGGGCCTCGGTGATCACCTTGAGGGACCGCTCGTAGCGGAAGCCGGGGCGGATGCGCTTGAAGATCCTCGGGACCGTCTCGATGTTGTGCGCGAAGACCTCAGGGCGGGCGGAGAAGACCTCGGCCAGCTGCTCCGGCACCGCGTTGAAGTCCGGGGCGAGCAGCTCGACCTTGGTGCGGCCGGCCTCGCGGGTCGCCGTCTGCTGGTGGATCTGGCGGACCGTCTCGGCGTACAGCCAGGCGCCGCCGTCCGCCAGGTCGTCGCGGGCGACGCCGGTGATCGTGGCGTAGTTGAGGTCCATCGTGACCACCGACTCGCCGACCCGGCGGGGCTCGTCACGGTCGAGGGCCTCGGGCTTGCCGGTGTCGATCTGGCAGAAGTCGCAGCGCCGCGTGCACTGGTCGCCGCCGATGAGGAAGGTCGCCTCGCGGTCCTCCCAGCACTCGTAGATGTTGGGGCAGCCGGCTTCCTGACAGACCGTGTGCAGGCCCTCGCTCTTCACGAGGCTCTGCATCTTCGTGTACTCGGGACCCATTTTCGCCCGGGTCTTGATCCACTCGGGCTTGCGCTCGATGGGGGTCTGGGCGTTCCGGACCTCCAGGCGCAGCATTTTGCGTCCGTCGGGTGCGACTGCGGACACATCGGCTCCCTGTGACTTCGATTCTTCGGCGTACACCAGGGTACGCCCGTGATTTCCGGCCCCCGCCCCGAGGGCAACCCCGGGACGGCCGGTCGCATTCCCGGTCAGGCGGTCGCCTTCTCCACCGCGCGGGGCCTCGGCTCCGCATGCTCCAGTACGTCCTTCAGGTGCCGCTCGACCACGGGCAGTACGGCGGCGATCGTCAGCTCCCGGCCCAGTTCGTCGGCGAGCGAGGCGACGCCCGCGTCGCGGATGCCGCACGGGATGATGCGGTCGAACCAGGCGGTGTCCGGGTTCACGTTCAGTGCGAAGCCGTGCATCGTGACGCCCTTGGCGACCCGGATGCCGATCGCCGCGATCTTGCGGTCCTCGCGGCGCTGGCCGGCGTTGGAGGGGGCGTACTCCGGGCCGTTGAGCCGGGGGTCGAACTCCTCGTCGTGCAGCCGGGGATCGAAGTCGAGGGAGAGTCCGGCGGGTTTCGGGCGCAGCTCGACGGGGTCTCCGAGGATCCACACGCCGCTGCGGCCCTCGACCCGGCTCGTCTCCAGGCCGAACTCCGCGCAGACCCGGATCAGCGCCTCCTCCAGCCGGCGGACGTGGGCGACGACGTCGACGGGGCGGGGCAGCTTCTGGATCGGGTATCCCACCAGCTGGCCTGGGCCGTGCCAGGTGATCTTCCCGCCGCGGTCGACATCGACGACCGGGGTGCCGTCCAGGGGCCGTTCGCTCGCCGCGGTGCGCCGGCCGGCCGTGTAGACCGGCGGGTGCTCCAGCAGCAGCACGGTGTCGGGCACCTCGTCCGCGAACCGCGCCGCGTGCACCCGGCGCTGCTCGTCCCACGCCTCCTGGTACGCGACGGCCTCCGCGCCGAACCCCATGCGGACGAACCGCAACTCACTCACGGCAAGCGCCTCCCTTGCAGCCCCGACGCGTCGTAAGGCACAACCCGCGCCTACGCCACTGTACGACCGACCGGGGTGCGTCAGCTCCGAGGCCAATCCTCACACGATCGGATGAATGCACGTCGGAATGTGCGACGGCGTGCTCACGCTCCGCTACATTCGCGCCGTTCACGAGGCCATATGGGCTGCTCCCCGGCAATCCGGGCACCGCTAGGGCCCCCGCGAGGCCCGAAAGGCAGGAGACCGCACAGCAGATGACGGAACGACCCGCGCAGCGCACTCCCAACCGCCAGCTCACCGCGCTCATCGCGGAAGCGGGGTTCTCCAACGCGGGTCTCGCCCGCCGCGTGGACCAGCTCGGTCTCGAACACGGGCTCGACCTCAGATACGACAAGACCTCCGTCACCCGATGGCTGCGCGGCCAGCAGCCCAGGGGCACCACCCCCGCCCTCATCGCCGAGGTCTTCACCCGCCGTCTCGGCCGCCGTCTCACCGCCCAGGACCTGGGGCTCGACGCCTGCGCGCCGGTCTACGCCGGCCTGGAGTTCGCGGCCACCCCGGAGGAGGCCGTCGACATCGTCAGCGGGCTGTGGCGCAAGGACTCCGGTAGCCACGCCGAGCTGCGGAAGATCGCCTTCACCCCGGCCGGGCTCGTGGTGCCCAGCCGGGACTGGCTGATCGGCCGCGCCGACGACAAGGTCGGCCGCGGCGAACCCGTCGCCCGGGTGCCCCCGCAGGGCCGTCCCGTCGTGCCCCGCCAGCGCGTCCAGGCCGAGCGCGTCCCCGGCCAGCGGGTCACCGGCGGCGACCTCGCCGCGCTCCGCTCGGTCGGCGAACTGTTCCGCGCCCTCGACAACGCCTACGGCGGCGGCCACGCCCGCCAGGCCCTCGTGCGCTACCTGGAGCACGAGGCCGAACCCATGCTGCGCGGCACCTACGGCGAGCAGACCGGCCGCCGGCTCTTCGCCGCCGCCGCCGACCTGACCCGGCTGGCCGGCTGGACGTCGTACGACATCGCCGCGCACGGGCTCGCCCAGCGGTACTTCGTGCAGGCGCTCAGGCTCGCGCAGGCGGCCGGGGACCGGGCCTACGGCTCCTACGTGCTGATCACCATGAGCCGGCAGGCCGTCTACCTCGGGCACGGCAGGGAAGCCGTGCAGCTGGCGCGGGTGGCCCAGCAGGGCGTCGGGACCAGCGCGCCGCCCGTCGTCCAGGCCCTGCTGCACGCCGTCGAGGCGCGCGGCCACGGAGTGCTCGGCGAGGTGCGGGCGTGCACCTCCTCGCTGGTACGGGCCGAGCGCGCCCTGGAAGCGGCCAGGACCGGCGACGAGGTGCCGCACTGGGCGCGCTTCTTCGACGAGGCGGAGCTCGCCGACGACTTCGGGCACGCCCACCGCGACCTCCAGCAGTTCCGCTCCGCCGTCCAGCACGCGGAGCGCTCCCTGCAACTGCGCGCGCCGGCCTACGCGCGCAGCCGCCTCTTCTGCCGGGTGGTGCTGGCCTCCGCCCGGCTCGGCCTCGGCGAACTCGACCAGGCCTGCCAGCTCGGCGCCGAGGCGGCCGGGCAGGCGGCCGAGATCCGGTCGGTCCGCGCGATCGAGTACGTGCGGGACTTCGAACGGAGGCTGGAGCCGTACAAGGACGCGGCGCCCGTGCGCGGATACCGGGACCGGGTGGCGGCCCTGGGCTGATCCCTCTCAGGCCGCCGCGCGCACGGTCCGCGGCTCCGGCGCCTCGCGCGTCGGGGCCGCCGCGCCCAGATCCGCCAGCACGGCGGCCGAGGCGCGGCGGCCCGAGTGCAGCGCGCCCTGGACGGTGCTGGTGTCGCGGTGGTCGCCGCACACGTACAGGCCCGCCAGCAGGCGCACCGGCCGCCGCAGATCGTGCGGCGGCCGCATCATGGGCACCGCCGCCGCCGTGTGGTGCACGGCGAGCGTCTCCCACCGTGCGGTCGAGGTGCCGTACAGCCGCGCCAGATGGGCGCGTACGGCGGTCTCGACGTCCGGCGGGGGAGTGCCCAGGACCGTCGAGGAGACCAGGGCCCGGCCCGCGGGCGCGCGGCTCGGGTCGACGTGGCTGACCACCGCGGTGTGCGCGACCGGGCCGCCCCGGTCGGCGTCGAGCAGCAGGGCGGCGCCGGTGCCGGGCGGTTCGTCGGTGGCGTGGTGGACGACCGTGACCGGATGGAAGTCCGGTACGCGCAGCCCCGGCAGCAGTGCGGCGGCGGCGGACGCGTCGGTGGCGAGCAGCACGGCACGGCAGCGGAACTCGCCGTGCTCGGCGGTGGCCACCGAGGTCGTCGACACCGCCGTCACCCGGACCCCGGTGCGCACGGTGCCCGGTGGCAGCGCGCCGGCCAGCAGCTCCGGCAGGACCTCGGCGCCGCCCTCGGGCAGGCAGAGCCGGCCGCCTGCGAAGGCGCGCAGCGCGAGATCCGCGCAGCGGCTGGACGTCGTCAACTCGGGGTCGCAGAGCAGCGCGGCGAGCAGCGGGCGCAGGAAGCCCTCGATCGTCCGGGCGGGCACCCCGCATGCCGCGAGCGCCTGCCCGGCGGGCAACTCCGCCCGGGAGAGCAGCCGTTCGACCGGGGTGCCGGCGAGCCGGGTCAGCGCGGTCCCGAGCCGGGCCTGGTCCACGGCGCCTCCCAGGGGGGCCGCCGAGCGGGTCCAGGGGGCCTGAGCGGGCCAGGGAAAGCCGCCGCGGACCCGGGGCCCGGCCGTCGGCCTAGGGGCGCTCGCCAGGGCGCGCACGGTGTGCAGTGCGCCCCTCGCGCCCCGGCCGCCGACCTGGGCGCCGGCCCGGTGCAGGCGCCCGTCGGCATGGACCAGGACGCCCGGCGCGAACGGGCGCAGGACCAGCGCGTCCAGCCCCGGCGTCCGGCGCAGTTCGGGGTAGGAGGTGGAGAGCAGCTGGCCGATCCGGTCCAGCCGGAACCCGTCGACCTTCTCGGTCGACATGCGGCCGCCCACGCGAGGCGCCGCCTCCAGGACGACGGTCGTCACTCCTGCGCTGGTCAGCCGATGCGCCGCCGAGAGGCCGGCGATCCCGGCTCCCACCACGACGACGTCCGCCTGGTACGTGGGCTCGAACACGTGCCCCTCCTCGCGGTTGCGCGGCCGGTGGGGACGTCATGCCCCCAACTGCCTCCAGAAATACCCGAGTTCGGGTTGAGGTTAGGGCTGCGACCGGTCGTCGCCAGTCGCGCACGGGTGAGGCACGGTCGCACGGCGGTCGCATGCGCCGGCCGCCCGGTACGCCGTGGTCGCCGGGCGGTTCAGCCGGCCGCCCGGACCGCGTCCTCGATGTCCGGGAAGGCGAAGGCGAACCCCGACTCCAACAGGCGGGCGGGCAGCACCCGTTGGCTGCCCAGCACATCACCCGACATCTCCCCGAGCGCGAGTTTCAGGGCCGGCGCCGGCACCGCGAACAGCGTCGGCCGGCGCAGCACCCGCCCCATCGCCGCGGTGATCTGACGGTTCGTCAGTGGACGGGGGGCGGTCAGGTTGACCGGCCCGGAGAGCCCGTCGGTGTCGAGGAGATGGCGCAGCGCGGCCACCTCGTCGTGCAGCGCGATGAACGACCAGTACTGCCGTCCGCTGCCCAGCCGTCCGCCGAGCCCGGCCTTGAAGAGCGGGAACAGCCTGGCCCACGCCCCGCCGCCGGCCGCCACGACCAGCCCGGTCCGCGCGAACACCGTCCGGATCCCGGCCTCCCGCGCGGGCGCGGCGGCCTCCTCCCACTCCACGCACACCGAGGGCAGGAAGCCGTCCCCGGGAGGCGTCTTCTCGTCGACCGGACGCTCGCCGGTGTCGCCGTAGATGCCGATCGCGCTGCCGCTGACGAAGACCCGCGGCGGCCGGTCCAGCGCGGCCACGGCCTCCGCGAGCGCCGCCGTGCCCAGCACCCGGCTGTCCCGGATCGTCTTCTTGTACGCGTCCGTCCAGCGGTGGTCCCCGATCCCCGCCCCGGCCAGATTGACCACGGCGGCACAGCCGTCGAGGCCGGCCGCGTCCACGTACTGCCCCTCGGGGTCCCAGCGGACCTCGTCCGGGCTCTGGGCCGCCCGGCGCACCAGACGCACCACCTCGTGCCCGTCGGCCCGCAGGGACCGCACCAGTGCGCTGCCGATCAGACCGGAGGCGCCGGTCACCGCGATTCGCGAACGTTCCATGCCGCCCATCCTGCCCCGTGAACGGCCCGCAAGCCCCACGAGCACCGCGCCCGGACCGTCCTACAGTGGCCCCCATGCCCGAGCCGCACATACGCATCGCCCTGCCCGACGACGACGAGGAACTCGGCGCGCTGGACCGGGCCGCCTGGTCGCCCCTGCACGCGGTCGTCCCGCGGGAGCGGCCGCCGTACGCCCCCTTCTTCGACGAGCGGCACCGCGCCGAGGACCACCTCGTCGCCGAACTCGACCGCCGGATCGTCGGCTACGTCCGGCTCGGCCTCCCCACCCCGCTCGCCGCGAACGCGCACGTACGGCAGATCCAGGGCCTCGCCGTCGCCGAGGAGGCCCGGGGCCGGGGCGTCGGCCGGGCGCTGGTCCGGGCCGCCGTCGAGGAGGCCCGGCGCCGGGGCGCCCGCCGGCTCACCCTCCGCGTCCTGGGCCACAACACCCCGGCCCGCGCGCTCTACGCGAGCGAGGGGTTCGTCGTGGAGGGCGTACTGCCCGAGGAGTTCCGGCTCGACGGCGCCTACGTCGACGACGTGCTGATGGGCCGCCCGGTGTGAACTACGAGGTCACGAGCGTGCCCGTGCCCACCGGCGTGGTCGCCGCCGCCGCGCGCCGGGCGTCGCCCGAGACCTCGTCCGCCGTCAGCACGTACCCCGTCTCGTTGTCCGAGGTGGAGCGGGCGAAGACGACCCCGAACACCTGGCCGTCGGTGGTCAGCAGCGGGCCGCCGGAGTTGCCCGGCCGGACGGTCGAGCGGATCGAGTAGATCTCCCGGGTGACGGTGGCGTCGTTGTAGATGTTCTGCCCCGTCGCCTTCACCCGGTTGGCGACCGTCGCCGCCTGCAGATTCAGGTCGCCGTCCTGCGGATACCCCGCGACGACCGCCGAGTCGCCGCGCGCCGCGCTGTCGTCGAACCGCAGCACGGGCGCGCTCAGCCCCGGCACGTACAGCACCGCCACGTCCTTCTGCGGATCGAACAGCACCACCCGCGCCGCGTACGACCGCCCGACCCCGCCGATCCGTACGCTCGGGCGGTCGATGCCCGCCACCACGTGCGCGTTGGTCATCACATGGCGCGCCGCGTACACGAAGCCGCTGCCCTCGCGGCCCTGGGTGCCCGAGATGCCCTCGATCTTGACCGTGCTCAGCTTGGCCGCGCTGGTGGCCCGCGGGGTGACGCTGTCGCCGGTGGGCTCGGCGACCTCGGCCGTCGACTCGTTCTCGAACGGGTTGAAGACCTGCGGGAAGCCCGCCTCCGTGAGCGCGGAGGTCGCCCGGGAGAACCAGGTCGGAGTCGTCTCCGGCATCAGCCGCTGCACGCCGCCCAGCAGCGTCGAGTCCCGGATCGCCGTCGTGACCAGCGCCGACGAGGAGACGCCCAGGACGCTCGCGGCCACCCACGCCACGATCAGCACCGCCACCGAGTTCGCCGCCGCCCCGCCGACCCCGTCCGCCACCCGCAGCGGGCCCTTCTCCAGCTCGCGCCGCAGCCGCAGCGCGAGGCGCCCCGCCAGTTCATGGCCCACGACCCCCGGGACCAGCACCGTGAGCACCGCGGTCACCGTGGCCGCCGTCGTCCCCGGCGTCACCAGTTCCATCACCCACGGCAGGATCCACACACCGATGACCGCGCCCCCCACGAACCCGGCCAGCGACACACAGCCGGCCACCAGTCCGCGCCGGTACCCCGACGCCGCGTAGACGAGGATCACCAGCAACAACAGCAGGTCGAGCAGGTCCACGGAGCCGCCTCTCTCTTCGACCCCTCGGGGCCCGTCCGGCGTACAGGTCCGGACAGGCCCTAGTACGCGTGGGACCGGTGCACTGATCAGCCACGCGTGTGCGGCCCGGGGGCAGACGGCCCGCGCACACGTGTACCCCCAGAAACGTCCCGGACCAGGACGATGGTTCCACCGGGTGGCACAACCCACATCGCGGACGGCGGGGATCACACCCACTGTGGGGTCATGCGAGTCCTCCGAAGAACCCGGGGAGCGCGGAAACGGCGTCCGGTGCGCATACCCGCCCTTCTGCTGCTCGGCTGGCTGCCCGGGCTCGCCGCCGTCCTCGCCCTACTGCTCTGCGCCCGGGGCGTCGGACACCGCGCCACCGCCCACCCGCGCACCCCGGCCGCCCGCCCCGCCGTCGCGCACACCGCCGCCAGACCCCCCATCGTGCCCCGCTCGGCCTGGCTGGACACCCTGACCCGGCACGCCCAGCCGCCCCCGCGCTACGACGACAAGGTCGTCGCCGTCTTCGTGCACCACACCGACTCGCCCAACGGCTACGACTGCGCGGACGCGCCCCGCATCATCCGCTACCTCTACGCGGGCCAGACCGGCGCCCGCGACTGGGACGACATCGGCTACAACTTCCTCGTCGACCGCTGCGGCACCATCTACGAGGGCCGGGCCGGCGGCCCCGACCAGGCCGTCACCGGCGCCCACACCCAGGGCTTCAACCACCGCACCGCCGGCATAGCCGCCATCGGCACCTTCACCACCGGCCGACCGGTACCGCGGGCGCTGACCGACGCCATCGCCGCGCTCGCCGCCTGGAAACTCGGCCTCGCGGGCACCGACCCCCGCGCCACCGCCCGGCTCGTCTCCAGCAACGGCCTCAGCCGCTACGCCGCCGGCGCCACCGCCACGCTGCCCGCCCTCGCCGGCCACCGGGACGGCTACATGACCAGCTGCCCCGGCGCCGCCCTCGCCGCCCGCCTCCCGGACATCAGGGAACGGGCCGCCCGGCTCCAGGGCAGGACACCCGGGCAAACGCCGGTCCGCGCACCGGCCGGCAGCGCCCACAGGAAGACCACAGGCCACCCGCAGACTCCTCAGAGCCCCGCCTCCTAATGTCATGGACACAAGCCGACCGGAGGTGGGGATCATGAGCAGCAGCAACGGTACGAGCGGCGGCGGTCGTGTCTGGACGGTGGTGTGCGCGGTGGCCACCGTCGTCCTGGGACCGGCCGCCGTCACGGCGTCCGCCCTGGACCAGGCGAACGCGGCACCGCTGCACCACGCGGTGACCGCCGACCGGACGCACGCGTACCTCGCGTCCGACCAGTCGCAGCGGACCGGCCAGAGCCGCAGGCGGGCCGCCGTGTGAGGCTCAGGCCCTGAACCGCTCCCAGAGCAGCGGGAACCGCTCCGCGAGGGCCCGCTCGTTCTCGAAGTCGACCGGGGTGCCCTCCGGCTCCGAAGGGGCGGCCGGTATGCCCAGGTCGGGCGCGACGGCCCCGGTGAGCTGTTCGTAGGCCTCGTCCGCCGCGTACCCCAGGTCCTCGCCGTCGCCGTCGATCTCCTCGTCGAAGTCGTCGAGCAGCTCGGCCAGCGCGTCGGGGAGGTGCACCGCCCCCTCGTAGACCTCGCGGCCCTGGCCGATGAGCCAGCAGCGGAAGAAGTCGAAGGCGTCGTCGCTCGCCCCGTCCAGCAGGACCCAGGCGGCGCCCCACAACTCCCAGGTGTAGGCGCGGTTGTAGCGGACCTCGAAGTGACGGGCGAAGTCCAGGACCTGTTCCGGGTCCAGGCGCAGCAACCGCTCCACGAGCAGGTCCGCCTGCTCCTCGGGGTCGCCGTCGGCCGCCTCGCGGGCGCTGTCGACCAGCTCCCAGAACTCCGTCTCGTCCATCACGGGTCAATCCTCGGCCCTTGAGGGGTGGTGCGCACGTGGAGTGAGACAGATCGTTATGGGCCGTACAGCGGTTGTTGTCCGAGGGAGGGCCCGTACAGCGCGGCGAGCCGTCCCGCGTCCCGGGCGAAGCGGGTCCGCAGGCTGCGCGGGGCCAGCACCTCGGCCTCCGGGCCGAGCGCCGTCAGCTGGGCGTGGGCGACCTCCTCGGACTCCACCGGCACGGTCACCGTCACCCGTCCGTCGCCGTCCGGCCCGGCCGGATCGGCCAGAGCCTCCCGCGCCGCCTGCGGACCGACGGCGGACGGCAGGGCCCGCACCCCCGACTCCGTCAGCCGCACCACGACCTCGGTCCGCAGCACCGACCGCGCGAACTCTCCGGCCCGCTCCGCCCAGAACGCCGGCAGGTCGAACCCCTCGTCGCGGACGAACCGCTCCGCGCCCGCCCGCACCGCCGTGAACCGCTCGACCCGGTACACCCGGAAGGCGTCCTCGTCCGCCACCCGGGCGCACAGATACCAGACCCCCGCCTTGAGGACGAGCCCGTACGGCTCCAACTCCCGCTCCACCTCGGCCTGTTCGCGCCGGTAGCGGGCGGTGAGGGGGCGGTCGTCCCAGACCGCGTCCGCGACCGCCGGCAGCAGGCCGGGCGTCTCCGGCTCCCGGAACCAGCCCGGCGCGTCCAGATGGAACCGCTGCCCGGCCGCACGCCAGGCGTCCCGCAGCGACGGCGGCAGCGCCGCGGACACCTTCAGCCGGGCCACCGAGGCCGCGTCCGCCAGCCCCATCTCGCGCAGCGCCCCCGGCACCCCGCTCAGGAACAGCGCCTCCGCCTCGGTACGCGCCAGCCCCGTCAGCCGGGTGCGGTAGCCGCCGGCCAGCCGGTACCCGCCGGCCCGCCCCCGGTCCGCGTAGACCGGCACCCCCGCCTCCGACAGCGCCTGGGCGTCCCGGGTCACCGTCCGCTCGGACACCTCCAGCTCGCGCGCCAGCTCGGCGGCGGTCAGGGAGGCCCTGGACTGGAGCAACAGCACCATCTTGATCAGCCGGGCGGCACGCATACGGCCATGATGCCGGGGCGCACCGACAACGCGGGGGCCCGGCGACCGCGTCGCCGTGCTCCCGCGTACCTGCCTGGCCGGGTCCTACAGGCCGTAGCGCTCGCGCGCCTCCTTCACGGCCGTCGCCCGGACCTCGCCGCGCCGGGCCAGCTGGGCCAGGACCGCGACGACGATCGACTCCGCGTCGACACCGAAGTGCCGGCGGGCCGCCTCGCGGGTGTCGGAGAGGCCGAAGCCGTCGGCGCCCAGCGACGAGTAGTCCTGCTCCACCCACTGCGCGATCTGGTCGGGCACCTGGCGCATGTAGTCGGAGACCGCGAGCACCGGGCCCTCGGCCCCTTGCAGCGCCTGCCGGACGTAGGGCACGCGCTCCTCGCCGCGCAGCAGGGCCGCGTCGGCCTCCAGGGCGTCGCGGCGCAGCTCGGTCCAGGAGGTCGCGGACCACACGTCGGCGGCCACGCCCCACTCCTCGGCGAGCAGCCGCTGCGCGTCCAGCGCCCAGTGGATCGCCGTACCGGAGCCCAGCAGCTGTGCGCGCGGCGCGTTGGCGGCCGGTGAGAGGCCCGCCGATTCCGCCGTGTTGAAGCGGTACAGGCCCTTGACGATGCCCTCGTCGACGCCGGGCGCGGCCGGCTTGGCGGGCTGCGGGATCGGCTCGTTGTAGACCGTCAGGTAGTAGAAGACGTTCTGGTCCTCACCCGGGGCCGCCTCGCCGTACATCCGGCGCAGGCCCTCCTTGACGATCGCCGCGACCTCGTAGGCGAAGGCCGGGTCGTACGACAGGGCCGCCGGGTTGGTCGCCGCGATGACCGGGGAGTGGCCGTCGGCGTGCTGGAGGCCCTCGCCCGTCAGGGTCGTCCGGCCGGCCGTCGCGCCGACCAGGAAGCCGCGGCCGAGCTGGTCGCCGAGCTGCCACATCTGGTCGGCCGTGCGCTGCCAGCCGAACATCGAGTAGAAGATGTAGAACGGGATCATCGCCTCGCCGTGCGTGGCGTACGCGGTGGACGCGGCGACGAAGTCGGCCATCGAACCGGCCTCGGTGATCCCCTCGTTGAGGATCTGGCCGTTGCTGGCCTCCTTGTAGTACATCAGCTGGTCGCGGTCGACCGGCTCGTACGTCTGGCCCTTGGGGGAGTAGATGCCCAGGGACGGGAAGAGGCTCTCCATGCCGAAGGTGCGCGCCTCGTCGGGGACGATCGGCACCCAGCGCCGGCCGGTCTCCTTGTCCCGGACCAGGTCCTTGACCAGCCGGACGAACGCCATCGTGGTCGCCACGTTCTGCGTGCCGGAGCCCTTGTCGAAGGAGGCGAACGCCTTCTCCGCCGGGGCGGGCAGCGGGGCGAGCGGCTGCGTACGACGGGCCGGGGCGGGGCCGCCGAGGGCCGCGCGCCGCTCCTGGAGGTAGCGGACCTCGGGGGAGTCGGCGCCCGGGTGGCCGTAGGGCACCACGCCGTCCACGAACTGGCTGTCGGAGATGGGCAGTTCGAGCAGATCACGCATCTGCTTGAACTCCTCCACCGACAGCTTCTTCATCTGGTGGTTGGCGTTCTTCGACGCGAAGCCCTCGCCGAGGGTGTGCCCCTTGACGGTCTGCGCGAGGATCACCGTGGGGCCGCCCTTGTGCTCGACGGCCGCCTTGTACGCGGCGTACACCTTGCGGGCCTCGTGGCCGCCGCGCGAGAGGTGGAAGCACTCCAGGATCTTGTCGTCGCTCAGCAGCTTCGCCATCTCGGCGAGCGCGGGGTCCTTGCCGAAGAAGTCCTCGCGGATGTAGGCCGCGCCCCGCGTCTGGTACGTCTGCACCTGGGCGTCGGGTACCTCGCGCAGCCGCCGTACCAGCGCGCCCGTGGTGTCGAGCCGGAGCAGCTCGTCCCAGGCGGTGCCCCACAGGGTCTTGATGACGTTCCAGCCGGCACCCCGGAACTGGGCCTCCAGCTCCTGCACGATCTTGAAGTTGGCGCGGACCGGGCCGTCGAGGCGCTGGAGGTTGCAGTTGATGACGAAGGTCAGGTTGTCCAGGCCCTCACGGGAGGCGAGCGCGAGGGCGGCGGTCGACTCCGGCTCGTCCATCTCGCCGTCGCCGAGGAAGGCCCAGACGTGGGACTGCGAGACGTCCTTGATGCCGCGGGCGGTCAGATAGCGGTTGAAGCGCGCCTGGTAGATCGCCGACAGCGGGCCGAGGCCCATCGACACCGTCGGGAACTCCCACAGCCAGGGCAGCCGGCGCGGGTGCGGGTAGGACGGCAGGCCGTTGCCGCCCGCTTCCCGGCGGAAGTTGTCGAGGTGCGCCTCGGTCAGCCGGCCGTCGAGGAAGGCGCGGGCGTAGATGCCGGGGGAGGCGTGGCCCTGGATGTAGAGCTGGTCGCCGGAGCCGGGGGACTCCGGGGACTCCTTGCCCTTGAAGAAGTGGTTGAAGCCGGTCTCGTACAGCCACGCGGCGGAGGCGAAGGTGGCGATGTGGCCGCCGACGCCGTGTTTCGCGCCCCGGGTCACCATCGCCGCCGCGTTCCACCGGTTCCAGGCGGTGATGCGCTGCTCCAGCGCCTCGTCACCGGGGGCGGCCGGCTCGGCGGCGGTCGGGATGGTGTTGACGTAGTCGGTCTCCAGGAGCTTGGGCAGCGCGATGCCGTTGCCCTCCGCGCGCTCCAGCGTGCGGCGCATCAGGTACGCGGCACGGTGCGGGCCGGCCGCCTGGGTGACGGCGTCCAGGGAGGCCTGCCATTCGGCGGTCTCCTCGGGGTCGCGGTCCGGGAGCTGGTCGAGCTCGCTCGGCTGGATGGCGTAGGGGTCGGTCATGTCGCCGCCTTCCTCAGTCGAAGGGGTGCCCTCGTCGGCAGGGGGTTCGGGGGTGCCCTTTGTCTTTGGCAGGACAGGGCGGAGGGCTCTGCGGCGCGGTGTCGGTCCGTGACCCCGGCGCGCGGCCCGTCGGCGACTGTAACTCCCTGATCGATGATCGATCAAAGGGTTGAGGGGCAAAATATCTTGAATCCGAGAAAGTCGGCACGCGGTGCCTCGGGCCGGGGCACCGCGTGCCGCTTCTCGGCCGGTTCTCCGGAACGTTTCCGCAGGTGGGCCACGGTCGACCCGACCGTCTCAGGGGCGCGGCGCGCAGCCCAGCACATGCGCCTTCACCAGCTCCGCGATCCGCGGGTCCCGGCGGCGGAACGCGGCCACCAGCTCCTCGTGCTCCTCCGCGTACGACTGCTGCACGGTCCCCAGCCAGCGGATCGACAGCGCCGTGAAGACCTCGATGCCGAGCCCCTCCCAGGTGTGCAGCAGGACCGAGTTCCCGGCCGCCCGCACCAGCTCCCGGTGGAAGCCCACCGTGTGCCGCACCTGCCCGGTCCCGTCCGCTTCCCGGTCCGCCTCGTACAGCGCGGCCACGTGCGGCTCCAGCGCCGAGCAGTCACCGGCCAGCCGCTCGGCCGCCAGCTCCGCCGCGATCGCCTCCAGACCGGCCCGCACGGGATAGCTCTCCTCCAGGTCGGCCGCGGTCAGGTTCCGCACCCGTACGCCCTTGTTCGGCGCCGACTCGATCAGCCGCAGCGACTCCAGCTCGCGCAGCGCCTCCCGCACGGGCGTCTGGCTGACCTCCAGCTCGGTCGCGATCCGTCGCTCCACGATCCGCTCACCCGGCTGCCAGCGCCCGCTGACGATCCCCTCCACGATGTGCTCGCGGATCTGTTCGCGCAGCGAGTGGACGACGGGCGCGGTCATGAGGGCTCCTTAGGGAGGGGCTTGCCGCCCCCGACGGGCGTTCGACGTTTAGACAATAAGGCCGCGCGCGTCCGGCGGAAGGGCGCACGTGGGGGCTTTCACGCAGGTGAGACGAGACTTACACGGTGAAAAGCGCGGTGCCCCCGCCCGGGAGGATCCGGACGGGGGCACCCCTTGGAACGCCGTTGCCTAGAGGCCGAGCTCGACCTCGAACTCGCCGGCCTCCAGGATCGCCTTGACCGCCGTCAGGTAACGGGCGGCGTCCGCGCCGTCCACCAGACGGTGGTCGTAGGAGAGGGTCAGGTAGGTCATGTCGCGTACGCCGATGACCGTGCCCTCCTCGGTCTCGATGACCGCCGGACGCTTGACCGTGGCACCGATACCGAGGATCGCGACCTGGTTCGGCGGCACGATGATCGTGTCGAAGAGCGCGCCGCGCGAACCGGTGTTGGAGATGGTGAAGGTCGCGCCGGACAGCTCGTCCGGGGTGATCTTGTTCGCCCGGACCTTGCCCGCGAGCTCAGCGGTGGCCTTGGCGATACCGGCGATGTTCAGGTCGCCCGCGTGCTTGATGACCGGGGTCATCAGGCCCTTCTCGGAGTCCACCGCGATACCGATGCTCTCGGTGTCGAAGTAGGTGATCGTGCCCTCGTCCACGTTGATCCGGGCGTTGACGGCCGGGTGGGCCTTCAGCGCCTGGGCCGCCGCCTTCACGAAGAACGGCATCGGGGAGAGCTTGACGCCCTCGCGGGCCGCGAAGGAGTCCTTCGCCCGCGCCCGGAGGTTCATCAGGCGGGTGATGTCGACCTCGACGACCGAGGAGAGCTGCGCCTGCTCGTGCAGTGCCTTGACCATGTTGTCGCCGATGACCTTGCGGATGCGGGGCATCTTCACGGTCTGGCCGCGCAGCGGGGACGCTTCGAGGGCCGGGGCCTTCTTGGCGCTCGCGGCGGGGGCGGCAGCGGCGGCCGGAGCCGGGGTGGCGGCGGCCTTCGCGGCCTCGGCGGCGGCGAGGACGTCCTGCTTGCGGACCCGGCCGCCGACGCCGGTGCCCTTGACGGTGGAGAGGTCGACGCCGTTCTCGGCGGCGAGCTTGCGCACCAGCGGGGTCACGTAGGCACCCTCGTCACCGGAGGGCGCGGCCGGAGCCGGAGCCGGGGCGGCGGGGGCCACCGCGGCGGGCGCGGGAGCCGGAGCGGCCGGATCCGCGGCCACCGGGGCGGGCGCGGGAGCCGGTGCCGGGGCGGGAGCGGCGGCCGGAGCCGGAGCCGGAGCAGCGGGGGCCGGAGCCGGAGCCGGAGCAGCGGCGGCCGGGGCGGGAGCCGGGGCAGGGGCGGGAGCCGGGGCCGGAGCGGCGGGGGCGGGCGCGGCGGGGGCTGCGGCAGGAGCGGCGGCGGGCGCCGAACCCGGGGCGCCGACGACGGCCAGCCTGGCGCCGACCTCGGCGGTCTCGTCCTCGCCCACCACGATCTCCAGCAGGACGCCGGCGATCGGGGAGGGGATCTCGGTGTCGACCTTGTCGGTCGAGACCTCCAGGAGCGGCTCGTCCTCCGCGACCTCCTCGCCGACCTCCTTCAGCCAGCGGGTGACCGTGCCCTCGGTGACCGACTCGCCGAGCGCGGGCAGGACGACGTCCGTGCCCTCGGCGGAACCGGCACCGGCGGCGGACTCGGCGGTGGGCGCCGGAGCCGGGGCGGCCTGCTCGGTGGAGGGGATGGACTGCGGGGCCGGCTCGGGGGCCGGGGCCGGCGCGGGTGCCTCGGCCTCGGCCGGAGCCGGGGCGGCGGCGGGCGCGCCGGTGCCGTCGTCGATCACGGCCAGTTCGGCGCCGACCTCGACGGTCTCGTCCTCGGCCACCTTGATGGAGGCCAGCACGCCGGCGACGGGCGAGGGGATCTCGGTGTCGACCTTGTCGGTCGACACCTCGAGCAGCGGCTCGTCGGCCTCGACGCGCTCGCCCTCGGCCTTCAGCCAGCGAGTGACTGTGCCCTCGGTGACGCTTTCACCGAGCGCCGGAAGGGTTACGGAAACCGGCATGGTTTCGGTTGCTCCTAACGATTTGCGGAAGTCTGTGTCGTCGCGCCCGAGGGCTGTCAGTCGTGCGAGTGCAGCGGCTTGCCGGCCAGCGCCAGGTGAGCCTCGCCGAGCGCCTCGCTCTGCGTCGGGTGGGCGTGGATGAGCTGGGCGACCTCGGCGGGCAGCGCTTCCCAGTTGTAGATCAGCTGGGCTTCGCCGACCTGCTCGCCCATACGGTCGCCGACCATGTGGACGCCGACCACGGCACCGTCCTTGACCTGGACGAGCTTGATCTCGCCCGAGGTGTTCAGGATCTTGCTCTTGCCGTTGCCCGCCAGGTTGTACTTGAGAGCGACGACCTTGTCCGCGCCGTAGATCTCCTTGGCCTTGGCCTCGGTGATCCCCACGGAGGCGACCTCGGGGTGGCAGTACGTCACCCGGGGGACACCGTCGTAATCGATCGGAACGGTCTTGAGACCGGCCAGACGCTCCGCCACCAGGATGCCCTCGGCGAAGCCGACGTGCGCGAGCTGGAGCGTCGGGACCAGGTCACCGACGGCGGAGATGGTCGGGACGTTCGTCCGCATGTACTCGTCGACCAGGACGTAGCCGCGGTCCATGGCGACGCCCTGCTCCTCGTAGCCGAGACCGGCCGAGACCGGGCCGCGGCCGACGGCGACGAGCAGGACCTCGGCCTCGAACTCCTTGCCGTCGGCGAGGGTGACCTTGACACCGTTCTGGGTGTACTCGGCCTTCGAGAAGAAGGTGCCCAGGTTGAACTTGATGCCGCGCTTGCGGAAGGCGCGCTCAAGAAGCTTGGAGGAGTTCTCGTCCTCAAGGGGGGCGAGGTGCTTCAGGCCCTCGACGATCGTCACCTCGGCGCCGAAGGACTTCCACGCGGAGGCGAACTCCACGCCGATGACACCGCCGCCCAGGATGATCGCGGACTGCGGGACGCGGTCCAGCACGAGGGCGTGGTCCGAGGAGATGATCCGGTTGCCGTCGATCTCCAGGCCCGGCAGCGACTTCGGCACGGAGCCGGTCGCGAGGAGCACGTGGCGCCCCTCGACGCGCCGGCCGTTCACGTCGACGGAGGTGGGGGAGGAGAGCCGGCCCTCACCCTCGATGTACGTCACCTTGCGGGAGGCGACGAGACCCTGCAGACCCTTGTACAGGCCGGAGATCACGCCGTCCTTGTACTTGTGGACGCCGGCGATGTCGATGCCCTCGAAGGTGGCCTTGACACCGAACTGCTCGCTCTCGCGGGCCTGGTCGGCGATCTCGCCGGCGTGCAGCAGGGCCTTGGTGGGGATGCAGCCCCGGTGCAGGCAGGTACCGCCGACCTTGTCCTTCTCGATCAGTGCGACGTCCAGGCCCAGCTGCGCCCCGCGCAGGGCCGCGGCGTAACCGCCACTGCCACCGCCGAGGATCACTAGGTCGAAAACGGTGCTGGCGTCGTTCGCCACGTCACGTCCTCCATGCATGTGCGCCACGCCGGTCGGCGACGACCGGTCGGCGGCTGGTGTCGGCCGCTCTTTCTTCGGCCCTGTGGTGGGGGCCCTGTCCTGCCGAGAACCCATCTTCGCACCTGTCGGGGGCCGACGAGACGCCGGGCCGGTGTGTGAGACGTCCCACTCCCGCGTCAAGAGCGGACAAAACGGCCCCGGGCCGCACGCGCCCGGGGCCGTCGTACCGGACGGGACCGTCTCAGCCCAGGTCACCGGCGGCGGTCAGCTCCGCGAGGCGCACGAGCGTGCGTACACCGGAACCCGTGCCTCCCTTGGGGGTGTAGCCGAAGGGACCCTGCTCGTTGAAGGCCGGGCCCGCGATGTCGAGGTGCGCCCAGGTGATGCCCTCGCCCACGAACTCGCGCAGGAAGAGACCGGCGACCAGGCCCCCGCCCATCCGCTCGCCCATGTTGGCGATGTCGGCGGTGGGGGAGTCCATGCCCTTGCGCAGGTGCTCGGGGAGCGGCATCGGCCAGGACGCCTCGCCGACCTCCTCGGCCGCGTCGACGATCGCCGCGCGGAACGCGTCGTCGTTCGCCATCACGCCGAAGGTGCGGTTGCCGAGCGCCAGCACCATGGCGCCGGTCAGCGTCGCCACGTCGACGATGGCGTCCGGCTTCTCCGCCGAGGCCGCCCAGAGCGCGTCCGCGAGGACCAGCCGGCCCTCCGCGTCCGTGTTGAGCACCTCGACGGTCTTGCCGCTGTACATGTGCAGCACGTCACCGGGGCGGGTCGCGGAACCGGAGGGCATGTTCTCGGCGAGCGCCAGCCAGCCCGTGACGTTGACCTCCAGGCCGAGGCGGGCGGCGGCGACGACCGCGGCGAACACGGCGGCGGCACCGCTCATGTCGCACTTCATCGTCTCGTTGTGCCCGGCCGGCTTCAGGGAGATGCCGCCCGAGTCGTAGGTGATGCCCTTGCCGACGAAGGCGAGGTGCTTCTTCGCTTTGCCGTGCGTGTACGACAGCTTCACCAGCCGCGGGGCCGCGGCCGAGCCGGCACCGACGCCGAGGATGCCGCCGTAGCCGCCCTTCGCCAGCGCCTTCTCGTCGAGCACCTGCACCTTGATGCCGTGCTCCTTGGCCGCGGCCTGCGCGACGGCGGCGAAGGCCTCGGGGTCGAGGTCGTTCGGCGGGGTGTTGATCAGGTCGCGGGCGCGGTTGAGCTCCTCGGCGACGGCGACGGCGCGCTCGACGGCCGCCTTCTGGGCCTTGTCGCGGGGCTTGCCGCCGAGCAGGGCGATCTCGGCGAGGGGGGCCTTGCCGGTCTTCTTCTTGGCGGGCACGAGGTCCTTGTACGCGACGAAGGCGTACGAGCCCAGCAGGGCGCCCTCGGCGATCGCGCCGGCGTCGGCGGCGTCCGTGAGCGGCAGGGCGAAGGCGGCCTTCTTGGCGCCGGAGAGCGCGCGGGCGGCCGCGCCGGCGGCCCGGCGCAGCGCCTCGGCGTCGTAGGCGTCGCCCTCAGCGGGCTCGGTGCCGAGCCCGACCGCGAGCACGAGCGGCGTCCTGAAGCCGGCCGGCGCGGGCAGCTTCGTCACCTCGCCCTCGGCACCGGAGGCGCCGAGGGTCTCCAGGACGCCGGCCAGCGTGCCGTCGTACGCCTTGTCCACGGCCTCGGCGCCCGGCGCCACGACCAGGTCGCCGGAGGCGGGCCGGGAGCCCTTGGCGACACCGATCACCAGCGCGTCGGCGCGCAGGCCGGGCACCGCTGCGGTGCTGAGAGTGAGAGCAGTCACGGTGGTGAAATCTCGCTTCCGATGTGAAGTTCCAATGGCCGATCTGGGTGGGTCGACCGGGCCGGCAGCCGACCTTCGGATCCGACCTTCGGCGGTGGGTCCTCGTGGGGGGCTGGTGAACACCCTGGGGCGAGCCTACGCGCGTGCGCGGAGGGGTCCCTCCCGTGGGTGTTCGCGGGGCCCGGCGAACCGGGCTCAGCCCAGGCACAGTACGACGAGCGCCGCCGTGGCCGCCGTCTCGGTGAGCGCGCCGAACACGTCGCCCGTCACCCCGCCGAAGCGACGCCCGCAGCGCCGCAACAGGAGTTCGGCGGCGCAGAGGGCCAGGACGAGCGCCGGTGCGACGCCGTAGTACGTCCCCAGGGCCAGGCCGGCCGCGCCCGCCGCCACGACACAGCCGAGCGTCACGGTCAGCGCCCACGCCACCGGCACCACCCCGGCGACCGCCGCCCCCAGCCCCTCGGGGCGGGCGGCCGGTACCCCGGCGCGGGCGGCCAGGGTGAGCGCCAGCCGGCCCGCGAGCGCCGACACGACGGCCGCGACGGCGCCCCGGGTCCAGGAGTCGCCGTAGAGCTGGGCGAGGGCGGCGGTCTGGGCGAGGAGGACGAGGACGACGGTGAGGACGCCGAACGGGCCGATGTCCGACTGCTTCATGATCCGCAGCGCGTCCTCGGCTGGCTTCCCGCTGCCCAGCCCGTCGGCGGTGTCGGCCAGTCCGTCCAGATGCAGGCCCCGGGTGAGGACGGCCGGTACGGCGACGGTGGCGACGGCGGCGAGCGGCGCGCCCGCGCCCAGCAGGAGCAGCAGTACTCCGAGCGCGGCCGAGCAGCCGCCGACGACGAGGCCGGCCAGGGGGGCGCAGAGCATGCCACCGCGCGCGGCCTCACGGTCCCAGCGGGTCACCCGGACCGGCAGCACGGTCAGGGTGCCGAAGGCGAAGCGGAGACCTGCGGAGCCTTGACGGGGGTGGGTCCTGGACACCGGCGAAGGTTACCCGGCGGTCGGCGGGGCGTGGGAGGCCACCGTGGATAAAGTGCGCTTATGGGACATTGGCTGCACCGCAACATCGTCGAACCGGGCAAGCTGCCGCTGCTCCTCGCGCTGACCGCCTTCGTCCTGACGTTCCTGATCACCCGGCTGATCACCCGGCTCATCCGGGCGGGCAAGGGGCCCTTCGGGAACGTCAAGGCGGGCGGGGTGCACATCCACCACGTGGTACCCGGGGTGATCCTCACCGTCCTCGGCGGCTTCGGCGCGGTCGCCAGCAGCCGCTACGGCGTCGGCTCGGCCCTGTTCGCGATCGTCTTCGGCATGGGCGCCGGCCTCGTCCTGGACGAGTTCGCGCTGATCCTCTACCTCGACGACGTCTACTGGACCGAGGCGGGCCGCAAGAGCGTCGAGGCCGTGGTGCTGACGGCGGCCCTGGTCGGCTTCGTCCTCGCGGGCTTCTCGCCCTTCGGGGTCAACGACCTCTCCGCCGCCGAACTCCACGACCGTGCCGGCGTCGTCGTCAGCGTCGTGGTGAACTTCGTCTTCTCCCTGATCGCCCTCAGCAAGGGCAAGGCGCGCACCGCGGTCTTCGGCGTGTTGGTCCCGCTCGTCGGTCTCGTCGGCGCGATCCGCCTCGCCCGCCCCGGCTCCCTGTGGGCCAAGCGCTTCTACCGGCGCCGCCATCGCGCCCGCGCCCGCTCCAGCCTCCGCGCCTACCACCACGACCGCCGCTGGGCCGGGCCCCGCCGGGTGGTCCAGGACTGGCTCGGCGGGAAGCCGGATCCCGAGCCGGCGCGGGTGGCGGGGCGGCGGTAGCCGGGGTGGCGCGGGCCGCGGGCCCGGAACGGGCTGGTCAGCGGGCTGGTCCGGGAGTGCGCGGCGGGCGGCGCCGGCGGTAGTGGTGGCGGAGCGAGGAGAGGGCGCACAGCGTCGCCACCGCCGCGATCGCGGCCAGGTGTTCCTTGCCGGCCAGGTTGCCTTTGACCGTCACCTCGACCGCCATCGCCGCGCAGACCACGCCCACCGTGGCGTATGCGCCGTAGCGCCAGCCGAGGAAGACGGCGAGGCCCACCACGGCGGCCGACGGGCCGGTGTCGACGACCCGGGCGTCGGAGGCGGGCAGCCCCAGCAGGTGGTCGAAGCCGAGGTGGACGCCGGCGCGGGCGTACAGCGTGCCGGCGAGCGTCGCCACGTAGGAGATGACCAGGGTGCGCCACCAGCCCAGACAGAGCTCCGCGATCCCGAAGACGAACAGGATCTGCGCCAGCGCGCCCCACACGGGCAGGTCCAGCGCCGGTACGAAGAGGGAGAGCGGGGTGCGCAGGAGCGCCAGCGTGAGGGGTTCCTCGGCCCGTACGGATCCGATGTCCTGCACGAACCCGAAACCCCACGGCTGGTTCTGCACGAACTGCAGCACCGCGGTGAACAGCACCGCCCCGAGGGTCATCGGGACCGCCCGCCAGTGCCGCTTGGCCAGCGGCTCGCGCGCCGTGACGTACAAGAGTCCCCATTCGGCGCGGGCCCAGCGGGCGAGCCTTCTCATCTGTGCGTCTCCAGATGCTTGCGGTGCAGCCACTTCGGCAGTCCCGGCGCCTCCAGGAACCCCTCCGCGCGCGCCGACGCGAGGCCGATGCGCAGCAGGTCCGCGCTCTTCTCGAAGAGCAGGAACCGGGGTTCCCAGATGGGCCGGTACTTGGCGTTGGCGCGGTACAGCGACTCGATCTGCCACCAGCGCGAGAAGAAGCTGAGGAGTGAGCGCCACAGCCGCAGCACCGGCCCCGCGCCGATCCGCGCGCCACGTTCGAAGACGGACCGGAACATGGCGAAGTTGAGCGAGACCTGGGTGATCCCGATCTCCTGGGCGCGGCGCAGCAGTTCGATCACCATGAACTCCATCAGCCCGTTGTCGGAGTCCCGGTCCCGCCGCATCAGATCCAGCGACAGTCCGTTCGGCCCCCACGGCACGAAGGACAGCACCGCCCTCAACTCGCCCTTCCCGTCCGTGCATTCGAGCATCACGCAGCGCCCGTCGTGCGGGTCCCCGAGCCGCCCCAGCGCCATGCTGAAGCCGCGTTCGGTCGCCCCGTCGCGCCAGTCGTCCGCCCGCAGCAGCAGGTACGCCATCTCGTCGGCCGGGATCTCCTCGTGCCGCCGGATCCGCACGGTGTACCCGGCCCGCTTCACCCGGTTGTAGGCCTGCCGCACGGTCCGCATCGCCCGCCCCTCCAGGGTGAACTCGGCGACCTCCACCAGTGCCTCGTCCCCCAGTTCGAGGGCGTCGAGCCCGTGCCGCGCGTAGACGGTGCCCGCCTCCTCGCTCGCCCCCATCACGGCCGGGATCCACCCGTGTTCGCGCGCCTCGGCCAGCCAGGGCTCGATCGCGCCGGGCCACGCCTCCGGGTCGCCGAGCGGGTCACCGGAGGCCAGCGACACCCCGCCGATCACCCGGTACGCCACGGCCGCCTTGCCGGTCGGCGACCAGACGACGCTCTTCTCCCGGCGCAGCGCGAAGTAGCCGAGCGAGTCCCGGTCGCCGTGCCGCTCCAGCAGCGCCCGCAGCCGTTTGTCGTCGTCCTCGGTGAGCGGGTCGACGGCCCGCCGGGAGCGGAACGCGGCGTAGAAGACGGCCAGGACGAGGAGGGTGCTGAGCACGTTGATGGCGATGTTGACCCAGTTCGGGGTCCAGATGCCGGGGAAGCGGTTCTCCGTGGCGGCGACCGACACCAGCCGGAACGTGCCGTAGTGCCAGCGCTCCAGGAACGTCGAACGGGACGCGTCCCAGGCCCGGTTGGTGACCGTCACCAGCAGCGCGGCGAGCAGCGAGGCGGCCAGTGTGCCGCCGACCGCGACGACGGCGGCCAGCCGCGGGTTGGACCGGTCGCCCTTGGCGTAGAACTCCCGCCGCCCCGTCAGCAGCGCGGCCACGAAGGCGGCGGTGAGCAGCAGGGAGATCCAGTTCTGCGGGTAGCGGCGGATCTCCGGGAACGTCATCGCGAAGGTGAACAGCGCCAGGAACAGCCCGCTGACCACGAGGTTCAGGATCCACGCGGCCCGCTTGCGGCGCCGCATGGTGATGGCGAGGAACGCCGTGAACACCCCGGAGGCGAAACCCGCGGTCAGCAGGTACGGGGTGAAGAAGTTCTCCTGGTTGTGCCGTCGTACGTCCTGCCCCAGCGAAACCCACGCCGCGCTGAGGAAGTTGATGAACGCGACGGCCCGCAGATACCAGACGGTGAACGCGGCGGCCCGCCGCGAGGCGCCTGAGCTGTGACGTTCCTGAGCGGGCGCTAGCCGGACTTCTCCCATGAGGGAGGATCATATGGGGGTCGTTGAGGCGAACATTCCTTTTGCGTCGCCGCAACGGCGACGCGGCACGTCACTCGGCCTTCCCGGCCTCGGTCACACGGTCCGATGCGACCCGTTACGCCGGTTCCGCCGGCTCCGCGGGTGCCACCGGTGCCGCCGCTTCAGCCGGTGCCGCCGGCTCCGCCGACTCAGTCGGTTTGGCCGACTCCGCCGGTCCGGCCGCTTCATCCGGTCCTGCCGGTCCTGTCGGTCCGGCCGGGTCTTCCGGCTCCGGCGTCAGAGGCAGTTCGGCGGCGAGCGCCGCCGCGGCCTGCACCAGCGGCAGCGCCAGCAGCGCCCCCGCGCCCTCCCCGACGGTCACCCCGTGGTCGAGCAGCGGTTCCAGCGCCATCCGGTCCAGCGCCTTCGCCTGCCCCGGCTCCCCGCTGTTCTGGCCCGCCAGCCACCAGTCCGGCGCCCGGAACGCGACCCGCTGGCCCACCAGCGCACAGGCGGCGGCCACCACCCCGTCCAGGATCACCGGCAGCTTGCGTACGGCGCTCTGCAACAGGAAGCCGGTCATCGCCGCGAGGTCGGCGCCGCCCACCGTCGCCAGCAGCTGGAGCTGGTCCCCGAGCACCGGCCGGGCCCGGCGCAGCGCGTCCCGGATCGCGGCGCACTTGCGCATCCAGGCCAGGTCGTCGACGGCCAGGCCGCCCCGCCCGGTCACCACGGACGCGTCGGTGCCGCACAGCGCGGCGATCAGTACCGAGGCCGGGGTGGTGCCGCCGACGCTGATGTCGCCGAGGACCACCAGATCGGTGCCGGAGTCGGCCTCCTCGTCGGCGATCGCGACGCCGGCCAGGAAGGCGGCCTCCGCCTCCGCCAGGGTCAGCGCGTCTTCGATGTCGATCCGGCCGCTGCCCCGCCGTACCCGATGCCGTACGACCTCCTCGGGCAGGCTCCCCGGATCGCAGTCGAGGGCCATGTCCACGATCCGCACCGGCACGCCGAGCCGGCGGGCGAGCACCGCCGCCGGGCTGCCGCCCTCCAGGACGGACCGCACCAACTGCCCGGCGGTGCCCGCCTCGCGCGCCGACACGCCCAGTTCGGCGATCCCGTGGTCGCCCGCGAAGAGCACCACGCGCGCTCGCTCCACCGGCCGCACCGGCACGGACGACTGCGCCGCCGCCAGCCACTCACCCAGGTCGTCGAGGCGGCCCAGCGCCCCGGGCGGCACGATCTGACGTTCCCGACGCGCCTCGGCGTCGCGGCGCACACCACCGTCGGGGCGCTCGATCAGATCGGTGAAGTCGTCGAGATTAAGCGAGCTCATTCGCCGAACAGTACCGGCAGCGCCCGAACGCCACCTCGCCCCGTCGTCACCACACGCACCGGACGTCATTGCACCCAAGATCGTGATCCCATACGTTCCGGTTTGCAGCGGATTGTCGTACGTCACTGGGAGCCGCCATGAACAGCCCGCGCACCCGGGTCCACGCCCTCGGCGAGCGCCGCCGCCACCGCGCCGCGGCCCGCGCGGTCCTGCGCCTCCTCCCCGAACCGGAGAGCTGGCTGGACGTCGGGACCGGCGACGGCCGCTTCCCCGGGACGGCGAAGGAGTACTTCCCGTATACGTCCTTCGACGGCGTGGACCCCTCTCCGCGCGTCCTGCGGGCGCGCGCGAGCGAGCGCGTCGAGGAGGCGTACGCCGGTGATCTGACGGACCCGCGCCTCCTCGCCGTGCTCCGCGCCCGCTACGACGTCGTCTCCCTGCTCCGCGACCGCTCGCAGGCCCCGGACCCCGACACGGAACTCCGCGCCGCCCTCGCCGTCCTGCGCCCCGGCGGCCTCCTCCTCGTCGAGAGCCCGCACCCCCGGCCGCCCGCCCTCCGCGACTGCGCGCTCATCGCGGTCTCCCGCCGCCTCGGTGACCGCTTCCCGCCCGTCCACCTGGTCCTCGCCCGCAAGGCGCCCGAGCCGCCACGGGCGACCCCGACGCCGAGGCCGGGAACGCCCTGGTTGTACTGACCCGTGACCGGGCGTCGCGAGCCGGTGAACCTTCCCGGTCACAGCACTAGCCGCGCAGTGTCAGCGCCTGCCCCGCCACCACCAGCAGGACGTGCTCGCACTCGTCGGCGACCGCGGTGTTGAGCCGGCCCAGCTCGTCGCGGTAGCGGCGGCCGGACGCGGTGGCCGGCACGATGCCCGAGCCGACCTCGTTCGACACGGCGACGACGGTCCGCCGGGTCTCGCGCACCGCGGCCGTCAACTCCCGTACCCGCTCCCGCAGGGCCCGCTCCCCGCCGTCCGCCCACTCAGCGTCGTCCCACGCCCCTACGGTGTCCATCGCGTCCGTCAGCCACAGTGACAGGCAGTCGACGAGCAGCGGCGGCCCGTCCTTCGCCAGCAGGGGCACCAGGTCGCAGGTCTCCGTCGTACGCCAGGACCCGGGGCGTCGCTCGCGGTGCGCGGAGACCCGGGAGGCCCACTCGGTGTCGCCGTTGCGCGCGCCGCCGGTCGCCACGTACAGCACCTCCGGGAACGCCTCCAGGCGCCGCTCGGCCTCGGCCGACTTCCCGGACCGCGCCCCGCCGAGGACCAGCGTCCGGCGCGGTACGTCGGGCACGTCCTCGTAGACCCCGACGGTCAGCGTCGAACCGTCGGGCACCGCCCGCGCCCCGGCCGCGGCCAGCCGGCGGCGCGACTCGGCGCCCGGCGGCACGTCGTGGTCCAGGTGCACGGCGATCACGTCCGTCGCCGGCCCGACCGCCCCCACGGCCCGCAGCCTCGCCAGCGCGTCCGGCCGCCCCACCACATCCAGCAGCACCATGTCGTACGGCTCGACGGGCCGCACCTCAAGGCCGGCCGGCGCCCCGCCCGGCGGCAGGTACAGCAGCCGCTGCCCGTCCGGGCCGGTCACGGCGTACCCGGTGCCCGGCGCGTCCATCGCCACCGCCCGCACCCGGTGCCCGGTCAGCAGGGCCAGCCGCCGCCCGTCCGGTACCCGCCCCGGCTGCGGCAGCCCGGCCGGCACCTCCACGGGGGGCCCGTCGTGCGGGTGGGTCAGCAGTACCTGCCGCACCCCGCTCAGCGAACGCCCGGCCCGCGCCGCCGCGAAGGCCGCGCCGGGTGTCAGGTCGAGCAGCAGCGACCCGTCGACGAGCAGCGAGGTGGCCGCCCGCGCGTCGGTCCCGAGCGACACGGCACAGGCCGCGCAGGGGCAGTCGGGGCGGGGAAGCCCCGCGGGGGCGCCGGTGCCGAGCAGAGTGAGTTCCACAGGGATGATTTTCGCCTCTCCGACCAGGTGTCGCGCATCCGACTAGGCTGCACAGCAGAGGCCGGACCAAGATCCGGCTTCTGCTCTGCATGTGCTCAGACCTTGGAGGCGTACATGGCGGCATGGACGTGGCGGTTCGAGAAGTCCGACGGGACCGAGGTCGAACCGGCGACGCAGCCCGAGGAGTTCACCACCCAGGGAGACGCCGAGTCCTGGCTCGGTGAGGTGTGGAAGGAACTCGTGGCGGGCGGCGCGGACCAGGTACGGCTCTTCGAGGACTCCACGGAGATCTACGGTCCGATGAGCCTGCACGCCGAGGACGCGTAGCCAGGTCTCCGCGGAGGTGACGCCGGGGGCACCCGGAGAGACCCCGCCGCCCCCGGCGTCACCGTCCGCCCTAGCCGCGCACCCCGCACAGGTGCAGCAGCGCCGCGACCGAGCGGTAGGGGTCTGTGCGGCCGGCCCGTTCCTCGGCGGCGAGCAGGGTCTCCACGTCGGACGGGATCTCCGCCCCGTCGGCGGCGGTGTCGCTGAAGACCCGTACCCCGTACCAGGCCTGCAAGGGCGCCCCGATGCCCGCGAGGGTGGCCGTCAGCGTCTCCAGGCGGTCGGCCCGTACGTCGAGACCGAGCCGGTTGCGGTACGAGACCGAGTCGAACGCGGCCAGAGCGGTGGTCCAGTCCCCGTACAGGCCGGGCCGCATCGCGAGCGCGTCGGCGTTCCGTACGAGCAGGGAGAGCAGACCCCCGGGCGCGAGCACCCGCGCCAGCCCGGCCACCATCGGATCGGGCTCCTGCACATACATGAGCACGCCATGACAGAGCACGACGTCGAAGCTGCCCGGCAGGAAGTGCACGCCCGTGTCCCGGCCGTCGCCCTCGATGATCCGCACCCGCTCCCGGATGCCCTCGGGCTCGCCGGCCAGCGCCCCGCGGGCCGCGGCGATCATCGTCGCGTCCTGCTCCAGACCGGTCACCTGATGCCCGGCCCGGGCCAGCCGCAGCGCCTGCGAACCCTGGCCCATGCCCACGTCGAGCACGCGCAGCCGCTGTCCGACCGGATACCGGCCGACTATCTGCTCGTCGAGCTGCCGGGCCACCAGCTCCTGGCGTACGACGTCACGCAGCCCGCCCACTCCGCCGAGCCAGGCGCGCGCCGCGCTCCCGGAGAAGGAGTTCGCGCTCAGGGCCGCTCTCCGCGCTTGACCTGCGGCTTGGGCAGGCGCAGCCGGCGCATCTGGAGGGAGCGCATGAGGGCGTAGACGACCGCGCCCTTCTGGTTCTGACCGGGGAAGCGCTCCGCGAGCCGCTTCCGCAGCCGGAAGACGCTCAGCACCGAGTCGAGCAGGATCAGCACGATCACCACGAGCCAGAGCAGCAGCGCGATGTTCTGTAGCGCGGCCACCCGCACCACGCTGAGCACGAGGATCACCACGGCCAGCGGCAGGAAGAACTCGGCCACGTTGAAGCGCGAGTCGATGAAGTCACGCGCGAACTTGCGCACCGGCCCCTTGTCACGAGCGGGCAGATACCGCTCGTCACCGCCGGCCAGCGCCTGGCGCTGCCTCTCCATCTGCGCGCGCCGTTCGTCGCGCTGGCGCTTCGAGGCGTCCTTGCGCGTCATCGTGGTGTTGGCGACGCTGCGCCGCTGGGTCTGGGCCTCACTGCGCTTGGGCGTGGGCCGACCCTTCGGGGCCTGCGGGTCGCGGGGCTGCTTGGAGTCGGTCAGCGACGCCTTGACGGCGGTCGGGGCCTTCTCTTCCTTGGCACGGCTACGGAACACAAAACCCAAGGGTACGGGGTGGACGGGGTTGGACCCCAGCCCGGTGGGGAACGATCCGGCAACACCAGTCGTCTGTAGGGAGACAGAGGACGCGTCGCGGACGAGCCGGACCAGGGGAGCACCTACTCCCTACGCCGGAGCGGAACCGAAGGCAGTCGTCCTTGGGGATGAGCGCATCACTCCCCGAACAGTGCGGTAATGGATGCAGGGCCCGTACTGTGGGTTCTGTTGCAGTCGCTGGAGCCGGAGTCCGTCAGAAGGGGGCGCGCGAAGCCCATGAGCGGTGTCATGAAGCGTATGGGGATGATCTTCCGCGCGAAGGCGAACAAGGCCCTTGACCGGGCCGAGGACCCGCGCGAAACCCTCGATTACTCGTACCAGAAACAGCTGGAGCTGCTTCAGAAGGTGCGCCGGGGTGTGGCCGACGTCGCCACCTCCCGCAAGCGTCTGGAGCTCCAGCTCAACCAGTTGCAGTCGCAGTCCTCGAAGCTGGAGGACCAGGGCCGCAAGGCGCTCGCCCTCGGCCGCGAGGATCTGGCCCGCGAGGCGCTGTCGCGCCGCGCCGCCCTCCAGCAGCAGGTGACGGACCTGGAGACGCAGCACACCACGCTCCAGGGCGAGGAGGAGAAGCTCACCCTCGCGGCCCAGCGCCTCCAGGCCAAGGTGGACGCCTTCCGGACCAAGAAGGAGACCATCAAGGCCACCTACACGGCGGCCCAGGCGCAGACCCGGATCGGCGAGGCGTTCAGCGGCATCTCGGAGGAGATGGGCGACGTCGGCCTGGCGATCCAGCGTGCCGAGGACAAGACCCAGCAGCTCCAGGCGCGGGCCGGCGCCATCGACGAGCTTCTCGCCTCCGGCGCCCTCGACGACCCGAGCGGCCTCGCCAAGGACGACATCCAGGCCGAGCTGGAACGGCTGTCGGGTGGTACGGATGTGGAGCTGGAACTTCAGCGGATGAAGGCCGAGCTGGCCGGAGGTTCGTCCGCGCAGCAGCAGGCGATCGAGGGCGGCGCCGGCCAGGCGCAGCCCCAGCAGCCGCAGGACACTCCGCGCTTCGACAAGCAGTAGCCCACGCCGAGGAGGGCGACATGATCGTACGGATCATGGGGGAGGGGCAGGTGAGGCTGGCCGACAGCCACCTCGCCGAGCTGGACAGACTGGACGACGTCCTTCTCAAGGAGATGGAGAAGGGCGACGGCCCCGGCTTCCGCGCCACCCTCCACGCCCTGCTCGCCAGGGTCAGGGAGCTGGGCGACCCGCTCCCCGACGACTCCCTGGAGCCGTCCGGGCTGATCCTCCCCTCCCCGGACGCCACCCTGGAGGACGTCCGCAAGCTGCTGAGCGACGGGGGCCTGATCCCGGGCTGACCCCCGGGCGCCCACCGGCGTCAGCCCGTCCGGCGTTCGAGGACGAGGCCGTGCAGGCCGGAGCGGGCCCCGAGGGCGACCGGCCCCGGCAACGCCCGCACCCGCCCCGCCGCCCCGCCGAAAACGTACGGATGACCCCCGTTCCGCCCCCGCCCAGGGCCCCGTACCGTTGCCGCAATGAGGACCCTGGACCGCGCCCGCTGTCAGCTGAAGGCGCACCCGGCCGCGCTGGACGCGACCCTCGCCGCGGCGGTGCTGCTCTGCATGGTCGCCGGCTCCTTCGTCGAACCGCGCGGGGAGACCGGTGTCACCTGGGGCATCCGGGTCCCCGACGCGCTCAGCCTGGCCCTGATGGGCGTGGCCGCCGCGGCGCTTGTGTTCCGCCGCCGCGCCCCCATGGCCGTCCTCGCCGTCACCGCCGGCGCCTCCCTCGTCGAGAGTGTCACCAGCGACCCGCGCGCCCCGGTGGCGATGTGCGCCGTGGTCGCCCTGTACACCGTCGCCGCCACCACCGACCGCCCCACCACCTGGCGCGTCGGCCTGCTCTCGATGACCGTGCTGACCGCCGCCGCGATGCTCGGCGGCCCGCTCCCTTGGTACGCGCAGGAGAACCTCGGCATCTTCGCCTGGACCGGCATGGCGGCCGCCGCGGGTGACGCGGTGCGCAGCCGCCGCGCCTTCGTGCACGCGATCCGTGAGCGCGCCGAACGCGCCGAACGCACCCGCGAGGAGGAGGCCCGCCGCCGCGTCGCCGAGGAGCGCCTGCGCATCGCCCGCGACCTGCACGACGTCGTCGCCCACCACATCGCGCTCGTCAACGTGCAGGCGGGGGTCGCCGCGCACGTCATGGACAAGCGGCCCGACCAGGCCAAGGAGGCGCTGGCGCACGTACGCGAGGCCAGCCGTTCCGCACTCAACGAACTCCGCGCCACCGTCGGTCTGCTCCGCCAGTCCGGCGACCCGGAGGCCCCCACCGAGCCGGCCCCCGGTCTCGAACGGCTCGACGAACTCGTCGGCACCTTCCGCAGCGCGGGCCTGCGCGTCGAGGTGGCCCGCGCCGACCACGACACGACCCTGCCCGCCGCCGTAGGCCTGGCCGCCTACCGGGTCGTCCAGGAGGCCCTCACCAACGTCCAGAAGCACGCCGGCACGGCGTCCCACGCCGAGGTGAGCGTCGTCCGGGTGGGACCGAACGTCGAGATCACCGTCCTGGACAACGGCTCAGGCGACGACGAGGACCCCGCTTCCGGCGGCGGCCACGGGCTGCTCGGCATGCGGGAGCGGGTGACCGCCCTGCGCGGCACCCTCACCACCGGTCCCCGCTACGGCGGCGGCTTCCGCGTCCATGCGATCCTGCCGGTCAAGAGCCCCGCCCGCGCCACCGGTACGCCCGTGTGACCCGCCCCCGACCAGCTGCCCCGGGAGACCCCGCATGACCATCCGTGTGCTCCTCGCCGACGACCAGGCCCTGCTGCGCAGCGCCTTCCGGGTGCTGGTCGACTCGGAGCCCGACATGGAGGTCGTGGGAGAGGCGTCGGACGGGGCGGAGGCGGTCCGGCTGGCCGGGGAGGAGCGGGCCGACGTGGTGCTGATGGACATCCGGATGCCCGGCACCGACGGTCTCGCCGCCACCCGGATGATCAGCGCGGACCCGTCCCTGGCCCATGTCCGCGTGGTCATCCTGACGACCTTCGAGGTCGACGACTACGTGGTGCGGTCGCTGCGCGCGGGCGCCTCCGGCTTCCTCGGCAAGGGCTCCGAGCCCGAGGAACTCCTCAGCGCGATCCGGGTCGCCGCCGGGGGCGAGGCCCTGCTGTCCCCGGCCGCCACCAAGGGGCTGATCGCCCGGTTCCTCGCCCAGGGCGGCACCTCCGACGAGGACCAGGACCCGGCCCGCGCCGAGCGCCTCGGCTCCCTCACCGTGCGGGAGCGCGAGGTCCTCGTCCAGGTCGCCGGCGGCCACTCCAACGACGAGATTGCGGAACGCCTGGAAGTCAGCCCTCTGACGGTGAAGACCCACGTCAACCGGGCCATGGGCAAGCTGGGCGCCCGCGACCGGGCACAACTCGTGGTGGTCGCCTACGAGTCCGGACTGGTGCGTCCGAGGGCGGAGTGAACCCGCCCGGGGCGGACGGACGCCCGCCCGCCGGCCGAGGAGAACCTCAACCGGCGGGCGGGCGGCGGTAGTTGACCGTACGGACGTAAGGGCGCGCGGACCGTACGGACGGTCGGGACCGTACGGAAGCGGGGCCTACGGCAGCGCCAGCATCCGCTCCAGCGCCAGCTTCGCGAAGGTCTCCGTCTCCCGGTCGACCTGAATGCGGTTGACCAGGTTGCCCTCGGCGAGGGACTCCAGGGTCCAGACGAGGTGCGGGAGGTCGATGCGGTTCATCGTCGAGCAGAAGCAGACCGTGCGGTCGAGGAAGACGATCTCCTTGTCCTCGGCGGCGAAACGGTTCGCCAGGCGTCGTACGAGATTCAGCTCCGTACCGATGGCCCACTTGGAACCGGCTGGAGCCGCCTCCAGTGCCCTGATGATGTACTCGGTCGAGCCGACCTGGTCCGCCGCGTCCACGACCTCGTACTTGCACTCGGGGTGGACGAGGACGTTGACGCCGGGGATGCGCGCGCGGACCTCCTCGACCGACTCCAGTGAGAAACGACCATGCACCGAGCAGTGCCCGCGCCACAGGATCATCTTCGCCGCCCGCAACTGGTCGGCGGTGAGGCCGCCGTTGGGCTTGTGCGGGTTGTAGACGACACAGTCGTCGAGGCTCAGGCCCAGGTCGCGGACGGCCGTGTTGCGGCCCAGGTGCTGGTCGGGCAGGAACAGGACCTGCTCGCCCTGCTCGAAGGCCCACTCAAGGGCGCGCCGCGCGTTCGAGGAGGTGCAGATCGTGCCCCCGTGCCTGCCGGTGAACGCCTTGATGTCCGCGGACGAGTTCATGTACGCGACGGGCACGACCCGCTCGGCGGTACCGGCCTCGGTCAGCACGTCCCAGCACTCGGCGACCTGCTCGGCGGTGGCCATGTCGGCCATCGAGCAACCGGCCGCGAGGTCGGGCAGTACGACCTTCTGGTCGTCGCCGGTCAGGATGTCCGCGGACTCCGCCATGAAGTGCACACCGCAGAACACGATGTACTCGGCGTCGGGGCGCGCGGCGGCGTCCCGGGCGAGCTTGAAGGAGTCACCCGTGACGTCGGCGAACTGGATGACCTCGTCGCGCTGGTAGTGGTGGCCGAGCACGAAGACCTTGTCGCCGAGCTTCTCCTTGGCCGCGCGGGCCCGCTCGACCAGGTCCGGGTCGGACGGCGAGGGCAGGTCGCCGGGACATTCGACGCCACGCTCACTCCGCGGGTCGGCCTCGCGGCCGAGGAGCAGCAGGGCGAGGGGCGTCGGCTGTACGTCGAGCTCCTGGGTCTGGGCGGTGGTCACCACACGCACCCTTTCTGTTCTGCGGGCTGTTCTGATGGAGGACGCGCCTTTTCGTCGAAATGACGCTATCTATCATAACCGCTTCACGTCACTTTGACGATGCCCATAACGTCGATGTGACATCAATCCCGGTCGGCACCGTGCGCCGACCCGGCACACGCGCCCGGTCGGCGCACGGGAGGCTCTTGCGGGCATGTGCGAGCATGAAGAGAGGAACAGACGAAAAGACCAAGACAGGCCCGGAATGAATCCGCGGCCATGCCGGTTGAATACGTCGGCAACCAGTCTCCGTACAACCCGGGAGAGATGTAGATGTCCGTATCGGACGAGACCAGCACCGTCACCGACGGCATCATCCTGTCCGACGCCGCCGCGGCGAAGGTCAAGGCCCTGCTCGACCAGGAAGGCCGTGACGATCTGGCGCTGCGCGTCGCCGTACAGCCCGGCGGCTGCTCCGGCCTGCGCTACCAGCTCTTCTTCGACGAGCGCTCGCTCGACGGCGACGTCCTCAAGGACTTCGACGGGGTCAAGGTCGTCACCGACCGGATGAGCGCCCCGTACCTGGGCGGCGCCTCCATCGACTTCGTGGACACCATCGAGAAGCAGGGCTTCACGATCGACAACCCGAACGCGACGGGGTCCTGCGCCTGCGGCGACTCCTTCAGCTAGGCCGGGCGGCCACCGCGCCCAGCCGGTCCGAAAGGCGGCGACCCTGTGTGTCGGGGGCGCCGCCTTCGTGCTGCCCGGCCTTTCCGGGGAGCGCGCCGCTGGCTCCCGCCGAGGAGCCCGTCGCGGGCGCCCCTGTCTCCCGGTGCGCCTACCGGGCCAGTGACGGGCCCGCCGACGGCTGTTCCGTCACCGTCCGGACGGGGAGTGCCTTGCCGTCCGAGCCCTCCACCCGGCGCCCGCCCACCGGCGCGTCCAGCCGCACGGTCCGGTGGAAGATCCTGGCGATCATCACGCAGACCTTGCCCGGCCGGCGCGTCTCGGTCACCTTCACCGTGACCTTGCCCGACGTCTCGGCGGCCGTCGCCCGGTACTCCGCGCACACCCCGCCGGTGAAGATCACCGTGAGGTTCCTGCCGTCGGCGGAGTAGCCGTCGGCCCTGATGTCACGGGAAGCGGAGTTCGCGGTCGATGTCGGAGTGGGCGCCGTACTCGGCGAGGCCGAGGCGAGGAACTCCGGATCGACCGCCGGATACGTCACCGTGAAGGTGCCCCGCCCGCTCGGCTCCCGCACGGCGAAGAGCCAGGACGGCACCAGCGTGCGCGTCCCGCCCACGGAGTGCACGGCGAGGCCGAACACGGCGTGCTCGACGGTCGCGGACGCCGAAGAGGCCGTGGCCGCGGAAGAGGTCGTGGACGTCGAAGAGGCGCTCGCCGCGGGCGAGTTGGCCGACGTGGCGCAGGGGGCCTCCAGCCGGTCCTTCGCCGGTACGGTGCCCGCACAGCCGCCGATGCCCATGCGGTGGTCGCTCCGCGGGGCCGCGTTCATCAGCTCCAGCGTCTTGCGCGCACTCAGCACCGGGTAGGTGTCGCCCTTGGCCGGCGCCTTCAACTGCCCGCTCCCGCCGACCACTTCACCCTGGGCACTGACGGTCAGCCCGGTCGTCCAGCCGTAGGTCGGCAGTCCGTCGACCACCGGATCGGCGTTCACCACCCGTTGCGCGCCCATGAGTTGACTCGCGTCCACCTTCGCGTCGTCCTGGCCGACCGCCTTCAGTACCGGGGCGGCGGCCTTCTTCGCCACGGCCGCGCTCACCGGGTCGGCGGCGGGGGCGGCGGGGTCGTGCACGCAGGTGAGGGTGGCGCCCTCGCAGGCGTCCGTGCCGGGTGCGTAGCGGCTGAACGTCCACGCGCCCGGCGCCGCCTTGTTCACCTGGAGGCTCGGGCCGCTGCCGTCCTGGCCCCCCACCTTCCAGTACTGCCCCTCGGTCACGGGCGTCCCCGCGACCCCGAGGGCGGCGGCCAGCCGTGTCACCGCGTCCTTGCCGACCGAGCCCTCGGCCGCGTACACGGCCGCCGCACCCGGACCGCCGGGCAGGGTGCCCCCGGCCCGGTAGGTCGTGCCGTACGGGTCTGGCTCACCGACCGCGATCCCGCCCCCGGAGTACCCGTCCAGGGCGAGCGGCGGCGGAGTCCCGCCCGTGTCGGCCACCCCGGCCCCGGAATCCCCGGATGCCCGCGCGGCCACCAGCGCCCCACCACCCCCGACCAGCAACACCCCGGCGACAACGGCCGCCACCGCCACCCGAGACCCCCGCCGCCCCCGCCCGTCACCGATCCCGGCACCGGCCTCCTGTGCGTCGACCTGATCACCGGCCTCCCGGGAGTCACCCGCGCCGGAATCGACCTCCCGGGCAGCGGCCTTCGGAGCAGCGGCTTCCTGGGCGTCGCCCTTCCCGGAGTCGGCCCCCTGGACATCGGCCTCCCGGGTGTCGCTCTCCCCGGAATCGGCCTCTTGAGCACCTGCCTTCCCGGGGTTGACCCCGACCCCGACGACCCCGCCCCCCACGTCTTCGCCGCGGTTGTCCACCCCGGCCGTCTTGTCGGCCGCCCCCACCTCATCCGCGGGAAGCCCCGTCGCCCCGGGCCCGCTTTCCTCCGGCCCGGCACCCGACTCCTCAGGGCCGCTACCGGAGTCCACCGGCCCGGCACCCGACTCCTCGCGCTCGCTGCCCGAGTCCGCCGGCCGGTGACCCGCGCCCCCGCGTCCGCTGCCCGAGTCCTCCGGCCCGTCACCCGAGCCTCCCGCCCCGTCACCCGCGTCCGAGACCCCGGTCTCATCGGAAGGTTGGGCGGGGCCGGTCTTCCGGCCCGCTCCGTCGTTGTCGGGTCGCTCGGTGTTCACCGCATCGCTCCTTCGGCCGCGCCACTGTCCGAGGACCCGGCCAGCCGCTGCCGCAAGGCCCGCTGGAGGGTCGTATCCCGTATCCCCTCTACGGGGGACGGCGATGGGACGCGGCGGGGGAGCGCACGGTTCCCCCGAGCGCGCCGACCCGGGCCGACCGGCTCAGGACGACGGCTCAGCAGGGCGCCTCGGCGGAGCCGTCCGCGCTCAGTTCCCGTACTCCGGCATCGCGTCCAGCATCCGCGCCGACCGCGACGGCACGGTCACGCCGTGGATGAGCGAGGGGGAGACCGGAAGCGCGGTGATCCGGTCGGGGGCCGTCCAGTGCGGAGCCATCAGGGCGCAGTCGCAGCGCAGCGAGGCGAGGTCGCCCTCCAGGTCGGCCGGAACGGTGCCAGGAACTTCGAGGTTCGTCATAAGGCACCGTAGGCACGCCGGGGCGCGCGAAGAAAGATCTACTATCGGGTAGTTCTGACCGCTTCAGAGCCGCCGCGCCGACCGGGTAGCTTGAACTGTCAATCCAGCCTCCCCCGCAGGAGAGTCCCCGTCGTGCGCATCGCAGTCACCGGCTCCATCGCCACCGACCACCTCATGACCTTCCCCGGGCGCTTCGCCGACCAGCTGGTCGCGGACCAGCTGCACACGGTGTCGCTCTCGTTCCTGGTCGACAACCTCGACGTACGCCGGGGCGGTGTCGGTGCGAACATCGCCTTCGGCATGGGCCAGCTCGGCACCACACCGGTCCTGGTCGGCGCCGCCGGCTCCGACTTCGCCGAGTACCGCGCCTGGCTCGACCGGCACGGCGTCGACACCGACTCGGTCCGGATCTCCGAGACGCTGCACACCGCCCGCTTCGTCTGCACCACGGACGCCGACCACAACCAGATCGGCTCCTTCTACACCGGCGCCATGAGCGAGGCCCGGCAGATCGAGCTGAAGACCGTCGCCGACCGCGTGGGCGGCCTCGACCTGGTCCTGATCGGTGCCGACGACCCGGAGGCGATGCTCCGCCACACGGAGGAGTGCCGCTCCCGCGCCATCCCCTTCGCCGCCGACTTCTCCCAGCAGATCGCCCGCATGAACGGCGACGAGATCCGGATCCTGCTGGACGGATCGACGTACCTCTTCTCGAACGAGTACGAGAAGGGCCTCATCGAGTCCAAGACCGGCTGGAGCGACGAGGAGATCCTCTCCAAGGTCGGCCACCGCGTCACCACCCTCGGCTCGCGCGGCGTCCGCATCGAGAGCGTCGGCGCCGACCCGATCGAGGTCGGCTGCGCGGAGGAGGAGCGCAAGGCCGACCCCACCGGCGTCGGCGACGCCTTCCGCGCCGGTTTCCTCTCCGGTCTCGCCTGGGGCGTCTCCCTGGAGCGCGCGGCCCAGGTCGGCTGCATGCTCGCCACGCTGGTCATCGAGACGGTCGGCACCCAGGAGTACCAGCTGCGCCGCGTCCACTTCATGGACCGCTTCACCAAGGCGTACGGCCACGAGGCCGCCGCCGACGTGCGCCAGTTCCTGAGCTGAGGCTCAGGAGAGCCGGCGGACCAGGTACGCCGCACCCCGGTCCGCCGGCTCCTCGCCCACGTACTCCTGCCCGCGCATCTCGCACCACGCCGGGATGTCCAGCCGGGCCGCCGCGTCGTCGGACAGCACCCGGACCGTGCCGCCCACCGGCACGTTCCCGATGACCTTCGCCAGCTCGATCACCGGGATCGGGCAGCGTTTCCCGAGCGCGTCCACTACCAGCGAGTCCTGCCGTACGGCGGCCACGGGCGCCGGCGCCGGTCCCGCGAACCTCTGCCGGACCCCCGACACGGCCCGCGGCAGCACGGCGAGGAACCGCTCCACGTCCGCCGCGGCGGTCCCCGGCGGCAGCGACACCCGCACGTTCCCCTCGCTCAGCACCCCCATCGCCCGCAGCACATGGCTGGGCGTCAGCGTGCTGCTCGTGCAGGACGAACCGGACGAGACGGAGAAACCCTCGCGGTCCAGTTCGTGCAGCAGGGTCTCTCCGTCGACATAGAGACAAGAGAAGGTGACGATCCCCGGCAGCCGGTGCGTGGGCGCGCCCACCACGTCCACGTCCGGCACCAGCCGCGGCACCCGCGTCCGGATCCGCTCCGTCAGTTCCCGCAGCCGTACGGCCTCCGCCGCCGCCTCGGCCCGCACCGCGCGCAGCGAGGCCGCCGCGGCGACGATCGCGGGCAGGTTCTCGAACCCGGCGGCCCGCCCCGACTCCCGCTCGTCGACCGGGCCTTGGACCGCGAACCGCGCCCCCTTCCGTACGACGAGCAGCCCGACGCCCGCGGGACCGCCCCACTTGTGGGCACTGGCCGCGAGCAGCGACCACGCGCCCTCGACCGGCCCCCATCCCAGCGACTGCGCCGCGTCCACCAGCAACGGCACCCCGGCCGCCCGGCACACCTCGGCCACCTCCGCGACCGGCTGTACGGTCCCCACCTCGTGGTTGGCCGACTGCAGACAGGCCAGCGCGGTGTCCGCCCGCAGGGCCTCCGCGTACCCCTCGGGCCGCACCGCCCCGGTCCGGTCCACCGGCACCTCGGTCGCCGCACCGCCCTCCGCCACCAGCCCCTCGGCCGAATGGAGGACGGCAGAGTGTTCGACCGCTGACACGATCAGGTGACGCCCGACGCGCCGCCGCCCCGCCAACGCCCCCGCGATCCCCGCGTGTACGGCCCGCGTTCCCGATGAGGTGAAGACCAGTTCGTCCACCCGGCAGCCCACGGCGTCGGCGGCGGCCTCCCGCGCGGCGTCCAGCAGCATCCGCGCCCGCCGCCCCTCCCGGTACAGCCGGGCGGGATCGGCCCACCCCTCGTCCAGGGAGGCCAACAGGGCCTGCCGGGCCACGGGATGGAGGGGAGCGGAGGAGGCGGCATCGAAGTAGGACACACGGCAACGGTAAGACGTGGGCGGGCCACGAAGGCGTGCTGGGCCCTGACCTGAGCGGCTCCGCCGCGAGGCGCGATCGACCACAAAGCGCCCGTAAACGCCCAACAGCCCGCGTATCCGAGCTATTCGGCGCCCGGAGTAACGGGCGGCGCGTTGGGCACCCTCCCCGCGCGACCGTAAATCGCGTCGGCTAGGGTTTGGTCCGCATAAACATCCAAACCCCTGCCCGACGCAGGGCGGCGACCGACCCGCGAGAAGGCAGGCCGCAGCCAATCCGCGCGGGCGAGACTCTCGGGAAGGCGCTACGTGAGTCCCAACGGCTCCGACCGCTCGCCGCGGCGCCCGATGCGGCGGAAGCTGCTGCAGGCAATGACCGCGGGCCTGGTCCTGGCGACCGCGACAGGCTGCACATACAAGGACTTCCCCCGCCTTGGTATGCCCACCCCGACCACGGCAGAGGCTCCGCGGATCCTCTCCCTGTGGCAGGGCTCGTGGGCTGCCGCGCTCGCCGTCGGCGTGCTGGTGTGGGGCCTGATCCTGTGGAGCGCCATGTTCCACCGGCGCAGCCGCACCAAGGTCGAAGTTCCCCCACAGACCCGGTACAACATGCCCATCGAGGCGCTGTACACCGTGGTTCCGCTCATCATCGTCTCGGTCCTGTTCTACTTCACGGCCCGTGACGAGACTCAGATCCTGAGCCTCGACAAGAAGCCCGACGTGACGGTCAACGTCGTCGGCTTCCAGTGGAGCTGGGGCTTCAACTACATCGAGAACGTCGGCGGTTCCACCGGTGACGCGAAGACGGACAGCAACCTCGCCGCGATCCCGGGCCGGTTCAAGAACCAGTTCCCGGCGAACGCCGGCGGTGTCTACGACGTCGGCACGCCCGCCACGCGGAACCCGCAGACGGGCAACCCCGGTCCCACCCTCTGGCTTCCCAAGGGTGAGACGGTCCGCTTCGTCCTCACGTCACGTGACGTCATCCACTCCTTCTGGGTGCTGCCGTTCCTGATGAAGATGGACGTCATCCCGGGCCGTACCAACTCCTTCCAGGTGACCCCCACCAAGGAGGGCACCTTCCGGGGCAAGTGCGCCGAGCTCTGCGGCGTCGACCACGCCCGGATGCTGTTCAACGTGAAGGTCGTCTCCCCCGAGCGCTACCAGCAGCACTTGAAGGACCTCGCGAAGAAGGGCCAGACCGGTTACATTCCCGCCGGCATCGCGCAGACGAGCCACGAGAAGAAGTGGGAGTCGAAGACTCTGTGAGCATCCTCAATGAACCCCAGGGTGCCGCGGCGGCGGAGTCCCACTACACGGACGAGCTGCCGGTAAGGCGCAAGCAACCCGGCAACACCGTGATCAAGTGGCTGACGACCACGGACCACAAGACGATCGGCACGCTGTATCTGGTCACGTCGTTCGTGTTCTTCCTGATCGGCGGCGTGATGGCGCTGCTGATGCGCGCCGAGCTGGCGCGGCCGGGTCTGCAGCTGCTGTCGAACGAGCAGTTCAACCAGGCGTTCACGATGCACGGCACGATCATGCTGCTGATGTTCGCGACGCCGCTGTTCGCCGGTTTCACGAACTGGATCATGCCGCTGCAGATCGGCGCGCCCGACGTGGCGTTCCCGCGGCTGAACATGTTCGCCTACTGGCTGTACCTGTTCGGCTCGACCAT
>NZ_JBEXET010000034.1:0-83449 GCF_040606415.1 Streptomyces sp. NPDC005423 | reverse complement strand
GGCCCGACCCCGTGGGGTCGGGCCCACCCGTCGTTTGCCTGCTCGGCAGGTATCAGGTCATGCACCAGCCGGAGTCGCATGCCCCGTCATCCTCATCCGCTTCAGCCTCCCCCGGGCTCTCGTCGGGGATGGCTTGAGTGAGCGGGATCCCGTACCTCGTGAGATAGACGTCGTCCCGGCCGAGTGCGGCCCGCCGTCGGTTGATCGTTTCCTCCAGCCGGACCGACTGAGCGAACAATTCGGGCTCGTGGCGACGCTGGTGGCGCCACGCGCCGACGGTGCGGAAGGGGCAGAAGAAGCAGGAGCTCTTGGGCGGTACCGGCAGGCCGGCCTCGGCGATGATGCGCTCGCAGTCGTCCCGGCGCAGCCCGAGGTCGAGGAGGGGGTATTCGATGACCTCGTGCGCTTCCCTCCGCCGGCGGTTGGCGCGATGGATTTCGTCGAGCGATATGCCGATGCCGACCGCCGCCGGGGCCTCCGCGGTGGCGCCATGCTCCCGAAGCCACCGCCCGACCACCTTGATCTTGAAGTCAGCGGTGCAGTTGCGGCGGCCCGGAGCGCCGTTCGACATGCGGACCGGGATGGGGATCGACCGGGTGTCCGGCCGGTTCAGCCGCTGCATGAGCGTTTCGGTGGTTCCGTCCCGACGGTGGCGCTTGAGCTCATGTACCTCAATCCCGGCGCGGGCGGCGTACGGGATGGCGATCTTGCGAACGTAGGCCAGCGTCGCAGGGTGCTCGCTGTCGTCGCCGACGTTGGCGAAGAGGAAGGTGCGGAAATCGATCTCTTTGCGAGCGGCCAGTACGAGCAGGGCTGTGCTCTGGACGCCACCGCCGTAGGAAATGACCTTCATGGGCTGCCGGTTGGGCTCGCTGGAAGCGGCTCGATGAGTGGGGTCGGTTGGGTCGGCGTGCTTGGCTCCTGGGGTCTGCTGCAAGATCGACATATGAGAGACAGTATGGACTCGATTCGAGTAGATCAAGTGTTCCTCTCGCAGCTGTCGGCGAACACGCGTCGACTGGCGGGCAACAGCCCTACCTCTGCCCGCTCGCGGCTCAGGCCAGCCTTGCTGGGCTGGGGCTTCGCAGCGCCTTACAGAGGTCGCTCGCTCTCCTCACCGCCTCATACGCGTGGGGGTGCGCCCAACCCGGTTGGTTACTCCACAAGGGCGCAATCGGCAGGTTCTGCGCGAGTGGCTACGGTGTCGAGGGGGGAGTATTTATGTGGCTCAGTAGTCGTATCCAGCGTCTGTGCTGTCTGAGCCTTGCTGGCACCGACCTTACGGAAGGGAGCGGAGAGTGGCTCGCATCGAGGGAGTACCTGCAAAAAGCCTCACCTGGGGGGCTCGACTTGACGAACTGATCTCCCGGGCTTCGAGATCGAAAGATCGGGTAGCGGTTAAGGCCGGTTGCCTATTCTGCATGCGTGAGGATGTTTCTCTGAATAGCGTTCAGAGGGAAAACGATACCTGCTACGTAAGGCTTGATAATTATCCTGCGGCAGACGGACATGTTGAGATTGTGCCGAAGCGTCATGTCGTTTCCTTCTTCGAGCTAGCCCCTCGTGAAGTCCTCGATGCGTACGCACTGCTAGTCGAGAGTCAAGCGGAACTAAACTCGACGCATCAGCCGGACGGTTACACGATTGGCGTTAATGAAGGTAGAGCCGCTGGGCGCACTATCGATCACTTGCATATTCATCTAGTGCCGCGACATGACGGAGATGTTGCTGATCCGCGTGGGGGTATCCGGCAGGTCCTCCCTGGCCCGAGTCCCGATGAGTGGGCTGGATAATCCACGTTGACCACCGTTACCCCCTCTTTTAGATGCATCCCGTGGCAAGAAACCAAGTGCCTCGGCCGGAGGGTTGATAGGATGCAGACTTGAATCCAGCCAGGCGCATTAGGTTGGAAAAAGCGATGGGGTCAACATACGTAAACCAGCGAGATCCCGATACGGCACCCGATTGCTCCCAGCCTTCCCCGGCGCCGCTCTTCATGCTCAAAGCGGCGACGCCCCCTGGCATCAGAACTTTCGCAATCTTCCTCAGGGATGGCAGCAAGTCGGCTCGTGGAACATGAAGAAGGCTGCCACTTGCCCACACGCCACTAAAGATTTTCTCCCGGAAGGGGAGCTGCCTAATATCCACGCACGCGAAATCTACTTTCCTGTCCCTGAATGACGCGATCCTACTGCGGGCTTCGCGCAGCATTTCTTGACTGATATCCGCAGCAATCACTCGGTGACCGTGAGACGCGAAGAAGTTTGCGTCTCGACCTCCGCCACACCCAAGGTCCAGAACGGGACCCGTAGTCTGCAGGGACTCGGAGAAATTAAAGGCATCCCTCTGGAGGCCAGGAAAATTATAGTATTCCCAAGTCGAATCTGCATATGTGTGTGCACTATGTTCATATGAGGCGCGTGTGGTTTCGGTGATCGAGTCCATTGTGCTGCCTCACGCTAGGTCTCGGAAGTCTGCAGCGCTCAATGAACCGGCGAGCGCATTGAGTTTTTGCAGCAGTCCCGCATTTTTTAGCTCGGAGTATCCACCACTTGCGTCAGCGCTGACGCATCCTATGAACTTGAATTTTGCGTTCCGGATAGGGCTCGCGAAGAGTGCGGTCCTATGGGAGAATCTGTCGAAATCGTCATGACTTTTGAAGCCCATCACATGATCTGGGCCAAGCTGCGACTGCTGTGCGAAATGGCCTTTGCTCTGCAGGGGGGTCGCGTCCATGGACCGTGGGTCGTTGTGCTTCCAGCACAACCCGATGATGCCGACTCCCTTGGGTGGTCGGAAAGCCCTAAGGGCGACGCCTGTGCCGAGACGATAGCTCGCGATACGCTCCAATTCGCCGCTGACTGGGTGCCGCAGGGATAGCCTCTTTCTCCAGACGTGAAGTGCCAAATCGGAAATATCGAGCGGAGGGTGTACCTGTGTCATTCCCATTTCGATAATTTCGCCGAGTGTGGTTAGCAGTTGTCGCTGCAGGTGGAACCGTCGCTGAACCGTCGACCGTGATTGTAGGGCAGAAAATGGCTGTATCACCCCAAAGATTCCGGCGACGGCAAGCGCAGTCGGAACGACCCATGACGCTGAAGCCCAGCCGCTCTTCCAATACGTCTTTGTAGGGTAGTTATTCGCGTTGGCTGCCAGAAAAATTGTGGCCGCTAGAGTGAAAACTTTATCTATCAGCTCAAATCTGGGCCTCATTGAATTAGCGTAACCAGATTTGACCCGCAGCGCTTTTTGGCATGCTCCATACGTGTGACTCTCCCCGCTGCTTCCCCAGGCAACGAGGGGCCGTATACCGTCAGGAGTAGGCGCGGATACCGACTAGATCGCCTGCATGGCAACGCCTTCCAAGCGATCACGGGCTTCAGGGCGGCAACAGGTCAATGGTCGAGTACCGGTGCCAGAACGCGCAGCCTGTTGGGCATCGCCATCACATCCTCGGCCGGTCCGCATGCCATCCCTGGCACCGTGGGAACGGCAATCGGGGGTGCTGTGGCGATGCGGATAGGTCGGCAAGGTGAGAGTGCTACCCGGCAGCCGTTTCGACGAGGGGCTGTCTGATTAGGGTCGCGGCTTGATGACGACAGATTTCCCCTCTGCCAGTATGGCTACCAGGAACTCGGTCGCGGCGGCCTGTTCACCGCTGGTGAATGTCCGGGCGGCAGGAAGCGGTTCTCGCGGTGGGCTTGCAGCGGGGGCGTTGGGCTTTCGTCCGCGGGGTTTCTGAGGAGTGCGCTGCCCTGCACGGAGTGAAGCAACCTCGGAGGCCACGATGGGTCGCTGCCGTTGCTGTCCGTCTACCAGGATGGTGTCAAGGAGCCAGAGCGGAGAGCCGGAAAGGAGCAAGTCGGCTTCGGCGATCTGCTGACGGTTGCGCCACCGGGAGACTGCTTGCGCGCCCTGGCCGAGAACGCGTGCTGCCTCCTGGATACCGACGATGACGGGCAGTCGCTCCTTATCCCTCAGGTCGTAGCCGGGAGAGATGCCGGCCTTGTACGTCGCCAGTCGTTCCCGGTCGATCCTCCGGTCGCCTGCGCCGTCGAGTTGCATGACCGTACTCAGCAGCCAGTACGGATTGCCGGACGCGATCAAGTCAGGTTCGCCGAGCGTGCCTTCTGTCCGCCACTTCTGCGACGTCTGCCGCTCCACGTGGAAGAGGAAGGCAATCTCGGCGTGCCCGAGGAGGAACGGGACGCGTACCTCTGCCATGAGACGGCCTTCCCCATCACCCTGTGTCCGTGTTCGTCGGCGATGCACTGGCGGGCCGCGCCGTGGCTGTGATCTTAGGCGTGCTCTATGCCTGGTCGCAGCTCCCACGAGCCCACTTCGGTGTAGTACCGGCCGAAGTGCCGGAGCCAGGCCGCGAGCGTCTCGGTCGTTCTGCGCGCCTGCTCCTCTGTCTCACCTGTCCGCTCGGCGATGGCACGCTGGAGCTCGATGTTACTGAGACGCTGTTCTGCGGTCAGTCGACCGAGTTCCGGGATCGTATGCAGGCGGGCCTCGACCTCAGTGTTGAAGGCGTCTTCAGTGAGGCCGGCGGGAACATCGAGCATGGCCAGGTCGCGCACGATGCCGGCCTCGACCAGGGAAGTGAATCTCTGGCGCCCGCCGTAAAGGGCGTAGACGTTCTCCGGTCTCCTTGTCTCCGGGAACCAGTACGGGGCTGCTTCGTCCTCGGACGGCGGAGTGATGCGCTCGCTCCTCAGGAGCTCGGCCTGTTGCCGTACGAGGGCTGCGGCGTGGGGTGTGGCTATGGTCGAGCGGGCGTTGATCTGGCCGAGGACGCGCTGTACTTCGGGGTGGTCGACCGGCACCTCCAGCAGGAGTTCCACGTTGGCGTTCGGGACGCGTCCTGTGGCTTTGCCGGTCAGGTTGGCGGAGCCGACCAGACAGCGAGCGTCGGCACGGTAGAGCTTGGCGTGGAGGGACGGGCATAGGGCAATGGAAATGCGTTCGTCGCTCTGGACAGCTTCGATGATCTCCGGGTCGGAGACCCCGGCGGCCACCTCCGCCGGGGTCCATCGCGTGACGCACGTGATCTTCTGGACGGACGAGGGCACCGCGGCGATGGTCGCCTCGAAGATCGGCTTCTTGATGAAGGGGGCGATGATGACCACCTCGTTGGTGGCCTCCTCCATCAGGTGAGCGATCTGCTGCCAGACATGGTCCGGCTGTGTCACTCCTCTTCGCTCCCGTCCTCGATGAAGTCACGGGCGTAGCGGCCCCAGTCGCTCCGGGCATCCGCGATGACCCGGCGTGCCTTCTTGTTGGGGATCTCGTCCTCCATCCGTGCCCAGGAGAAGACGAGCAGCTTGAAGGTCTCCGTCGCGCGGGCGAGTCGCTGGCGGAGCTCCGCTTCGTTCGCGTCTTCGGGCACGTCCTCAAGGACGGCCATCAGCTTGCTGTGCAGGGGGTGTTCCGTGTTGAAGGACACCTGGAGCATGCCAGCGAGCAGGTCGATGTTGAAGAAGGCCGACGAGTCCTGTGGGCTGGAGATCCAGCGGACGCGCCAGTCGTTCTCCAGGGCCTCGTCGACCAGGGTCTGCGCGGTGTCCTCGTCGACGTGGTGTCGCTCGGTCAGCGCGGTCAGCTGCTCCTGGCGCTTGTCGGCGTCCGTCGCGTCCTCTGCGAGGAGGTCGGTCGTACCGGTGTACCCGTCCTCCTGCCGGCGCTTGACGGCGTCCGTGGCCTTGGAAGTGACGTCCTGGTCGTACCGCTTCTTACCCTTCCGGTCGCCCAGTGTCTGTTGCTTCAGTTTCTTGCGCATTTTGCCCAGGAGGCCCTTGAGGTACTGGGCGAGGTCGATCAGCGGCAGCCGGGGGTCGCCGAGTTCGCGGAGGCGGTCCTTGAACTGCTTGGGTGTCTCGTCAGGGTCCTGCTCAGCCGACCAGTCGAAGTCGGCGAGGGAGGAGAACACGACGGCCGTCTGTTTGTTGTTGGTGACGCCGAACACCTCGTCGAGCTCGGGCGGGAAGTTCACCTCGACGCCCCACCACCGCTCCACGGGGTCGTAACCGATCGCCCACGAGGTATCGAGGTCGAGCTCGCGGCCCTTGCGGACCAGCGAGACGCCGACATTCCGACGGGCGTGCTTCCCCCACTTCTGGTCACCCGGGGCCCGGTTCGGGTTGGCCGTGTCGGGCCACGGGTGGCCGGACACGTCGGAACGGCGGGATTCGGGCCGGGCGATGGACGCCCGCACCGTCACGGTGTGTTGCGTGCCATCGACCGTGATGGGATAGCGGTAGACCCCCGGTTCGGCCTCGTTGCCCATGTGGAAGGGCTCGAACATGGGCGTGCTGTTGAACGGTGCGGGCGTTCCCGTTTTCGTCATGAGGTACAGAGGGTCATTGGGCTCGGCGTAGTAAGCGCCGTTGTCCCCTTCGGCGACCTTTTCGATGACCTTCCCGTCGCGAACAGGCGCCATCTTGATGTCCACGGAGCCGTCGTGCAGATAGTGCCGGTACACACGGCCGATCAGCTCGGCGGTATTGCGCAAGGTGGCCCCAGCACTGTGCCACTTGACGCGGTCCAGATTCGTCCAGACGACGAGGGTGCCGCTGGTACCTAGTGGCACCTCGCTCAGGTCGTCCCAATCATCAGGCACTCGGCGAGGCACGGGGTCGGGAACCTCATCCTGCCCGTTCGTGATCTCGTCCAGGTCAAGGTAGGTGTACAGCGCGTTCGCAGGGCCGTTCTTCCACGACCAGACCTCGACCTTGGTGCACTGGGACATGCTGGAGTTGGGCAGGCCCATGCCGAAGCGGCCGATGCGGTTGCGGTCGTCGCCGAGACCGTCTCCGTATTTCAGGGCGCGGCGCAGGAGTTCGCTGTCCATGCCCTTGCCGTCGTCGAGGACGGCAATCTTGTCCACCCGGTACCTGGTCTGGGTGGCACCTTCGATGGGGCTCTCGCAGGCGAAGACCTGCACCAGCGTGGCTTCCGCGTCGATGCTGTTGTCGATCAGCTCGGCGAGCGCGTAGGCGGTGTTCTTGTAGCCACTGTCGCGCATGGCCTTGACGGTCAGCGAAGGGCTGACGATCCGGTAGTTGCTTCCTTCGCCGGTCATGCTGTCTCCCATACGTCTTCCCAGTTGGTGAATGCTTCGGCGACGTCGCCGAAGCCGGGGAGCTCCGGGTCGACGACGGTGACGATCTCGCAGGTTTCGGTTCCGCCAGCCTTGGGGCCGCGGATGACCCGGCCGACCATCTGGCTGTACAGCACCAGGGACTTGGTCGGTCGGGCGATGACGGCGGCGCTGGCTGCGGGTGCGTCGAAGCCCGTGGTCAGGACTCCGAAGTTGCACAGGATCATGGGCCGCCGTGCCGCGCTCTTGAAACGGCGGATGGAGTCGCTGCGGTGCCGCGGAGACGACTCACCGGTCACGAACACTGCGTCGAGCCCGGCTGCGGACAGCACGGACGCGATGAGTCGGCAGTGTTGGACCGATGCCGCGAACACCAGGATGCGGCGGTGCTGCTTCTCAAGCAGCTCCATGATCGTCTGGACAACCTTGAGGTTCCACTGCTTGTCCTTCGCGAGCTCGGCGATGATGTTGGCCGGGATCTCGAACGCTCGCGCCAGGTTCTGCTGATCCCGGGCCGACAGATGCATGCCGGCTTCCGCGGCGACCGTGCGCATGATCGGTTTGGCCAGGTAGCCCTGGTCGATGAGGGCTGTCACGGGGTTCGTGTAGCCCTCGATCTCCAGCATGACCTTCTGGCGGGAGAAGAAGTCGGCGAGTTCTTCGTCCTTGGCGATGTCCGCCCACGTGCGGCCCGGGGTCGCGGTGAGGCCCAGCAGGCTGGAGTCGTGACGTACCGTCAGGTCGTCCACTACGCCCTGAAACGTGGGGGCGATGATCTGATGTGCCTCGTCGAACACGGTCAGAGTGCTGCGGGCGGCCAGCGTGTGCAGGAACTGCGGGTTCGATTTCCCGATGGAGACGGCCTTCTCTAGCCCGAGGACGACCAGTCCGTCGTTCACGTCCGCGAGGTCCGGGGAAGCGCTGCCCCACACACGGAGAACCGGCAGGGGGCGGTCGCCGACCTTGCTCCAGGCGCGCTCGAACTCGGTCGCGGCCTGCTCCAGCAGTTCCTGCCCGTGAGCCAGCCATACCACCAGGGCGGGTCCGTGCTGCCGGAGGTGGTCGCAGATCATGCTCATACCGGTGCGCGTCTTGCCCACGCCCGTCGGCAGATGGAGCACGGCCCGGCGGGGGCCGTCGTACAGCAGCTCCTTGGTCCGGCGTGCCGCGCGGAGCTGATGGGGGAACAGGGCGTATTCGGGAGCCGTTTCCCTTTTGAAGGAAAGCAGTTGAGGCTGTGCCCGCTCGACCGTGAAGCCGAAGAACTCCAGGAGTTCTCTGCGCTCGTCAGGCGTCCACTTCAACGAGCGCAGGTACTCCAGCGGTTGCCCGTCGCCCAGCGACCCGAGCCGCTGAGCCAGCTCCCCCTGCTTGGCCGGGGGAACGAGACCGATCAGCGCGGCACGCTCGTCCTCATCGGCCACCAGGAGCTCGGCGTCGATCGCGATCGCGGCGACGGCTCGCAACCGCTCGTCACCGGCCGCGCCCCCTTCGAGGAGGTCGAGGAGGCCGCACAACTCCTTGCCCAGGTGCCGACGGATGTAGTCCATGGGGGCGTTTGCCAGGAGCGCCTCGAAGGGCATTCCCGGTGACCACGTCGTCACAGCCTCACCTGACCGGTGCGACTGACGGCGAGCCGTAAGCCGCTCGCACAGGACCGACCATCATCGTGAAGTTCCTCCCCCAGCTCGGTGCACCCCAAGAAGCGTCCCAACGTGCAGAAACTGCGCCGTTGCAGCGTGCGGACCACCCTAATCGGGACCACTGACAACAGGAGCACCATCAGGCGAAAAGCCCAGCCAGGGACGGCATTTGGCCACAGAGCTGCCCATCTTCCCGGCCACGAAGCGGATCGTGCAGCGTGCGGGTTGCGCGCAGAGGGAACGGCGTAGAACATTCGTTCGGTAAATGGCTTGCGACACCACGCGTTCGAGTGATTCAAAGAGTGGATCACGGCTCGCGGCTAGGATCATCTAGTGCTCCTGGTGGAACCCCGGATGCGAGAGAAGGTTTCCACCAGCAGTACATTGGTGTGCGACACGAGCGAGGTGGGGTGGCAGATGATGAACGGATCAAATGGGCCGGATATGGCCTACCTTGACTACAATGCCACTGCCCCGATCCGGCCTGAGGCTCTCGCGGCCGTCCTTGAGGCCATGCAGTCGGTTGGCAACGCGTCGAGCCTGCACCAACCGGGGCGGGAGGCGGCCCACCGGGTCGATGTCGCCCGTCGGCAGCTAGCCGATCTCCTTGGCTGCTCGCCCGGCGAGATCATCTTCACATCAGGGGCGACCGAGGCGAACAATCTGGCCCTCCGTGCCGCGTTCGCCGCCGGAAATCCCTTGGTTACCAGTCCTGTTGAGCATCCGGCTGTCCTGGAGACGGCCCGCGCGGTCACCGCCGAGAGCCCCGAGGATCTTGTGCTGCTGCCGGTCGGCACCGGCGGCCTGGTGGAACTCGGCGCTCTGGATCAGGTCTTTGCGGCACGCCGCGGCGGTGTGGTCTCCCTGATGGTGGCTAACAACGAGACCGGGGTTCTCACCGATCTCCACGTCGCGGCCAAGACCGCCCGGGAGGCCGGCGCCCTCGTCCACACGGACGCCACGCAGATCATCGGCCGCCTCCCGGTAGACGTTGCTGAACTCGACGTCGATCTCCTGTCGTTGTCGGCCCACAAGTTCGGCGGCCCGCAGGGAGTCGGCGCCCTGTATGTGCGGCGCGGGTCTCCGCTCCCGCACCGGCCGCTCCTTGTGGGTGGCGGACAGGAGCGGGGCTGGCGCGCGGGCACGCTGAACGTAGCGGGGATCATCGGCATGGGGGCAGCGGCCGACGCCGTGCGCCGAACTCTCGGCGAGGAGGCCGAACGGATTGCGGCCCTGCGCGACCGCCTTGAAAACCTCGTGATCGCCACCCTGCCCGGCTGCCGTATCAACGGCCAGCGTGATCAACGCCTGCCGGGCGTGACGAGCATCACCTTCCCGGGCCTGCCGGCGGATGCGGTCCTGGCGGCCATGCCCGACGTCGCTGCCTCGGAGGGCAGCGCGTGCGCATCCGGCGCTCCCACGCCGAGCCATGTGCTCCTGGCGATGGGACTGTCCCGGAAGGACGCCGACAGTACGATCCGCTTCTCGCTGGGCTACGCCACCACGAGTGCCGAGATCGAGCGCGCCGCCCACGCCGTCAAACGCGCCGTGACGCAGGTTCGTGGCGCGCTGGCCGAAGCCGATGGTCCTAGCTGACCGTTATCCCGTTTACCACCTCGTTAGAGCAATCGCATTGGACACAGAGAGGTCCCGAATGTCAGACAGCCGGCTTGGGGAAGCCGCCCATTTTGCCTTCGCGCGACACGAAACGTTCGCGCCCCGCTTCGGCTGGCTGCACAAGGCGTACATGCAGGTCAAACGCGACCAGGGTGCATTTCTCGCGGACGACGCGCCGGTGTTGTTCGGCGTGGGCAAGAACATGGTCAACGCCATGCGCTACTGGTCGCGTGCGTTCAAGCTGACCCGCGAGCACTCGCCCGGGCAGCGAACACAGGCCAAGTTCTCCTATCCCACCTGGGAGGCCCGCTGGCTCCTCGACGAGGACGGAGGAGCGGACCCGTATCTGGAGGAGAACGGCAGCCTGTGGCTGCTGCACTGGTGGCTGGTTTCTTCCCGCCCCGGGGCCAAGAGCCACGCGCCGGCCTGGTACACGGCCTTCCACCTGGCGCCGTTCTCCCGGTTTTCGACCGCGGACATGACGCAGGTGGTCACCCGGCATGTGAACTTCTCCTACGACAAGAGCCTGGAAGAGGCGTCGATCGTCCGGGACATCGACTGCATCACCAAGATGTATGCGCGCAGCGCCCCGGAGAAGGCTGGCTCGCCGGGCAGCTACGAGGACCTGCTCGCCTGCCCCTTCCGTGACCTTGACCTGCTCACCTTCGTGGGGACGCGTGGCAAGCCCGAGTGGCAGTTCACCAGCGGGCATCGCACCTCGCTGCCTGCCCGGGTCCTGGCCTACGCCTGTCTGGACTACGCTGCCAAGTTCTCCCGCCAGGCCAACTCGATCTCCGTGGCCCGCCTCGCCAACGAGCCGGGCTCCCCGGGGCGCGCCTTCCGTGTCCGGGAGAACGAGATCGTCATGGCGCTCCAGAAGGTCGCCGCGGGCCACCCGCAGCTCAACCTGACTGAGGCCGTGGGACAGCGCAGCCTCGTCTTCGCGGCCGACCCCTTCGAGCTGGCCTGGGAAGTGCTGGACGAGCAGTACGACTTCGTCACCCGCCGTCCCGGCTTCCCCACCCGTGAGGAGTGGGCTGCCAAGTTTCCCGAGCTCGCCATGGCCGAGCAGAAGGAACTCGCCGCGAAGGCCACGGACGCTACCGAGGCGGCCGACACCACCGAGATGCTCTTTGCTGAGGAGACCGCGTGACCACCGCAACCCCCACGCGGACCCCGAGCAGCTCGGCGAGCTCCGCCCCGCAGTTCCCCGCCGGCATCGAACTTGTCGGCTCCCAAATGCGCTCGACCAACGTTGAGCGCGATGTCGAGGATGCCCTGCACGACCCCTACGTCGGTGCCCGGGCCGTCGACGTTCTGGAGCGCATCGCGAGCGCCCTGGCCGACCAGCGCCGCACCCGGGCCTGGTCGTTCACCGGCCCCTACGGCTCCGGCAAGTCCACCCTGTCCAACATCATCGACGCTCTGCTGGGACGAGACACCGAGCGGCGCAGCGAGGCCGAGCGGATCCTCGAAGAGGCCAGTCCCGCTCTCGCTCACCGTCTTGCCGCAGCACGCGACGCCATCGCCTCCGAGGGATTCCTTGGCGGCGTGGCCACCGCGCGCCGGGAATCTGTCGTCGCCACGCTCTCCCGAGCCTTGCACACCGCAGCCGCGCGCCGCTGGGGCAAGCGCGTCCCGAAGGCCATCGCCTCCGCCCTGGAGGCGTGCGCCGATGCGGAGCGCGCCGGGGCCAAGGAGATTCTCGGCGCCGTCACGGCTCTGACGGCAGGCGGTCAGCCTCTGCTCCTCGTGATCGACGAGTTCGGCAAGACGCTGGAACACCTCGCCGGCCGCAACGAGTTCGCCGACGCCCAGCACGACCTGTTCCTGCTGCAGGAACTCGCCGAGAAGGCGGCCGGCCCCAGCGGGCTGCCCGTCTACCTGATGACTCTTCAGCACCTGTCGTTCATGGACTACGCCTCACGGTCCAGCGAACTCAAGACCCGCGAATGGGCCAAGATCCAGGGGCGCTTCGAAGACATCACCTTCGTCCCCCACCACGGCGATTCCCTGCACCTGCTGCGCCGCCGCCTCGACCGCTCGGCCGTCAACTCGGCGGGGCAGGCCCTGATCACCGCGTCGGCCGAGGCATCTGCGGACATCTGGACACAGCACGGTCTCGGCGTTCTGGCCGAACTCGGCCCCGCCCACTTCGCGGACCTCTACCCGCTGCACCCGATCACGGCCCTGGCCGCGCCGACCCTTGCCGCTCAGATCGGCCAGCACGACCGCAGCCTGTCGGGCTTCCTCAACAGCGGCGAGCCCAACACCGTCCACCACTCGCTGGCACGGCACAGCGACCGGAAGGCGGAGCACGCCAGCACGGTGCGACTGCCGCAGCTGTGGGACTACTTCCTCAACTCCGGGCGCACCACCCTGCTTGCCTCCTCTAACGCGAGCAAGTGGATCGAGGTCGACTCGCGCATCCGGGACGCCAACGGCCTCGCGGAGGCCGACCAGGACGTGCTGAAGACCATCGGCGTCCTCAACCTGATCGACTCCGACGGGGCGCTCAGCGCCACCGCGCCGATGATTCACTTCGCGCTTCACGACCCCACCGACGTTGCCGACCCCGACGCCTTCACGGCGCTCGAAGAGCGGCTCGCCGACCTCGTCAACCGGGGCTTTGTGGTCCACCGCGAGTTCAGCGGTGAATACCGGGTCTGGCAGGGCACGGACGTCGACATCGACGGCCGGCTCAAGGAAATCATCAGCCGCTTCGATGACGCCTCGGTCATCAACCGGCTCGGCAGCCTCGTCCCGCAGGCATTCGTGGCCGGCCGCCACAGCCAGGTCACCGGCATGATGCGCGTGTTCTACACCGCGGTCAGCGGCCCGGAGACCAAGTCCGTCGCCGCCCCGGACGAGCTGAAGGAGCCTGCCGACGGCCTCGTCGTCTTCCACCTCGGCACCGACGCCGACCGGCCCAATGTCCACTCGCCGCTGCCAGTACTCGTCGGCACCACCCCCAAACCCGACGTGGTACTCAGCACGGCCACCTACCTCGTCGCGCTGAAGGAACTCAGCACCGAGCAGGACATCGACCACGTCGCCCGGCGGGAAGTCATCGAGCGGCTCGTGCAGGCCGAGGCCGAGTTGCTGGAACTCCTGCAGGACGCCTTCTACCCACCGTCCTCCGAAGCGTCCTGGAGCCTGTGGCACACCGGAATCGCCCCCGGCGAAGAACCCGCGGCCTCCGGCCTGACGGCCCGCAGCCTGAGCGGCCTGGTCTCCCTCGCCTGCGAGTCGGTGTACCCAGGCACCCCGCACATCCGCAACGAGATGCTCGGCCGTCACGTCCTGACCAGCCAGGCCGCCCAGGCCCGAGGTGTCCTGCTGACGGCCATGCTCGCCGCCTCGGGCGAGGAGAACCTCGGCCTGACCGGGTACAGGGCCGAACGGGCCATCTACAGCGGTGTCCTGGCCTACCTCGGCCTGCACCGTCAGAACGGGGTGGCTCAGGCCGAGAGTCAGCAAGAAAGCCTGCTCCCGTACGGCTTCTCCCCGCCCGGCGAGGGCCACGAGAAGTCCCAGCCTGCCTGGAACGCCCTCAACGAGGTCCTGACCGGCGCCACCGACCGGGTCAGCATGGAAGACGTCATCCGTGTCCTGATGAGCCCGCCGTACGGGCTCAAGGCCGGCGTGGTCCCGGTCTTCCTGCTGCCGGCCCTGGTCATCCGCCGCCACGACATCGCCCTGTTCGAGGAAGGCACTTACCTTCCCCGGCTGACGATCGACGCGGTCGAGCGCCTCGTCAAGGGCCCCGCGCGTTTCATGGTGAAGTACACGCCAGCCGGAGACGGCCAGCGCGGCAACGTCATCAAGAAGCTGATGGTCTCGCTCGGCGTGGAGGCACCACGGTCCAAGGCCCTGCGCAACCCCGACCTCCTCGCCGTGGCCAGTGCCCTCATCACACGCGTGGCCGACCTGCACAAATACGCCCGCGCCACCAGGAACATCTCCGCCGACGCGAGCACCGTGCGCACGACGATCATCCGGGCATCGGACCCCGACGACCTGATCTTCCACGCGCTGCCCAAGGCCCTCGGCCTGCCCGAGATCCTCGCCCACGCCCGCGCCAACGCGGAAGCGGCGAACACCTACGTCGAACGCCTCACCGCGGCAGCCGACGAACTCGTCGCCATCGATGGCCGGCTGCGCACGCAGGTTGTGCACGTCCTCGCACAGGAATTCCGTCTGCCGGCCGAACTGCCGCAGCTGCGCGCACAACTCGCTTCCCGTCTGCGAGGCTTCGCCGGCGCGGTACTCACCCCGGAACTGCGGGGCTTCGTGGACTTCGTCCTCAGCGACAGCCTTGAGGACGAAGACTGGCTTGAGCCCATCGTCGTACGCCTGACCAACTCCGCCCTCGGCGACTGGGACGACCAGGAAGCCAAGGTCTTCCCGCAGAAGGCCCGGTCGATGGCTGCGGCCCTCGACCGAGTCGGGCACCTGCACCACGCCGGGAACGAGGCCCGTGGCCGGGAAGAGAAACTCGACGCGCAGTTGTTGACCTTGACCGACAGCGCCGGCGTGGAGCAACGCACCCTGATCTACGTCCCGGAGCAGGCCCGCACCGAGGCCAACAGTCTCGCTGCCGACGTCCTGAAGCAGGCCGAAAAGGCTCTTGGACCGGACGGAGCGCGGATCCTGCTTGCAGCCCTCGCCCAGCGCGTAACCGATGCCGCGACAGCGGCGAGTGAAAGGAAGGCACAGGGATGACCGACGAAGCCGACACCCAGAAGGTCCGGCACGTTCTCGGTATCTCCGGCGGCAAAGACTCCTCAGCGCTCGCCGTCCATATGCGCAACCGGGTCCCCGAGATGGAGTACTTCTTCTGCGACACGGGCGCCGAACTGCCCGAAACCTACAAGTACTTGAACCGGCTTGAGGCCGCCCTCGGCAAGTCCATCGTCCGGCTGAACGCCGACCGCGACTTCGACCACTGGATGGAGGTCTACCAGGGCACCCTGCCCAGCCCCCAGATGCGCTGGTGCACCAAGAACCTCAAGATCAAGCCCCTGGAAGACTGGGTCGGCGACGACAAGGTCATCTCCTACGTCGCCATCCGCGCCGACGAGAACCGCATCGGCTACGTCAGCACCAAGCCGAACATCGATGCCGTCTTCCCCTTCCGAGAGGAAGGCATCGACAAGGAAGGCGTCATGCGCATCCTCGACGAGGCAGGCATCGGTCTGCCCGGCTACTACGAGTGGCGCACACGCTCCGGCTGCTACTTCTGCTTCTTCCAGCGCAAGCACGAATGGGTCGGCCTCAAGGAACGCCACCCCGACCTGTACGACAAGGCCGTGGAGTACGAGGACAAGGTCCGCTTCCGGCACACCGCCATGAAGGGCCGCAACTACACGTGGTCTCAGGGCGAGTCGTTGCCGGAGCTGATAGAGCGCAAGGACGAGATCGAGGCCAAGCACGAGGCGGCTCTTGAGAGAGCGGCCAAGCGCATCAAGCCCAACCGCCCCTTGCTTGAGGTCCTTTCCGACGCGCTCGACTCAGACGACGACGAGGCCGGCTGCTCCGTCTGCCACCTCTGACGCGCAACCACACACAGCGGCCCCAGCATCTCGAGCTGGGGCCGCTGTTGCATTCCCGACTTCCAATCAAGTTTGTCCCGCTTGGGGTTGTGACCTAGCCCAGCCCCTGTCCCCGGCCTCGTGATAGAACGCCGCGCACCCGCCCACGACAAGTCGAGCTTCTCCGTGATGGAGTGACGCAACGTCACATGTGGGGCATGATGGGCGCGCGCCCGCTCCTGCTACCTCTGACGACCACTCATATGCCACCATGAGGGACGGCTCACCGACGGGCACGGATCGGTAACGGAGGGAAATCGGGGAATGGAAACTCGCGAGATTTTTGACGCGGAACCGTGTGAGTTTTTCAGTTCCTCAGTGAGCCCAGTCAGGGGCTCTATATTCCTCCGCGATAGTGCGCGTACGCCTGGAAGTTGCCCGAGACTAGGTGCCTTCTCGGCGGCGTCGCGCACGGCCTTGAACGGCTTGCCGAGTTCGATTACTCGATCTGTTTTCTCGGTTCTGTAATCGCGCTTCGCGACATCAACTACATTACCGTTGAGCCGAAATTCAGGTCGCAGGCCCCATCCAAGGTGATTCCGCATCTGATCTGACCGAACCTGCTGGACGAAAAAGGGACTACGCATGCCTACGCAGGCCAAGGAAATATTCGAGGCGCAGAGCAAGAGTGTCCGCGAGTTGCTGTCTGACAATGGTCTGGGCCTCTACCTGCCGCCCTATCAGCGTCCGTACGGCTGGGGCAAAGACAAGGTCGAGAAATTGCTCGACGACACACTGCATGGCCTCAAGAATCTAGGCAAAGCGCCGGACAGCTTCACCTTCTTGGGGACCGTCATCACCATCCATGACGTCAACCATGTCACGGTCAAGCCAATCGTCAAGTCCGAGGTCCCGTCCAAGGTCCTTACCGTGATCGATGGCCAGCAGCGTTTGTCGAGCCTTCTTATCCTGCTGGTCGGCCTGCACAACCTCATTCGTCAGCGTGCATGGAAGGTCTTCAAGGGCAAGACGCCGGATCCGGCCGACAGTGCTCGGACTCACCTCTACTCGGAAACGAGCGACATCCTGCAGATGCTCGCGGCGGCGTTCTATGAGCGAAAGAACTTCGGAAGTACGCCGATCTACCCCCGCCTCATTCGAGCCTTCGTGGATCAGTGGGCCAGGGACGAGAAGCTCAAGCAGTATGAGTCGCCGATCGCCAACCTTATCTACACGTACTCTTTGCTAGTCGATAGCGAGCCGGCAGAATCTAAGCCGACGGACTTCAGGCCGACGGCGCGACAGAATGCGGGTGAAGGCGAAGGCGATCTCATCAAGAGGTTCAACGAGATCCGTACGGGGTTGACCAAGCTGTCGCAGCGAAAGTCCATCGAGGAGCTGGAGGATCTGCCGCCGCTAGCCACCCTTGCCATCAACATCGAGTTCCAGCGTGCGCTCTTCAATCACGAACTCGACCCCGAGCTCTGCGCTTGGCTGGGGGAGTTGGAAGACGAGCCTGAGGCTGAGTTGATGCGACTCGTCATGTTTGCTGCCTATGGCTTGAACCGCATCGCTCTGACGGTCGTGCAAGGCAAGGACGAGGACTACGCCTTCACGATCTTCGAGTCGTTGAATACCACGGGTGAGCCTCTGACCGCCTTCGAGACCTTCCTCCCTCGGGTGGTGATGGCAGAGAAGATTCAGGACTACCAGGACTCGGACGCGCACGCGTACATGAAGGCGGTTCAGGGGTACCTGGACCGTTTTGACGTTGGAGACAAGCTTCAGAACGCAACTCGAGACCTGCTGGTCACTTTCGCGTTGACCGAGACTGGGGAGAAGCTCTCCAAGCGCCTCCCGGATCAGCGGGTCTACATGCGCGATACCTTTGAGCGCCACAAGGACTCGGCCGATGATCGAAGCGCGTACTTGCGCCACCTAAGCGACACGGCGGCCTTTGTCGGGAATACCTGGGGGCCGGCGGCCAACGCTCCTCGCACGCTAGCCGGGCTAGAAGCGACGGCCATGACGGACACCGTGAAATTGTGTCTGGCCTTCCTCAATTCGCTCAATCACACCATTGCCATCGCGCCGCTCGTGCGCTTCTACTCCGAGGCTGTTCACGCGGACGAAGGAGAAGTGAGGGCTGAGCGCATCGCCGAGTTCGAGAAGGCGATCAAGGCAATCACTGCCTTCACGGTCTTCTGGCGAGCAACCCGCCGCGGCACGGGCAACATCGACAGCCAGTACCGGGCGGTCATGGCCGGGGACTCGCTCACGGGCATTGGACCTCTCGCCCGGCAGTGGGTAGAGCCCGATGCAACGAAACCTGATCCGATCGTCGACGCAGAGGCGTTGAAGAAGGAACTCGCGGCGCGTTTGTTGCACCCTAAGCTCGGCGGTGTCCAAAACTTGGCGTCGTTCCTGGCATCTGCTTCTGCGCTGCCGCTCTACAAAATTAGCCGCCCCCTTACGCGTTTCCTGCTTCTGGCTGCATATCACGACACAACTGAAGATCTGGAGAATCCGGGACTGATTATCCAAGGCAAGGCGGGGGTCGCCTCCTGCTTCACCGCAGACGGTTGGGCGGACGAGCCGCACTTCACGATCGAACACATCGCACCACAGCAGGCCACGAGTGGCTGGGATGAGGAGTTCTACAGCGAGAAGGAGACCGTCCACAAACTGGGCAATCTGGTCCTGGCGCCAGGCGCTGCCAACGCGTCCCTCAGCTCGCGGCCTTGGAACGAGAAGAAGGTCTTGTATGCGGCACTCGGTGCCCCGACGGCCGACGACGGGAAGTCAATCCTCGACAGTTCTGGCTTGAATTTCGCGCAGGCGACTGAAGATCTAGCGGCCATGTCGCGTTACCTCCCGCACCTGCGGGCACTGGGGCAGCGTGAGGACAAGTGGGATCCGACGTTCATGGATCAGCGTGCTGACGTCCTCCTGCGTCTGGCCTACACGCGACTCAAAGGCTGGCTCGGCCTGGAGTTGTCTGAGGCCAGCGGTGATCCGGTGGTCAAGGTCGAGGATGTGGAGATCGAGAACGACGAGCTCGACGAGAGTGAGGATGCCGGAGGGGCGGTTGGAACGGCGTAGCTCCACGGGCCAGTTGGGCGTCGGAGTTCCCCCAACAGCGAACCGCAATGGGTGCGGTTCCTCTGAAGGGAAGGGTTGAGCTGGGCAAGCGTTGAGCAGGGGCTGTGTTCGAGGCCGTTCGTCTCTACCGTGGTCGTGGAGGAGGGGTGGCGGATGGGCTCGCTGTTCGAGGAGTTGGAAGCGCGCGAGGCAGCCGCCCGGGTTCGGGTGGAGGAGTTGGAAGCCGAACTCGCTGAGCTGTCCGGGAAGCTGGAGATGGCCAGGGAGGGGCTGGAGCGGTTGCGGATCGCGCGGGAGACGGTCGCGGAAGTGCTCGCGGAGATGGGTCCGGAGCAGTCGGTGGCGGCCGTCGGTGCCGGACAGGCGCCTGTAGATGAGCTGATGGCGTCGGCGTATGCAGGGGCCGAGCGGCAGGTCATCGGGGTCCTGACGGTGCCGAACTGGCAGTCCGGGATGGGGCCGGAGATCTTGCCGCAGGTGTATCAGGACATCGTGGAGGTGGTGTCGGACGCGCCGGGGCCGGTCCGCGCCAAGCAGGTCGTACCGAGGATCGGGCTGCCGGCCGAGACCGGGAAGATCGAGGGCACGAGGGCGAAGCTGAAGCGGCTGGTGGAGCGGGGCTGGCTGGACGAGGACACCCCGGGCATGTTCACCCTGGCCCGCCGCCGCAGGACCATTTCGCCCAACTCCCGTTAACAGCAGGGCTCTTCCGCGCCTACATTGAAGGTGCGACCCAATCGATGCTGGACGGGAAGAGCCCTGGAGATGACACCGTACGACACGCATGCCACCGCTGACCCCTTTGCCGACTCCCTCAGCGCCTTCGAGACGCTGACCACCACCCTGTCGAGCAGCGACGCAGGCATGTGGACCCACACTGAGCTGGAGGAATACCTCGACGCGGCCGGGCGGGAACTGCTTCGCTTGCTGCTGCAGGACCACCTCGACCTGCGCGCGGCGCGGGAGGAGGGACAGGTTCGTTCCGGTGCCGGGCCGGTTGTGGTGGGGCCGGAAGGCCGGGTGCGGTCCTGGCGCGAGACGGGACACTCGCGCTGGCTGGCCACCGTGTTCGGGATGGTCCGGGTCGTAAGAGTCGCCCACCGGGGCCGGGGCGTGGGCAACGTCCACCCCGCCGACGCTGTGCTGTCGCTGCCGGCGGGCCGGCATTTGACGGGATTACGGCGACTCGCGGTGACCGAAGCCGTCCGCGGCTCGTTCGACCAGGCCCACGATGCAGTCGAGCGCCGCTGCGGGAACGTGCTCGGCAAACGCAGACTCGAAGAGCTCGTGGTCGCCGCCGCGGTCGACGTCGACGGCTTCTACCGGACCCGGATCCCGATCCCGTGCAGCCGCACGATGCCGCTGGTGATCCAGGCGGACGGCAAGGGCGTGGTCATGCGGCCTGAGGCCCTGCGGGAGGCCACCCGCCGGGCCGCCGCGAAAGCGGCGGGCGCTCATCGCGGCCGACTTGCGCCAGGTGAGAAGCCGAACCGGAAGCGGATGGCGACGGTGGCCTGCGTCTTCGACACACGTCCCGCCCCCAGACGTCCGCACGACGTCATCCACCCGCCCGGCGGCCGAAGCGGCGAACGCCCCGCCCGTCCGGGACCGCGGGCCGAGAACAAGTGGTGCACCGCCTCGCTGGTCCGCCCGCCCGAGCAGGTGATCTCCGACGCCTTCGGCCAGGCCGAGGCCCGTGATCCAAAGCATCTGCGGCCGTGGGTCGTGCTGGTCGACGGCGCCCGCCACCAGCTCGACCTGATCGGGGCCGAGACCGGCCGACGCGGCGTCACGGTCCACGTCCTGCTGGACTTCGTGCACGTCGCCGAGTACGTCTGGGCCGCCGCCCACGCCTTCCACAAAGCCGGCACCACCGAAGCCGAAGCATGGGCCGCCGACCGTCTTACCGCGATCCTCGCAGGTCAGGCTGCCCATACCGCCGCCGAAATGACCAGCCAGGCTGAGCGGGAACACTTGCCGCCGGCCCGGCGCGAGGCTGTCGACGCCTGCGGCCGCTACCTGACCGGCCACCTCGACCAACTCCACTACGACGCTGCCCTCGCAGCCGGCTGGCCGATCGCCACCGGCGCGGTCGAGGGCGCCTGCCGCCACCTGATCGCCGACCGCCTCGACATCACCGGCGCCCGCTGGGGCCTCCACGGAGCGGAAGCCGTACTGCGACTGCGTGCCGTCCTGTCCAACGGAGACCTCGACCTCTACTGGCGCTACCACGCCGCCCGCGAACACGAACGCCTCTACCCCGCACCCGACCAGCGGAACTACGTCCCCACCGCCTGATCTAGGCGGTCGTCCGAAACGAACTGCACCCCACCGCCGGTCCTATTCGGGGCGACGACGGCCGAGAGCGATCGCGAGTTCACCGACCGGCGCCAGTATGTGTCCGCCATCGCCCGCGCACCACCACACGGCCGCACCGTCCCGCTCCGAGCCGTGGACGCCGAGGTGATGCCGGGGGCACACCGGCCAGACCTGCCAGGTCCATTCGAGCAGGCTCTCCTGGATCATGATCGCCAGGCTGGTCAGTGCCATGGCTGGGTCGTCGCACATGTTCGGCAGGACGGGGCCGCCCCAGTTGAGCCGTTCGCCATCGGCAAGGCGGACACCGGCTCCCACCGGGAACCAGTCCTCCAGGATCTCGATCTCCGGTTCGCCCTCGATCCCACGCGTGGGCAGATCGCGGGCCAGGATTCGCAGCGCGGCGCGCAATGTCTCCAAACGCTCGGGGACGAGGTCGAAGCCAGGATCGAAGCCCACGTCGTCCAGGACGCGCCGGGCCAGGGCGGTCATTTCCGCCCGCGGCACCTCGGCCGGATTCCGCTCGACAACCTCCAGGACGGCGTCGGTGCAGTGGAACCAGTCGAGCAGTTCGCAGGCGAGGGCGACGACGTCCTGAGGGTCGAGATTGTCCTCACGCAGGCCGAGGTAGACCCTTCGCATCAACTGCTCAGTAACCGCTTCGTGCTCAGCCATGACATTGCTCACCGGCCCAGTATCCGTACGTGGCGCGGTTCCCCGACGGATGATTTTCCGGCATGCCGCCTGACGCACTCACCAGCGGAACTACGACCTCACCACTTGATCGCGGCCGTCACTCGAAAGGAACTGCACCCAACCGCAATACCAGCTTTGTGCCGATGGGTTCGGGCACCGCAGAGGCGAGGCCATGGACTGTCAGGGTGGTCGGCGAGCTCAGCGGCGTTTGCCCCTTGGGGTAGTGATCGGTTGGGCATCGGGCGTCCGCGCGGTAATGATGCGGTGGGCGGGCTGGGCTACGTGGCCGGCGATTTTATGTGTGGTGGTCACGTTGGGGTGTCGTCTCTTCTGCCGGTGGCCGGGTCTTCGGGTCCGGCCACCGGCAGACGCGGGGTGCTATCGGGTTGCTCGCGCGGCGCGGGCGATGTGGGCGGCCGTGGTGGTCGGCGGGCCAGCGCGAGTGGTGGGCGCCGGCCGCGGTCGCTGCGGCGGGACCGTTGCGGTGGCGTGCTGCCAGCGGGTGCGGATGGCGCCGATGTCGGCGAGGGATCGGCGGGCGCCGGCGACGAGTTGGAACGGGGTGTTCGCCGGGTCGCCGGCGTACGCCTCGATGCGTCGGCCGGTGTGATCGGCGGTTGCCAGTAGGGAGCGCTGCAGGGCGCGCTCGCCCCAGTGCTCCACGGAACCGGCTGGTTCGGCCAGCAGGCGGAGCACCTCGCCCGGTTCGCTTCCGTCGTCCAGCAGGCCGCGCTGTTGGGCCTCCCACAGGACGGTGACGGGGTCGACGGGATCGCGGCGCCGGGCAAGAGCGGTCAGGCACTGCCACAGGCTGGCGTGCAGCGGCAGGGTGAGGTCGTCGGGGAGCAGCCACCGGGCGGACTCGATATCGGCGGGGTGGGCGGTGGCGGTCGCGAGCAGCAGCCGTTCCTCCTCGACTGCCTCGATGTAGTCGGGCGTGATGGCTGGCGGCGATGCGGGGGTGCGGGGCAGGACGCCGGCGCGCGGTGGGAAGCGGCTCGCGATGTCGTCCACGACCGCGGCGAGTGCGTCGGCCTCGGCGAGCACCGTCTGGACAGGGTGTGGGAGGGAGGCATCGTGGACGGTCTGGACGAGGCGTTCGGCGGCCGTCTGCAGGCGGCGGCGGGCGTGTTCGGCCTCGACCATCCGTGCGTAGGCCGGTGCGTGGCGGGGCCAGGGGCAGACCTGGACAAGGGTGTGCAGGTAGGAGGCGGTCAGTCCGCGCGCCTGCTCGCGCCCCGTGGCGAGTACCTGGTCGAGCCACCTGGTGTTCTTGGCGTGCTCGGCCGGGTCCGGAGGGGGCAGGGTGCTGATCGCTGCGTACAAGGCGGAATGCGCGGCAGTGGAGAACGAGGTGCCGGCGATGCCGGTCACGTCGGCGAGACGGTGCGTATCGAGGAGGAGGGCGCCCAGAAGGGCCTGCTCGACGTAGTGCACGGGCGGCGGCGGATGCGTGTCAGGCAGGTCGAGGTCGTCGTTCTCGTCAGGTTCGGGGGCGCGGGGCATCAGGCGGCGAGGGTGAAGTCGTTGGGGTCGAGGGTGACGCCGAGGTGCGGGGCAAGGAGGTGGCCTGCGAGCAACGGCGGGACGGCGTTGCCGATCTGGGAGAACTGCTGGCCTTTGTTGCCGGCCCAGGGGTAATCGGCGGGGAAGGTCTGCAGGAGGCCGGCCTCACGGGCGGTGATCCGGATCGGCTCCGGCATCGCTGGCGTGTCCGTGTCCTGCGTCGGTGCGAGGGCCGGTGCGGCGACCCAGGTGCACTCGTTGGCCCGGTGACCGAAGAACAGCGTGCCTGCCGGCTCGGACAGCGGACGGATGGTGGCGTTGGCCTGGTTGTTGCTGCGCAGGGACCAGGACCAGCGGTGCGCCTCGGCGGTGAACGTCGGCGCCGGGGCGGTAAGGGTCTGGTTCTCGCGGGTGCCGTGCCGGGCGACCCATCCGGTTCCTTCGCGGCGGGACTGCAGGACCACAGCCTCCGGTCGCGGCATCCAGGTGCCGCGATCCCGGGCGTCGGAGAGCGTCTTGCGGGAGCCTGAGGGAAACGGTTCGGGCCCGCCGCCGGGTCCGCCGCCGGCGCAGACGGTGGGGACGGGTCGGTCGGTGGCGCCCCAGCCGAGGGCCTCGGCCATTGACACCCATCGGTCACGGCCTGGCCCGAACAGGCTCTCCGGCTCGGTGGTCTGGGCGTGTGTGGGTGGTGGAGGCTGGGCGGTGCGGACGCGGGAGGCGAGCAGGATTGCCCGCCGCCTGGTTTGCGGTACGCCGAAGTTGGCGGCGTTGAGGATCCCGTACCAGACCGAGAACCCCCATCCGCGCAGCACGGAGGCGTACTGCTTCCACAGCGGCAGAACGTCCGGCACTTCTTCCATGGCGACCCACTCGGGCTCGCCGACGGTGTTGAGGGCGTGGAGGTAGCGCATGGGCTCGGCGGCCAGCAGCGAGCGTTCGTCCCGGCAGGCTGTCAGCAGCTTCTCGCGGGTGTCGCGTCCAGCGGCGAGGTCCGCCACTGCCTGGTGCACGAGCGGCTGGTCCACCAGGCCGAGGCGCTTGCCGGCCATGGACCATGCCTGGCAGGGCGGGCTCGCGATCAGCCCGTCGGTCTTGCCGAGGAAGGGCCATACGGGATACAGCGCCACGTCGGTGCGAATGGTCAACTGCCCTGCCGCCGCACGGGTCTTGCAGGCCCACTCATCCCATTCGAGACCCACGTCCCGTACGCCGAGGACGTTAAGCGAGCGGCTCCATCCCCCCGGCCCGGCAAACAGGTCCAGGATGGTCAAGAGGCCAGTCCGAAGTCGTCCTGTACCGGCTCGACTTCACCGCGGCAGGCCCACGGGGAACAGCCGTCGACGATGCCCTGCTCCAGTTCCTGAAGGTCAGGTCCGCTGTCGGTGAGTTCTTGCTGCATTGCCGCCCATTCGGCGGCGGTGACGTGGTCGATGGGGGCCTCGCTGAGGGGTACGCGGGAGCGGTGGAGAAACGCCTCGCCGAGCAGACGGTTGCCGGTGGCGTTGGCGCGGGCATTTCCCTTGCGAATGGCCGCGTCGAACTCCACCACGTCCTCCCATTCCTCCGGGGAGTTGTCGCGGATGTTGCGCCACTGGGCGTTTCCGTGGAAAGGGCAACCGAGGCAGCTCGACTTCGGGGTGTCGGCCAGACCGAGCGACGTCAGATAGCGGACGCAGTCGCTTCTTGACCAGCCCATGTCGATGAGCGGGTGCCGATTGCGCATGTACTTGACGTCGGCGTCCTTGGCCCGGTGGAATTCGTCGGTGGAGATGCCGACCCACTGCTCGACGAAGACGCCCTTGGGGATGCGTGCCGGATAGGGGTAGCCGAGTATTTCGCGGACCTTTTTCTTGATCGGCTTAATTTTATATTCCCCGGTACATTGCCGCCTGGTCATACCCGGATTTCCGTCCTTGTTCAGGACGTAGAGCGGCATCGATGCAAACCGGTGGTCGGGGTCAAGGGCATCCTTGCGTATGTTTCCGGACGATACGCGAAGGACGAGTATGCCTGCGGGTCCGGCTATTTCTCGCTCCAGTCGGGCGAGATGGGAATAAACGGCTCTCGGTTCCCATCCTGTGTCGGCGAAAATTGCGTAGTCGACCTTCGGGAGTATGCCTTGTGCGGAGAGGGCGAGCATGGCGCTGGACTGGATACCGGCACCTAGTGAAATTGCCCGGAAGGCAGGGAGTTCGGAAATGATCGGTCCTGGGGGTGAGGAGGGTGGGGGCTCGGTTCGGCGGCGAGGCGGGTGATGCGGTCGCTGATGAGCGCGGGGTGGCGGATGGGCAGCGCGTGGGTGGTGCGGGGGAGGATCTCCAGGCGGGCGGCAGGGAGTTGGGCGGCCCACTGCTTGGTGTGGGCGGCGGGGATGTGCCGGTCGTCCGCGCCGGCCATCAGCAGCAGCCGGTCGCCGAACTGGTGGAGCACGGTGGCGTCGCGCGGCTGGTAGCGGCGCAGGCACTGCCACAGGTCGGCGAGATCGCGGGTGCGGGTGTGGCGGATGCCGTGGCGGCACGGTCGTGGCCCGTCGGCCGGCCGGTGGGGGTGGGGCGCGAGGCTGTAGGGGTGTGTGGTGGGCAGCCGGTGCCGCAGGAAGTCCACCGTGCGGGGTGCCCGGGTGCAGGTCAGGGCGGCGAGGCTGCGTCCGGCGGCCAGGAGCCAGGCGCGCGGGTCGCGTCCGGGCAGCACGCTCGCCCCGCGTGCGGTGGCCGACAGCAGCACCATGCCCCGGATGCGGGCCTGGTGTTGGGGGTGCAGGGCGGCGAGTTCCTGCAGGACGAGGGCGCCCAGGGAGTGGCCGGCGAGCACGAGCGGCCCGGCGGGGACGACGTGGGTCAGGATGTGGTGCAGGTCGTCGGCGAGCTGCCGGATCGTCAGCGGTGCCTGGCCGCGCGGGGTGTGACCGTGTGCGCGCTGGTCGTAGCGCACGACGGTCAGGCCAGGCCGGTCAGGTGCCGGGCGTGGACGCGCCACAGGTCGGCGGTGACGGACGCGCCGTGCACCAGCACGACCGTCGCGCCGCCGGGACGCGGGCGCGCAGGGGTGTCGCGGTAGACGGACAGGCGAGTGCCGTCTGCGGCGGAGACCGTCAACGCCTCGGTGGGAGAAGGAGGGTTGCGCCCAGGTAGGACTCCCAAAGGGGGGATCTGTAGGGGGCAGCCGTTCGCCGTCCGCGCCGACGGGCCTGGGGCGGGCGAGCGCGCGGTGGCCTTCGGCGGCTGTGTCGCGCTGGATCCCGGCGGCGGGCATGTATCAGCGGCGCGGGCCCGGCGTGACGGCGGGGGCGGCAACGGCGGGCGGCCGTGTCGTGGTCGACCAGCGCGGAACGCTGACGGTCGGCAGTGCAGGACCGCGAGCCGCCCGGGCGCGGGCGAGGTCCCGCGGTGTGGGCGCCGCCACGGCCCGGGGTGCCGCGGGGGCGTCCGGCTTCAGCGGGCGCAGGTGGGCGTGGCCCTCGCGCGGAACGCAGGCGCGTTCACGGGAGACCGGCGCCGGATCGGCCAGAGCCGTGGCGAAGGCCGCGACCAGATGGGCGGGGGTGGCGCTGTGGAAATCGGCTTCCCACAGCGCCCGCCGCGCATCCAGGGCGGCAAGGATTCTCGCGCGCCACGCCTCGTCCCGGGCCACGTTGTGCCCGCCGAACGAGGAGGGAGGGCGGTATTCCAGGTGGGCCAGCCGGTCGGGCGAGGTCGCGGTGATGTGCCAGCCGTCCACGGTGATCTGCCAGCGGGCGGCGCGCAGGACCTCCCACACCATCTCCGGATGGTCATCGCGCTCGCGGTAGGGCTCGTCGTCCCATCGGCCCGCGGTGACGTCGGCGTCCAGGGAGGCGGTGACCGTGGCTAGGATCTCGGGAGGGGTCTCGTCGGTGAAGGCCGCGGTCCACGTCGGTGGGGCGTGCAGATCCGTGCGGCAGCGGATCTGCCACAACGCCGTGGCGTCCGGCATCAGTTCGGATGCTTCCGGGACGTAGGCGACGCGGAGTTTGCTGCCCATGGTCGTGACGTAGAAGTTGCCCATCTCGTCACTCATGTCGTGCCAGTAGTGATGGGTCAGCGGGACGAAGGCGTCGTCACCGCAATAGGCACTGCCGGCGAGGTAGCCAGGGGTGACGAGGACATCGTCATCGGTACGGTCACGGCCGGCCCGCTGCGTGCGGCGCAGGCCGGGGTCGGGGCGGGGTTCGGGCACAGGGGAGTCCAGGGGTGGGGAAGAGACGGAGCGCTTCGGACCGCCGTCTGGTGGCGGCGTCCAACGGCCCGGGCGGGGCAGGAGCTTGAGCTGTGCCGAAGCGACCGGGCGGGAAGGTCAGCGGAGTGATCGTGTGGGGTTGGCAAGGCGCATGTGCGCGGTTGTTCGGGCCACGGGTACAGCGCTGGCCGATGACCGGGCGGTGGCGCGGGCAGCGTGAGGTTGGGTGCGGGCCGCCGCAGAGCGGATGGTCAAAAAGGGCAGGTGGCGCTCGGGGAGGTCGCGCGGCCGGCGGCGGACCGGTGCCGGGCTGGAGAGGGCGTCGGCGGCGCTGATGATCAGGTGCAGCGGGGTGGCGGAGGTGAAGTCCGCGTGCCAGCGGGGCCCGTTGGCGGCCTCGACGCCCGCGTACATGGTTCGTTCGGCGGCGACGCCACCTTCCAACTCGGCGTGGAAGTCGGCGTCGTACTGGCGGAGGCTGAGGTAGGCGTGTCGGTCGGGTGAGTGCTGGTACTGGAAGAGGGCGTTGGCCTCGTCCTTCCAGCTGCGGGCGATGAGGACATCGCCGGGGGCGATGGGGGTGAAGTGGGGGCCGCCGGGGAGGAAGTTCTTGTGGTCGTTGTCCAGTCCGCGCATGAGGGTGGTGGTGAAGGCAGAGACGATCTCGGCAGGCGTGTCGCGGGTGAAATGAGCGGTCCAGTGGGGGACGGCCAGTGGCTCGCGGGCGTAGGAGATCGTCCAGCCGTCGGGAAGGCGGGCGATCTGTGCGCGCAGGCAGGGGCTGGAGAGCATTCGCCCGACGGGCGTGCGTGCCTCAGCCCAGCTGGCTGCGTGCAGCGGGCGGGTGACCACGGCGGAGTTGCCGGGGCCGGCCAGATAGACGGGGCTGACCAGGACGCGGTTCGTCGGGGCGAAGCCGGTCATCGAGTGCGTCCTGCGGCGGCCTGCTTGGTCGCAGGAGGCGTCACGGCCGCCGTTCGGGCGGGGGTCGTGGTGGGCCTGTGCTGGGTGAGGGCACGCTGGCCTTCGGCGGTGACGTGGAGGCGCTGGCCCTGGTACAGGGACGTCGTCGTGTCCACCTGGATGAGTCCTCGCTTGATCAGAGCGTTGAGGGTGGCGACGTTCACGGTGGCCCGGTCCTTGTCGACCGCCTTGGTGACGCCGTACCGGCTCGTCTCGTAAAGGGAGCCGCCGTCTGCGGACAGCCGGACGAGGACGGCGTACTGGCTGTCCGTGATCTTCGGCGCCGGTGTCGCCTGGTTCTGTTCGGCGTGCTGCTTCAGGTCCCGGGTGATGCCGCTGGCGAGGTAGTAGCAGCCGGTGTGGGCGAGATCGAGCTGGTGGGCGGCGTTCGCGAGGTGTTCCGCCATGGCGGGGACCGCCTCCGCGTGCCGCGCCGTACGCACGGCTGCTTCATCGGCCGGCGTGTCGGGGAACGGGGCGCTCGGTGGGCCGGGGAAAGGGGCGCCCTCCAGCGGGTTGGCCTCCAGCGCGCAGGCAAGGTCGGAGGCGGCGAGACTGGCGGCCAGGACGACGGAGGCGAGTGCTTCCAGGGCTGGGCGGCTGACGGGTATGGCGGTGTACTGGCTGCCGTCGAGGGCGGCGAGGCGGAACATGGCCTGTTGGACCAGCTCGTTCGTGTCCACGATCTTCGCCGTGAGTTGCTGCCGGGCGTCGGTGCCGGGGGTCAGGGCGAGCGAGCGGATTTCGCTGTGCAGGTCCTCGAAGTCGCTGCCGAGTTGCCGCAGTCGGGCGATCTCGGCGTGCAGGTCGATCTGGTGCATGGTGCAGTGCTCCGGGGGAGGCGGATGGTGGTCAGCGGCTGCGCCGCTGGACCGATGTGGTGGGTGGCGGTGAGGGGGCGGCACCGGGGCGGGATGGTGCCGGTGGGATGTCCTGCGTGGTCGCGATGCCGAGGTCGACGTGCACGCGGACGCCGTGGGTGTAGAGATGGGCCTCGGCACGGACTACCGCGTTCACGGCGTCGGCTGCGCCGGGCCCGGCAGTCAGCGTGTACTCCCACGTCGTTTCTGTGGGAGTGAAGCCGTGTTGGGTGAGGACGTCGCCAGCCCGGTCCGTGAGAGTGGTGGCGGTGACCGTGCCGTCGTGGAATCGGATGGTCGCCTCGCGCTCGGCACTGTCGGTACTGGGGTGGTGTGTGGTCCAGGCGAGGTCGACGAGGTCCAGGGTGTGGGCCATGAGCCCGGAGGCCGCGACACCGGCGCGCTCGTGCGCGTCCTCGGCCGTCTCGGGCGGCAGGAGGTAGAGGGTGCGGCCCTGGTGTTCGCGGGCGGTGAATCCCGCCCCGGTCAGGATGCGGGCGGCATTGCGGAGAGGGCGGTTGAGGACGACGAAGGTCCATCCGTCGCCGGTCGAGCCGATGAAGACGTCGTGGTGGTCGGTGAGAGCCATCGTGCTCCGGAAGGTCGTGGTGCGGTGAGCGAGATCCGGGGGCGTGGCGCAGCCCGGTCAGGCGGCCGTGCCGTAGTCGCCCTGCTGGGGTGCGTGCTTGGCGATCGCGCGGGCGGTGATGGCCTTCGACGCTCGGGCGGAGGCGGCGGACAGTTCGTCGGCGCCGGGCTCCAGGTACCAGGGACGCAGGTCGAGCATGGCGGCGCGCATGCCGGTGGCGAAGCAGAGCGCGGTGCCCTTGGGCAGGGCGCGGATCGCGTCGGCGGGCAGGATCCGCTCCTGCCGCATCGACACGGAGGTCGACCTGCCGGACTCGGAGTGGGAAGTGGAGGTGGTCTCGACATCGTGGTCGCCGATCAGCCGGGAGAGCTTGTCGGCGAAGTCGGGGTCGTCGATGCCGCTACCGATGATCTTGACGGTCGAGGCGGACCACATGGCGTCCATGCCGGCGTCCGACCACACCTTCTGGCCCTGGCGGTAGGACTGGAGGATGGTGATCGGGATGATCCCGCGGCTGCCGAGGTGGGAGTACAGGTCCGGCAGGTCGCTGATCTTGCAGACGTTGGCGGCCTCGTCGAGGATCGCGAGCATGGGCGGGTCGAGGCGTCCGCCGGCGCGTTCGGCCTGGGCGGTCGCGGCCCGCATGACCGAGTCCGCGCACGCCGCGATCAGCGCACTAGCTCCGCCACCGCCGTCCTTCGACAGCAGGTACAGCGTGTCGGCGGACACGACGAACGCGGACGGCCGGAACTCGGCGGTGTCCTTCTGCGGGGTGACCCAGGCGGCGATCTCGCTGTTCAGCAGCGCGGCGGCGTACTGGCGGGCTGTCTCGTAGATGCCGTCCCGGGTTTCCGGCGGGCCTTCCACCGTTCCCTTGAGCTGGGCGGCGACGGCGGCGAGTTGGTGGTCGCGGAGGATGTCGAGCGGGGTGCGGTCGGCGGGGAAGGCCAGCCACTGCATGACGTCGGTGATCGGCCGCTCGTCGAGGGCCGCGGCGAGGAAGAGCTGGGCGAGGATGTTGGATCCGGCCTTGGACCAGAAGTCACCCTGCTGGCTCGCGTCCACTGAGGCAGCGAGGAAGTGGCCGGCCAACCGCCCGGCGCCGTCCAGGGTTTTGGCGTCCGCCAAGGGGTTCCACCACATCTCGCGTGCGGCGTGGGCGATCTGCTGCGGGTCCATCGACCACACCTGTCCGACGCGGGCGCGGGCGTCGTAGGTGGCGGTGAAGGCATCGCCGGCGGCTTTGTTCGAGGTCAGCAGGACAGGGCCGGGCGCGGAGAGGATGGAGGGGATCGCGAGCGAGGTGGTCTTGCCCGAGCGGGGCGCCATGATGGCGACGGCCACGTCCTCGTAGCCCATGCGCACCTCGTGCCTGGTGCCCTGCAGGTTGCCGAGCAGGATGCCGGTGTCGCGGGCCTCGATGTGCTTGGCGTCCTTCAGACTCGGGCGCAGAGAGCGGGCCTTGTCGGTGATCGCCTTGGCCATCAGCGGCTCGATGTCCCGGGCCTTGGCCATGCCGGTGATCTTCTTCTTCCGGCCGCCGCTGCGGTTCTTGTGCCGGGCCCACAGGATGCCCGCGGCCGTCCCGAGGGCAAGGAGGAGGAGAACGGGAACGATGCGGGCACCGATCAGCAGGGACGTTTCTCCCGCGTCGGGCCAGACCTGCTCGGGGTGGAGCAGGGCGGTGGTCGGCTGGTAGGGGGCCCAGCTGGCTCCGGTGAGGTAGGCGGTGATGTTGCCGGACAGCCAGGCGAGGTGGGCGAGGGGGACGACGACAGCGAGCACGCCGATCAGGAGGCGCAGGACGAGGTCGTACCCGTCCGTGTTGCTGTTGGAGGAGGAAGGGGGCAAGGGCTACGTGCTTCCGGGCGAGGGCGAGGGCGGAGGGATCAGCGGCTGCGGCTGTTCTTGGCCGGCGGCTGTCGCGAGGGGCTCGGACTCGCCTGCGAGATGGCGTGCCGGGCAGCGAGGGAGTGGACGCGCTCTTCCAACGCCCCGGCCACGTACACCGCGAGCACGTCTGTGGTCCTACGGGTGACGACGTTCGGGTCGCAGGTCGGGAGACTGCGCCCGCTGTCCATGCGCAGCACGGGCTTCGGATCGGCGAGCGCAGCGGTGAACGCGGCGACCAGGCGGGCGGGAGTGTGCGCGCCGAAACGGGCCTGCCACACCGGCCGGTCCCGGCCGAGTGCGGCGGTGAAGAACCAGGCGCCCGGTTCTTCCACGCTCCCCAGCCGCTGGACGTACGCGGTGCCGTCGGGCGACACGAGGCCGTTGTCCGCGGAGGCGGGCGACCAACCGGCCTCTTGGAGCGGCTCGTACGGATCGGACGGTGTGATCGCCGTGGCGGCCGGATCGGTGAGGGCGTCGGTAGCGGCGGTGATCAGTTCGACCGGGGTGAGGGCGCCGAAGCTCGCGTACCACGCGGGCCGGCCCGGCTCCGCGGTGTGGTGAAGGGTCCACCACTGTCCGTCGGGTTCGGGTTTCAGGCGCAGGAGGGCTTTCTGGTCGGGGCTGGAGAGCAGGACGCGCGGCATCAGGGGGTCGTCGCCGTGGCTCCAGCCGCAGGCGCGGTGGAGGGGGATGGTGATCCAGGCGGGGTCACCGCCGCCGGCCAGGTGGCGCGGTGCGATGAAGTCGACCTCGACAGTCTCGGGAGCCGGGGGCATGGTCACTTCCGTGCCGGGGCTCGCCGGTCGGCCGCGGGAGCCGGTGCAGGTGCCAGAGGTGAGGGGGCTTTGCGGGCGGCGGTGTTGATCTCGCGGAGTGTCTTGCCGTGGGCGGCCCAGTCGTCGAGGTAGCTCCACGATTCGGCGTGGTACTCGGCGAGGGCGTCGTCGAAGGCCGTGGTGCCGGGCTTGGCGGTGGCGGGAAGGGCGTCTCGGGTTTCCAGCCACTGCTCGTTCAGTTGTTCGAGTCGGTCGAGGGCGGCGTGCAGGACACCCAACTGGTAGATCCAGCGGCTCTGCACGGTGTCTTCCGGTAGGCGGCCCAGTTGCGTCTCCGCTGTGGCCAGCAGGTGACGGGCGCCGTACCGGAGCGATTCGAACGCCTCGGCGGTGTCGGCGTCGCGCTGGCTCGCGCGCATGCCGTAGGCGTGGTCGTCGTAGGGCCATCCGTCGAGGTCGGTGTGCTCGTCGGAGTAGGCGTCCCAGGCGTCGAGGATCTTCTTGCTGTCGCTCACGTAGCGGTCGAGGTGACGGAGGATCTCGCGGTGTGCGCGGTGTGCGCGGTGATCGGCGGAAATGGGGGGAGGAGTCCTGTCGGTTCAGCGGCGGGCGGCTGGCTGGGCGGTGTGAGCCTTCGCCGGGGCCGGTGCGGGTTTCGTCTGCTGTCGGCGGGCGGAGCGTGCCCGGGCGCGGAGCGACTCGATACGCGCGGTGTGCGCGGCGACCACCTGCTGTGGGCGCAGCGGGCTGGGCTCCTGGACGGCGCTGTAGTGGCCGGTGCGGTCGAACATGCCGCGTTGGAGCGGGCTACGGTCGACCAGTGCGGTGAGGAACGACCTGACGAGGTGGGCGGGGGTGCGCTCGTCAAAGTAGGCGTGCCAGATGCGCGGGCCGTGGAACTGTCCGTGGCCGGGCTCGCGGGTCTCGACGTGCCAGGACGGCTGGCGGCTGAATTCGCTCAACGGGCGCAGTTCGACGTGGCACATGGAGTCCGGCGAGTGCGCTGTGCCGTCAGAGTCGCGTTGCCAGCCTGCCGAGGTCACCGGCTGCCACGGGTCCTGCTGCTGTGACGGCGGGGCGATGAGGGCGTCGGTGAAGCCGGTGAGGACCTCGGCGGGCACGAGTTCGCCGAACTCGGCGTACCAGCCCGGCTCGGTGTCGGTGGGCTCGGCCCGCAGCCGCCACCACGCGCAGGTGGTGGACTGCGGGTCGAACTGGAGGCTGTGGCGCAGGTCGGGGCTGCGCAGGACGATCTCGGCACTCAACGGGTCGGAGACGGCGCTCCATCCGGCGGCGGCCAGGCCATGGGTGACGTGGCGGGCATCCCCGGGGCCAGCGAGGTGGCGGGGGCTGGTGTCGAAGGGGATCTGCCAGGCGTGCTTGTCGGCGAACGCGGCGAGCTGCCGTTCGCTCAGGGGCACCGGCCGTCCCCCTGTCCGTTCGCGGCGGTGCTGCCATACAGGTCGCGGAGGTCGTCCAGCACGTAGTGGAGGGTGTGCTGGTCGGTCTGCTCCCACGCGGCCGTGCGCAACTCGGTGATCAGGAGAGCGAGCTGCGCGGTGCGCGGCGTGTCCGGGTGTTCCTGTACGGCGCGGGCAAGGGCGCGCAGGGTGTCGGCGAGTTGGACGGGCAGGCCCGTGTATTCGTCGAGGAGGGGCTCGACGAGGGCGAGGGCTTCCACGGGGTCAGGGTTCTCGCGCAGGTAGTCGGTGAGGTCCGACAGGGTTTCGGTCGCGGTGCGGATGGTGTCCGGGGTGAGTGCGGGCATCGGGCTCCTTGGAACGGGGCGTCGGCTCAGCGGCGGGTCCGGGCGCCGCCGGCGGGGGCGTAGGGACGGGCGGTGGCGCGTGGCCGTGTGCTTGGGGCGCTGTTGCGGGCCCAGGTAGCGGCGCGGGCGGCCGTGATCCGGGCCTGCTGCCACGCACTGAGCTGGGAGGGCTTGACGGAGACCGACCAGGTGCGGATCTGTGCGCTGTGCGGCACGCGCCCGCGCGGGCGCATCACGGGATCGGGGCTGGCGAGTTCGGCCGAGAGGGCTTGCACCAGGTGCATCGGGGTGTTGGGCGTGAAGTTGGCCGTCCAGCCGTTTCCCTGCTTGTCCTGTGCCCCGGTCCACCACATCGCCGTGCCGTCGGGGCTGTGGTGGTACTGCATCCACGCGGTGCCGTCGGGGCTGGTCGCCGTGTAGTGCTCGCCCTCGGAACGCGCGTGCCAGTTCTGCTCCTGCAGGGGTGCCCAGACGTTGGGGGCGTGGGCGGAGCGGGGGCGGGTGATGGCGTCGGTCATACCGGCGACGATCTCCACTGGCGTCTGCCGGCCCAGGTGCGCCGTCCATTCGCCGTTGGGGCCGTCCGCGTGGCCGTGGATGGTCCACCCGCCGGGCAGGATGTAGGGGTCGTAGGAGACACGGGCGGTGCGGTCCGGGCTCTCCATGAGCAGAGGGCCGCCCTTCTTGGACTTGTCCCGCCAGCCCGAGGCGCGCAGGAACTCCGAGACGTGGCGGACGTCGCCGCCGCCGGCGAGGGCACGGGGCTGGACGAGGTAGTGCTGCTCGGCCTGCTCGCCTGGTCCCCAGCCTTGCCATTGCTTGTTCTTCACCGGTGCCGCCGGACGACGAGCGGTGCGGGTGCCGGGGGCTTGGCCGCGGTGGTGGTGGGCTGGGTGCCGACGTGCTGCAGGGTGTCCCTGTGTTCGCCCAGGTCGAGGCTGATGTCGTGCAGTTCGTTCGCGGCGCGGCCCAGGGCGAGCCACACTTCCGCCGGGAGGGCGCCTCGTTCGGCCTGGTCCTTGGCGAACACGCTGCCGGTGGCGACGAGGTGGGTGATGCCGTCGAGGACTCCGGCATCCGGGTCGAGGACGCGGGCGATGACCTGCGCGGCCTGGGGTGGGGGGAGCTGAGAGAGATGGTCGGCGAGCTGGCCGAGCTGACGGGTGATCTCGTTGGCCAGCCGCACCGGGTAGGGGGCGGGGTGGGACATGCTCCTCCGTGGCAGGGGGACGGTCAGTGATGGTGGCGGTGCCCGACGCGCTGGAGCTCGGCGAGCCCGGCCCCCGGGCGCGCGCCGGCCAGGGGCACGGTGTGATCGGGGCCGATGGGGATACAGGCGCGCAGGTAGCGGCGGAAGAGGAGGACGGCCAGACGAGGCCGACGCTCGGCGGCGATCGGTGGTGGCTCGGTACGAAGGGGAATGCGGGGTACGGAAGGCTCCTGAACGAAGGAATTAGGGGAAAGGGAAGAGGGCGGTGGCGCGCGGGGGCCGTGCGGGTCAGCGGTTACGGGTGGCCGCAGTGGCCCGGGCGGGCTTCGGTACAGGCGCAGCGCTCCCCGATCCGGTGTTCCGCCTGGTGCGGGCGTCGGTGATCCGGGCTTCGAGCAGTGCCTGCTCGTCGTCCCACCCGTGCGCTGTCCGGGCCAGGCCGGTGTGGGGCCCGCAGCCGTACAGCGGTGTTCCGATGGCCATCCGCGGTAGCGGATCGTCGCGGGCGAGACTGCGGGTGAACGCCGTGACGACAGCGAGCGGGGTGTGGGGGCTGAAGGCTGCCGTCCACCAGCAAAAACCGTTGACCGTGCACTGGGCATGCCACGGTCCTGGCGTGCGGGCGTGTTCGGGTTGTCCGGTGATGCGGACCAGGCCGTCCGGTGACAGTGCTGTGGAGGCGGGGCCAGTACCGTCCGGGCGCCAGCCCGCCTCCAGCAGAGGGTCAATGGCCCATCCGCTGGCGGCGGTTGGCGGTTGGCGCATGGCGTCGACCAGGGCGCTGACGTACTCGACGGGGAGGTACGCGCCGAGGAGTGCTTCCCACTGATGCCCGGCAGGGCCGGTGGCGCGCAGGTTCCAGGTCCAGCCCGCACGCCGGTCGTGTACGACATGCAGGCGTCCGTCGGGGCTGGCCAGCGCGGTGTGCTGGTCGATCGTGGACACGTAGTGCCAACCGTGCCCGCGCAGCAGCAGCTCGGTCAACTGCTCCCAGTCACCCCCGCCGGCAAGGTAGCCGGGGGCGGCCAGGACATAGGGGACGACAGACGGCTGACGCGGAGGCAAGCGGGTGTGGACTCCTGTCGGACGGAGAGCGGGCAGGGACGATTCAGCCACGCGAGCGGCGGGGCCGGTGGGGCGAAGCAGCTGCCGCACGTTCACCGGTGGCGGGACATGGGGGCGGATGGCTGCGCCGGGCTGGGCAGCGTTGTTGCGGGTGCCGGCCGGTGGGCCGTCCGCGCGGCGTGATTGCGGGACAGGAGGATGCTGTCTTCGGCGCGGGCGAGAGCGTGTGCCGTGTCCCCGAGCCGCACGGCCGCCTGCGGGGCAGCGCCGGCGGTCTCCAGCAGCCGGGACCAGCCGATGAAGGCGCCGACGACGGCCTCGCGGAGGAGAGGCAGCAGGCCGGCATCGGGTTCGGCGATCTCGGTCAGGACCGCGGCGACCTCGCCACCGCTGCGAGCGTCGAGGGCCCGTCGGGAGAGCTGGCCGAGATAGCGCCGGGCGGCCTCGCGTTCGTCGTCGGGCGGTCCGAAGGTGTTCAGCGCCGGGGCGAGGTGGACGCTGTATCCGGCGGAGAGCAGGGTATGCGAGGCGGCCGTGGCCCTGTGGCGCTCGTCTTCTGCCGGGAGGCCGAGCGGGAGTCGGTGGTACTCGCCCCGGGGACCTGGGGCATTGAGGAAACCGTTTCGCTGGAGTATGCCGGCCGCTTCCTGGGTGCCGCCGATGGCGATGACGAGCCCGGTGCGGGAGTCCTTGGTGATGGTGATGTACTCCCACACCGCGAAGTCGGGCTCGCCCTGCCTCATCGGGTCCTGGTCGCCGAGGCTCGGGGTGCGGCCGGGGTCGGCGGCATGGAAGCTGAGGCGGAGGTGGGCGCGGTGCGGCCTGCGGGGTGCTGGAGGGCGGTGCCGATGCCGAGCGCGTCCAGCTGCGGCCCGATCTCGCGCAGGGCTCGCGCCTGAGCTCGGGTGTCGTCGCCGCTGAGCCGGTAGATGCCGCTTGGCGGGTCCTTGATGAAGCCGCCTGCGACGAGAATCGCACCGGCACGGTCGTCGAAGGGGGCGGTGGCGACGCTGCCGTCTGGCTGCCAGGTCAGGACGACCCGGTCCGGCAGGGAGGGCTGGATGCCGCCCAGGGCGTTGTCCCGGGCCTGGGCGAGCGCACGGTCGTAGCGGGCGAGCAGGTCGCCGGCGACCTGCTCGGCGCCCAGGAACGGATCGTCCGCCAGAGCGATGCCGTTGGGCTCGGGGACGACGCGGTACGCCTCGTCGGGCAGGGCGCGCGGGGCGACGGCGGCGATGAGGAATCCGTCGCGTTCGCCTGGCCGGTCCAGAAGGACGAGCTGGGCGCCGTCGGGGCGGCTCAGGACGGCTGCCTGCTGGAGCGGGTGCTCGGCGAGCATGGCGGCGACCAGGTCCAGGTCCCAGACGCGGTCGGTGAGTTCGGCGAGGTCGTCCTTGGCGTCCGGCGGGAGGTGGAGGCTGGTCCAAGTGTCAGGGAGTTCGCCGGCGAGGACGTCGGCGTACGAGGCGAGGCGCTCGGAGGTGTCGTGGTCGTGCATGGTGTCCTTGGGTGAGGTGGGTCAGCGGCGCAGTCCGGCCGCGACTGGTGGTGGCGGGACCGGGAGCGAGCGCGGTGGGGGCGGGCAGGCGCATACGGCGGAGCGCTCGCGCTCGGTGGCGGGGACCTCCCCGGTGCAGGTGCTGCGACCGGGGTGAGGGGCGCGCCGGTCGGCGAGAGCGTTGCGGGTGGCCGAGAGATCGTTCAAAAGGGAGCGAACGCGCCATTCGTCCAGGTAGCGAAGGCGCCGGGCGACGTGTTGATCGGCTGCTCCTCCGAGCTCTTCGTGGAATTCGGCGGTGGCAGTGAGGACTTCGCGCAGGGCGACGAGGATGCCGTCGTGGGCGGCGGTCAGCTCGGTCAGCGCGTCGGCCGCCTCTTCGGCGGTGGTGGCCTCGCGAATGCGCTCGGCGAGGTGGGCGACCGCGGAGCCCAGCGACAGGTAACTGGCCGGACGGGCGTCGGTGTCGAAGTCCTTGTCGCAGTCGACGTGGTATCCGATGGCCCGGAGGCGGGCGAGAGCGTCGGCGGCGAGACGGGTCTCGTCGTCTTCGGCGAGGCCGGTGGGGGCGCGGTGGTAGGTCTCGTGGACGCGGACGACGGCGAGGAAACCCGCGCGCTGGAGAATGCTGTGTGCCTCGGAGTCGCCGCCGCGGGCGAGGAGTTCGTCGGAGTGCGGGTCGCGGCGGATGTCCAGGAAGCGGTCGGTGCGGGGCAAGGAGACGTTTCTCCTACGGCGATCGGTGGGCGGTGTGCCGGGCGGCGGGCGGTACGGCGGCGACCCGGGGCTGGATCATGTGGGCTGCGATGCTGTCCAGGTCCTGCTGGATGGCGTGGAGGCGGCCGGCGACCAGCTCCAGGCGGTGCGCGGTGTCGGTCCCGGCGGCGCCGGGCTGGCGGGCGATCCGGTGCGCGGCGTGCTCGACGAGTCCGCGGACCGTGGCCAGCGGGCCGGCCTGCTCCTCGGCGAGCTGCGTGAGGACGCTCGCGAGCTGGGCCGATGCCGTGGGCGTCGGCCGGATGGCGGGCCGCGGGGTGGGCCCGGTGCGGACGGGGATCAGGTGCAGGTCCTGCTCGATGCGGCGCGCCTCGTCCGAGAGGCGCCGCAGGATGTCTGCGGGCGGGGTGTGCCATGCGCCGTCGAGGTGGATCAGGTTGGCGATCAGGTCGAGGCGTCCGGGCTGGGCCTGAACGGCGATCCACCGGGAGCCGTGCTCCTTGCCGGGAATCTCGATGCCAGCGGCCCGCGCGAGCCGGTGGGCGGCTTCGGCCCACTCGGGGCCGGTCAGCTCCCGGTCGTCCGGGTGCAGTCGGACCGCCAGGTGGAGGATCGGCTGCCGGTCGGCGTCCGGGCTGGCGGCGAACGGGTGCTCCAGGTACGGGTCTTCGAGGTGCTCGGCCCACTGGACGGACGTCCAGGTCCTCTGCTCGTCGTCCAGGGTGAAGTAATCCAGGCCCGGCCAGTGGGCGACGACCGTGTATTCCGTCAGGCCCTCGTTCGGCGAGAGGGGCCGCCCCAGCGCCTCGGCGAGCGAGTCGTGCGGAGTGTGGGTCCGCTCATGGAGGCGGGGGATCACCGGCCGCCCCGGATGTCGGCGATGTGCACGAGCTGACCCAGGGCGGTGGTGGTGTACCAGCCGCAGTCGATCAGCTTGTCGCGGCCGGCGAACCGCGCAAGGAGCGTGTCCTCCATGGCTCGCAGGTAGATCAGGCAGTCCGGGCAGCGGCGTGAGAGGTGCACGAGGTAGCGGGGGTGGGCGGTGACGTAGGACTGGGCTCCGCCGGTCGCATCCCGCAGCCGCCAGCCGTCCTCGTCGGTCAGGGTGTGCCAGGACGGAGCGACGACGCGCATCGCGTCTCCCCACAGTTCACCGCCGGCCACCCCCTTGAGGACGACGACGGTGTCACCGGCCTGGAAGTGCTGGTGCGTGATGTCCCGGTCGGGGGTGAGCGGGTCGGGTGTCGGCGCGAAGGCTGACGTGGGCGGGGGCTGGGACATGCTGTTCCTTCCACGCGAGGTGGGCGGGGTGGGAGGAACAATGGTCCGGAGGAACGCCGGTTTGGCTAACCGGCGTTTCCCGGCTATGTTCCCCCGCTGTCAGCGGAACGGGTTGTCCGTCCCGCGGTCCGCCTCGGTGGCTGCGTCGAGGAGTTCGAGCACGTCGGTGCCCTCTGCGTCCCTCTGATCTATCCACCACCCGGCGCGCGTGATGGAGCGGGCCTTCTCCTCCAGCTCCGCCCAGTCGGCCTCGTCCCAACTCCCCTCTACGACCAGCGCGGTGTGCGCGGCCGTCATCAGCTGGTGGCGGGAGCGCTCACCCCAGTCCAGGGCCCTTTCGGGGCTTCCAACTGCGGCATGTCGAACTGCTTCGCCCACGCGAGGGTCGCCTCCTGCTCTGCGGCGCGCTTGGCTGCGAGCCACTCCTCCTTGGACTCGGTGTCGGCGTCGCGCGCCGCCTTCCAGCAGTCGCTGCTTATCTGCACTTCACTCGAACGGGTGCGTAATCGGTGTGGTCATGGGTCGGGGCTTCGGCGTTGTCGCATGACGCCCGGTTCGTGGTGGTCCGTCAGGTCAGTGGGAGGTCGGGGACGCGACAGGTACGGCTTCCAAGATCATGGAGTCCTCTACGTCCCGTGATCCGAGCGGAAGACCGTGCCTCGACGCGTCATCGCTGATCCCGCCTGCCCTTGACCACCTGCGAGAGCAGCCCGAGGTCGTATCCGAGGATGTCCCGGGTCGGACCCGCGTGATCTACGCGGAGTGCGCCACTGCTTGGCCGTCGTCCTCGCACTCACCGGGTGTGCGCTGGCTGGCCGGGGTCGCTTCGCGGCCGGCGGTCGGCGAGTGGATCGCCGACGCTCCGGAGCATGTGCTGGAGGGAGTCGGCGCCCGCCCCGGTCCGCTGCTGCCTGGGCGGGTCCTGCCGCCGAGACAATGGTCCGCCGACTGATGGTCCGCCTCGATGGCGACGTGGGGGACCGAGCGGTCGGCAGCTGGCTCGCGGACCGCGGGCTGAAAGCAACCGGGACCGCCGGGCTGCGTGGCCTGGCCGTGGACGGCAAGAAGCTGCCTAGTGCGACCAGGGCGAAGGGCCGGAAGATCCACCTGCTTGCCGTTGTGCACGCGCCACCACCGGCCCGGTCCTTGCCCAGCTAGACGTCGGCGGGAAGATGCACGAGATCGCCTGCTTCCAGCCGCTGCTGATCACAGTGGCCGACCTCGCCGGAGCTGTGGTCACCAGCGACGCGCTGCACACCCGGCGCGAGGACGCCGACTACCTCCTGGACCGCGATGCCCACTGCATCGTGATCGTCAAGGGCAACTTAGCTCAACGAAAATTGAGTCAATGAACGCTGAGTGGTCCGAATCGGTGGTGGCGCGTGCAACTTCTCGGTGCTCAGCGGTGTCGGGCGGGCGAGCTGACGCGGGGCGGCGGGGTGGGTGGCGTGGTGTCCACGGCGGGGCGCGGGCGGACGCGCAGCACGGGGGTGCGATGCGGCGGCAGGACGGCGACGGTCGCGCCGAGGTCCTCGGCCGCCTCTTCGACTTCACGGGTGAGGAACTCGATCTGCCGGCCCAGCGCCGAGAGGCGGGCGGCGATCTGGCGGCCCTGCGCGGTCTCCAGCGCGCTGGCGAACTGGCCACTCGTTTCGAGGAGTTCTTGGAGACGGACCATCGGGCCCGCGTCGTAGCCGCGCTGGACGGCGCCGAGGAGAGCGTCGGACGCGTCACCCGCAGTCCGGCCTTCGACGACATTGCGGATGAGTTCCTGCAGCGACACCTCCGGGGCCGGCACTGGGCGGTTGAACCGGGAGACGTCCGCGCGCAGCACGCCAGGCGGGACCGGGACGGGCAGTACCTTTCCTGCCTCGTATTCGTGGGCGTAGTGACCGATCACCTGCCAGCCGGGTGCATCCGGGTCCCCTCGCAGCGCGACCAGCGTCGAGTCGTCGTCTTCGACCAGGTAGGCGAGGGTGATCGGCTGCCCGTCGGCGGCGTACCAGGACTCGGTCAGCTCCAGTTCGCCTCGCTGCTGCGCGGCCTGGGCCATCTCGGTCCACATCCGCTGTTCTTCGTCGGTCAGCGGGGCCTTGTGGTGGTGGCCATCGCTCTGGTCGGCGAGGTTGCTGGCGATAAGGCTGTGATCCGCCCATGCGGTGAGGTGCGGCCACAGTGCCGAGTGCTGCCCGCGTTCCTCCGGGGAGCCGGGGGCAGCCGGCCGGTCGAGCGTCCGGCGAATCTCGGCGGCGGAGGCGGCCAAGCCGTCCAGCACAGCCCGCCACCCGGCCAGATGCCGGGCAGGTGGCAGCTCGTCGAGCGCGCGGCGGGCGACATCGAGCAGAGCATCGGTGTGCGGGGCGAGGTGGGTGGTGTACGCCTCCACCGCCGCCTTGTCGCGGTGGGCTCGTGCGGCTGCTGCGGCGCTTGGGTGGACGGTGCTGCCGTAGCGGTCGCGTGTCATGTCGAGCGCCGTTTCGGTCTCGCGGTCGATGACCGTCATCCGCAGCCGGAAGTCGCGTGCAGCGTTGGCGAGTTCGGGTGCCACCGGCCGGGGACCGTCGGGCAGCGGGTTGTTTGCGGGCGTCATCGGGACCGCCCGCCGCCCGCGGCCGTCAGGTGGACGGTCGGTGCGTAGGTGGGTTTCGGCGGGATCGGCCGGGCGGCCGGTGCGGAGGTGGTGGGCGGTGTGCTGCGCTGAGTCGTTCGGCCGGCGGCGGCCTGGGCGAGACGGCGGCGGCGTTCCTGGAGCCCGTTGGGCCGGACCGGGCGTGGTGGGCTGGCGGAGACGGCCGGGTCGAGGCGAATGTCGGCCTGCACCGTGTAGCCCAGGAGGCGAAGATCGTCGACGGCCTGGCGGGTGCGGCGTCGACCGTCGCGCTCGGGCTCGCTGAGCCGGTACAGCCCGGGTTCACCGGGGATGGGCTCGAAGTGCTCGCGTTCCAAGTACCAGTGGGCGAGGTGGGCGGGCAGGGAGGAGGTGTGGGAAGCGACGAAGCCGTGCGTGTCGTGGGTGCCGAAGGCAAAGTGGGTGCCGGGTTGCAAGGGGGCGGGGTTCTCCTCACGTTGTCGGGGTGGAGCTGTCAGTGGCTGCGGTGCGCCGGATGCGCCACAGCGAAGGGGCGGACCGGCGCGGCGACGGGGAGGGCCGGGCGGCAGTGGGGTGTGCTCACGCGGGCTTGGCGCAGGAAGATCTCGCCATCGGTCAGCCAGGTCGAGTGAGGCGATGAGACGATGCCCGACTCCCGGCTGTGCGACAGGACGATCTGCGCTTCACTCATCGACCTCGTCCTCACCGCGGCGCAGGACGGCGCGCAGGCTGCGGCCGTAGGCCCAGGCGTGCTCCCGGGCAGCCGCCTCCAGCTGGCCGTATCCGACCTGGGCCGTCATCTGCCCGTCCCATTTGCGGTATCGGTACACGGGGACCGGCAGCAGGATTCCGGGCGCGAGTGCGGTGACGCCGAGAGCCGCGCAGTAGTCCTCGCCCTGGACGAGTCCGCCCATCGGAGCGGCGCGCACGAGGTCGGTGCGGGCGAGGATCGTGGTCGGCCCGATGGGGATGGTGTCCGCCGGTGACCTCCAGTACGTCCAGACGTCGCCGGCCTCGTGGCGGCCGGGCGGTGTGGGACATCGCCACAGGGTGGTCGTCCCGTCGGAGTGCTGGTCCTCGCTCCATCCCGCACACCAGCCCACCCCAGTGGACTCCAGGGTGTTCAGCCGCACGGACATGGCGTCGTCAGTGAACTCGTCATCGTCGTCCGCCCAGTTCGTGTACCGGGTACGGACGTGGGCCAGGGCCAGATTCCGGGCGCAGGCGGCCCCGACCGGACGGGGCAGCACCAGCGTGCGGACGCGAGGGTCCTGCGCGAGCGGGGTCGGCAGGCGGTCGGGCGAGGCACCGTCGAGCGAGATCACGGCCTCCCACGGCACGGACTGCCGGGTGAGGCTTGCGTGCATGGCGGTCAGGTAGTCGAGCCGGTCTTCGCGCAGGCGGCTGGCGATGACCACGGTGATCAAGGGCGTGGTGTGCGGGGGCAGGGAAGGCTCCGGGCGACGAGGGCGACGAGGGCGACGAGGGCGACGAGGGCGACTAGCGGCGCGTGGCGGGGCGAGGGGCGTGGGCCTGCGCCAGAACTGCGGCGGGAGCGTTCGGCGGCGGTGCGCTGCGCGATGCCCGGAGAACCGGTACGGGGCCGAGGGAAGACCAGGCCACCGGGTGGTCGTTGAAGGCGGTGCGCGGGTCGACGGCCCAGTCCACGACCGGTCCGATGTCCTCATGGAGGAGGCTGATCACCTCGATGCCCTCCTTGTGCAGGATGTACCCCCACTGCATGTCCTGCGCGTCGGCGGTCTCGGCAGTGACCGACATGCGCACCGGCGGGGAGCCGTCCGGGGTGATCAGGTGGTCGAGGGTGCGGCTGGGCCACTGCTCGCCGCCGGTCAGCGCGGCCACGAGCGCGGGCGGAGCATCGTCGAGGAGATCGGTGCCCAGCTCCTCCCAGCCGACGGCGACGTCGTCGATGAGGTGCCGGGACATGGCCTCCCCGTTCCGCCCGAACTTGTACTGATAGGCGGCTAGGAGCAGAGGCAGGTGGTGGCTGGGCAGGCCGTCGAGCTGGACGTAGATGCCGCTGTACCCCGTTCCGTCGGTGGGGCGGGCGATGAAGGAACGTGTGGACAGGGAATTCTCCGGTTCGAGCAGTGGGGTTGGGGACGTTCGTCGGCCATCAAGGTGCTGGGCGGCCCGCGTGGGAGGGGACGTGTCTACGCGCGGTCCGACCACGAGGTGACCGGGGGGCCGGAGGCGTCGGTGCGAGCGCAGGTGTAGCTGATCAGGCGGGATGGTTCGGGCTTTGCGGGGACGGTGGCGGCGTCGTTACACACGAACGTGTACGTGATGGAGGTGCGGGGCACGTCGTGGAGCCAGGCCCGGTCGTCCTTGCCGGGGTTGATCTGCAGGCCGGAGTGCGCGACGGCATCGGTCTGGGTGTGCGTGTGAGAGAAGAAGATCAGCGCACCGCCGTCAGTGGTCTTGAGGGCGTAGGCGTCCTTGTAGCGGTTGGCGGCGCCGGCGAAGACGGTGGTGCCCTGGTTCCCGAAGCGGGTGCCGGTCTTGTCGTGGACCTCGATCTGCTGCTTGCTCGCCTTGGTCGGCGCGAAGACCTTCGTCCCGGTGTTCGAGCCTCCGGTGGCGAAGTTGTCGAGCACGGCGGCGCGCAGCAGGCCGGCGCCGGCCGCCAGTTGCTTGTTGCCGTCTGCGGCGACGGCACTCGCGTACCCGTCCTGATCGAGGGCGATGTCGGGCAGTTTCTTGCCGTCGAGGTCGACGACGAACACCAGCTCCCAGCGCTTGTGCTGGGGCCGTTCGGTGAACACCCCCAGACGGGAGGGGGCCTTGCCCTTCTGGTCCGAGAGCGCGGCGGCGAACCAGCGGTCCTGTCCGGCGGCCAGGCGCGGGATGTACAGCTTGGCGTTCGCGGAGTCGTAGGACCACGGTTTGTACGGCTTGCGGTCCGCCGTGGGGAGTCCTTCGGTCTCGATGTAGTCCGAGACGGACATCGCGTACAGCGGTCCGTCCTCGACCGTGTCGAGCAGGGCGCGGTTCCGGTCGGCGTTGGCCTCGTTGTTGATCTTCGAGTAGTGGGCGATGACGTCGCGGGCCAGGCCGGCGGTGAGAGCCGGTGCGGGCTTCGGGGTGGTGCTGGCACTGGAGGTCTGCCGGGCATGGGCGGTGCCGTCTTCGTCAGCGCAGCCGGTGAGGGCCAGGGCGAGGCAGGCGGCGCCGACGAACAGCGGCAGGGTACGGCGAGCGGTGCGGATGGGGGCTCCAAGGATCTGCGGGAGGGAGTGGATCAGCGCGTACGCCTGGTCGTTGGTGCGGTCTTCGGTGACGTCGACGGGAGGGCTCGCGGTGGAAGGGACGGGGTGGAGGGGAGCCGCGGCGCCGGCACGAGCGGGGTCAGTGCCCGCATCCGGTCCTCGGCCATGTGCAGCACCTCTGCGAGGTTGCGGATCTCGGCGGCGGCGTCGGCGAGGTCGTAGGACAGGTCGAAGCCGTCGTCCTCCTCGGCTTCCTTGGCCTTCTCCCCGGCTGCTTCGAAGAACTCGCCGAGCCGTTCGAGCAGGCCGTTGACCGGATCCAGAATCTGGTGCAGCAGGGCAGCGGCGTCCGCGTGTGACTCGGCTCCGTTGAGCCGGTCGGTCAGAGCGAGCATCGCGTCGCCGTAGATGTAGACAGGTGCGCGGTCTGTTGTGCCGGGGACGTCCGGGGCCTCCGGCCCGTGGAGCGCCGGCGTAGCCGGGAGCACGTGGGGGTCTGTGGTGGGCGAGGGGGGATGTGGCAGCAGCCCGAGCTGGGCGAGGCGATGGTCGATCGCCTCGATGAGGGGCTGGGCGTTGCCGCCGTGGCGGACTTCGGGCCGCTGGGGGCCACCGGGGTCGTCGGAGGGAGCCGAGTCGTAGACGACCTCGAACAGCTCCTGGTCGTCGGGGTGCTCGCGGGTTGCGATCCAGCCCTCAGGGTCGCCCGGCGGGCGCTCGGAGGGGGGTTCCTGCGGCGGGCTGATGATCAGGTAACTGTCGTCGGGGAGCGACACGCGCACGATGTAGGCGCTGAGGCCGAACTCGATGTCGCACTCCAGCCCGCGCTCTCGCAGCGGTGTGGTGATGTGCACGTGGCGGCGCCACAGCTCCTGCCACCACGGGGTGTCCACGTTGCGATGGTCGGGGAGCGGCGCGAGCGGAGCCGCGCGGCGGGCGTCTGGGGTACTCGTGCCGTCAGCGGCCACGGCTCCTCCTGCGGGAGGTCGGCGTGCGGTGCGGCGGAGGCGTCCGGCGAGCGGGGGTGGCTTCCGGCTTCGGCACCGGACTGAAATCGAGTTCGTACTCGTCGTACGTGGCGATCAGGCCGTGTTCCATCTGGGCTTCGCGGTCGGCGATCTGCGCCATGAGGTCGTCGTGCTCGGCCTGGCACTGCTGGTACTCGGCCCAGTCGGCGTCGCTGAAGTGGGCGGGGCGGTTCAGGGGACTCCTTGTGAAGAGACGGGAGCGGCCCGGGTTAGCGGTGGCGACCGCTCTGTTCGGGCGGCGGTGGCACGGGGCCCTCGCGGTGGGAGGGCGCGCGGAAGAAGCGGTGGAAGTCGAGGTGGTCGTCGAGTTCCTTGGCCGCGTCGCGGAGGGCCTGCGAGGTGCGCCGCAGGTAGGCGCGGGCCGTTGCGTGGTCGATGACCATGCGGTTCTTGACGTAGTACGGGTCGGTTGGACTGGAGGGGCGCGGCAGACCGAGGGCAGTCTCTGCAGTCTCCGCGAAGTGCGATGTCGCGTGGGCCGACAGGGTGCCCGCCGTCGCGAGGTGGGCCAGGGTGGCGCGGCCTGCGCGGTTCGTGCTGTGAGGGCTCGCGGCGAACTCGGCAGTGAGCTGGAGGACCTCGCGGGAGAGGTCCTGCGCACCGGTGGCGTGCTGGAGCAGCTCGGTGTAGGAGGGCTCGGCCGGCACGTGACCGCTCTCGTCCAGCAGGTCCCAATTCTGGGCGCTGTCGGAGAATTTGGCCTTCATCGCGTTGAGTGCGCCGATAAGGTGGAGGGTGTCGTCGCGCGGTATCAGTTCGCGCTGGATATCGGGTTTCATGAGCCTTTTGCGTTTCAGTGCATGCGAGCGTCGGTGTCGAAGAGCGCCAGCTCGTGGCTGTGCAGGAGGTGCTGCACGATGAAAGATCGTCCGGCGACTTTCCACAGGCCACGGCCTCGGTTGAGGTGGGCGATGGCGTCCATTTCGACGGAGGTCAGGCCGAGCAGCGAGGCCGCGGCGTGGAGTTGGTCGGTCTCCTGGCGGTAGATGATGCGGGTGGAGCAGTCCGCGAGGAGTCCCTCGGCCAGGGCGCGCCCCTGTGATCCGGCGTCGCCGGCGGTGAGCAGGTCGGACAGCCGGTGGATCACCATGAGGTTCGCGATGCCGAGGCCGCGGGAGAGCTTCCACTGGGCCTGCATGCGCTGGAGCAGACCGACGTGTCTCATCAACCGCCACGCCTCGTCGTACACGATCCAGCGCCGGCCGCCGGACGGATCGGAGAGGGCGGATTCCATCCAGGCGCTCGCGCAGGTCATCGCCAGGACGAGGGCGGTGTCGTCGCCGGATCCGCCCAGGCGGGACAGGTCGATGGTGAGCATCGGTGCGGTCGGGTCGAAGCTCACGGTGGAGGGGGCGTCGAACATGCCGGCCAGGTCACCGTGGACGAGGCGGCGCATGGCGTGGGCCAGGTCGCGGGCGGCGTCGCCGAGTTGGCCCGACATCATCCCGGCGGCTTCGTCGAGCGCAGTGGGGTTGTTGAGGGTGGCGGCGACGTCGCCGAGGAGCGGGGTGCGGCCGGTGGTGGCGGCGCGGGTGACGACGGCGTCCAGGGCGACGTCCAGGGCGGTGTGCTCCATGGGCATCAGGTCCCGGCCCAGGACCGTCCGGGCCAGCGAGCCGAGCAGGAGTAGGCGCCGTTTGCGGATCTCGCCGACCCAGTCGCCCTCCGCAACGCTCTTTGGGCGCGGTGCCGCGTCCAGAGGGTTCAGCCGCCCGGGCAGGCCGGGGCCGAGAGCGACGGACCGGCCGCCGAGGGCTTGCGCCACCGGCGTCCATTCGCCTTTCGGGTCGCACGGCACGTAGACGCGGTATCCGAAGGCGACCGAACGCAGCGCGAAGCTCTTGGCGAGCGCGCTCTTGCCCTGGCCGATCACCCCGGCGAGCAGGAGGTTCGGGTTGGTGAATCCCTCGACGCGGCCGTACAGCGCGAACGGATCGAAGACGAAGCTTGCTTCCGCGTGGACGTCGCGCCCGATGTAGATGCCCTCGGCGCCGAGTCCGCCCTCGGCCAGGAACGGATACGCGCCGGCGGCCACAGCCGTCGTCATGCGGTGCGCAGGCAGCTTCAGCCGGTTTCCGCGTGCGCAGGCGGGCCCGGGGCGTCCGCTCGGTGGGTAGAGCGCGATGGGTTTCTCGTGCTCGGCGGATGTGCTCTCCCTCTGGTGGGCGCTGGCTTCCGCGCGGGCCTTGGCGGTGGCCTCGGCGAGCTGGCGCCGGGCGGTCTTGCGGCTGGCGCGGTCGGTGCCGTGAGGGGTGAAGAGTGGGCTGGCGGAGGCGCGGCGGGCGCGGCGGGAGGGCCGGTGGCTCATCGGTGGCCCTCGTTTCGGCGGGTGGTGCTCATCGCACGCAGGCCGTGGTGTGCGGGCGGAGGTCGGTGGGGGTGGTCTTGCGGCGGATGCTGTGTCCGGCGGCGAGGTGGCGCTGGCAGATCGTCAGTACGGGCGGTCCCTCGGGCAGGCGTTCGGGATGGCACGTGCTCGCCTCGGCTGGTGCTGCTGTGTTGCTGGGCAGCAGGTGGAAGGCGGAGTGGACCTCGCTGGTGGCCTGCCAGAGGCGGGTGCGCGCGGTGGCGAGGTGGCGGCCGGCGGTGGGGTGCGGTGTCCGGGTGTTTTCGGCGAGGTGGTCCAGGAGTTGGTGCAGGGCGGTGAGGTGGGCGTGGAGCGCATCGAGGTGCAGGCGGTCCGCTGGCCGGAGCGGGTTCGCGTCCGACGGCGTCCATGCGCGGGTGTGGTGGCGGACTCCGGCGCTCGCGGCGCGGAGGTAGGGGTGCGCGTCGTCCGGTGGTGTGCGAGAGGTCAAAGGTGGTGGTCCTTCCTGCCGGGAGGCAGGGGCGGTGACGGGTGGTCCGTCGCGGGTGATCGAAGAGCAGCGGGCCAGGGTGCTGGCCGGCGGGGGTGGGGCCGGCTCACAGGGCGGTGCGGGCGAGCGGGAGTGCGGTGAGGGCGAAGGCGTCCGGCTGCTGGTAGTTGAGCCTGCGGAGGTCGACGCCCGAGGTGACGGCGTGGGTCTCGATCTGTGCGCAGGCGGCGTCCAGGAGGGCGTCGGTTTCGGCGGTGACGGTGACCAGGCCGGTGAGGGCGACGTCCGCGTGTCCGGCGATGAGCTGCCGTTCTCGCATTTTGACGTCGGCGTACTCGACGGAGTCTTCCTCACTGTCGACCTGCCCGCGGCGGGCGCGTTCGTTGGCGTCGGCGATGATCGCCGCCTTCTTCCGCTGGACGTCCCGCAGCGCGGACTCAAGCCCCTGCGGCACGTATATGAGGGAGAGGCTGCGGCGCACGCCGGCCGTGAACATGATCCCGTGCAGGAACCCGGCCCCCATCTCGGTGCGCGGCCAGTTCTCCACCCAGTACGTTGCGTGCCGTGCGGAGTCGGTGGCGAGGCGGTCGTATTCCTCGAACTGGACGACGGGCCCGGCGGCTGCGGGGTCGGCTTCGGCGCGGCCGGTCTCGGACCACTGCTGCAGTGCGGCGAGCGCCTTCGGGTCGTAGGCGGTGCGGATGACGGCGGCGATCTCTCGCGAGGTCAGCCATCCGGTGACCTGGAGTCCGGCGTTGCGGGCGGCCTGGGCGATGGACGCGGTGGTCTGCTGCATGACGGTGAAGGCACCCGGCAGCCCTCCGCCGGCCTGGTTGATCAGGCGCCGGGCGGCTTTGAGGTCGAGGGAGATGGCGAGGTAGGTCTCGTGCGGGGCGGCGGCGGGGCCGGCTGAGGCGACCAGTTCGGAGTAGATCTGTCCGGCGACGGGGGTGTGGGGCTGCCCGTTCTGGGTCCAGTGGCGGGTGAGGGTGTCGCCGCTGTCGGGGACGGTGCGTTCCAGCACCTGGACGGTGGCGATGTGTCCGGTGCGGGCGATGCCGGCGAGCGCGCGTCCCCAGCTGCCGACGTTGTGGTTCTGGGTCGTGGGGTCGAGGAGCGCGAAGGCACGGCTGCTGACGCGGGCGATGGCGGTCAGGGTCTGCTGGTGCGGGTCGTGCACGGCCGCAGCCTGGTTGGCGGAGTCGCCGGGGGTGACCACCTTGAGGGAGGCGGCGGTGCCGGGCAGGTGGAGGATGCCGTCCTGTCGGGGCCGGGTGACGGGCCGGGCGAGCCAGAGGGTCTGGCCACTGCGGCGGCGGTGTGCGTAGCGGGCGACGATCGGCGCCCAGTCGATCAGGGAGCGGCCGTGCCGCCGGATTGCGACGAGTGCACCGGACGTGGCCCACAGCGGGGCCAGGGCGACGGTGCCGAGCAGTCCGGTGGAGATCACCGTCATCAGCAGCAGCGCCAACGTGCACGAAACGAGGACGAGTTGGGGCAGAGAGAGGCCGAGGAGGATGCCGCGGCGGGACCGGTGCGGGAACTTCACCGTGACCGGGGCGACGGAGAGATCAGTCAAAGGGGCGGGTCCTGGTGGCGCGGGTGGAACCCGGGGGCGGGAGGTGGTGTGCACGTCCCGCCCCCGGGAGTCGGGCAGGGGATCAGAGGCCGGCCGGAGGCGGCGGCGGTCCGCTCGCCCCGCTGGACGTGGCGTTCTGTGAGCCGGGGGACGGGGGTGCGCCCTGCGGCGGCGGGGTCGTCGTCGGCGCCGTGGACTGCCATCCGCCGCCCTGGCCGGATGCGGCGTTCGCGCCGGATCCGCTCGGCCCCGGGCTGCCGCCCACCTGGCCGCTGGTGTCGTCGGACACGCTCGTCGGTGCGGGCTGGACGGCCTTCTCCAGACCGGACTTGATGGCATCGCCACCGGGCGAGCCGCCCGTGCCGCCGTACTGCGAACCTTCCTTGCCCTCTCCGCCGCCACCGGTCGGGTTGGCGGCGACGTCGCCGGGGAAACCGGCTCCGCCAGCGGCGTCGGGCCCCTGCGGTGCGGCGCCTGCTCCGGCGGCAGCGCCACCGGTTCCGGCGGTGGCCGCAGCGGCGGCGGCTTTGCGGGCGGCCTTCTCGGCGTGGGCCCTGGCGATCTGGGCTCCAGCGCCACCGGCCCGGTGGATGGACTCGCCGTCGGTGCCGTCGGCCGCCCAGTGCACGAACTTGAAGACGGCGTACGGGCACAGCAGCACCAGGATCATGATCACGATGCCGGACATGACGTCGGCCAGAGCGGCGATGCCGTCCTTGGCCTCGGTCTTGCCCATGGCGGCGATGCCGAGTACGAAGATCACGGTCATCAAGAGCTTGGAGACGACGAGGGTGGCTGTGGCTTCGATCCAGCCCTTGCGCCAGCGCCTGGCGACCTCCCAGCCGCCGCCGGCGGAGGCGAAGATCGCCAGGGTGACCATGACGAGGATGCCGACCTTGCGGACCATCATCACGCACCAGTAGAGGAAGGCGCCGATGGCGGCGCCGAGGCCGGCGACGACCGCGACGAGCCAGCCCAGTCCGGACAGGCCGGCGATCTGGTTCACCTTGACGATGCGGCGCACCGCCGACGCGATGTCCAGCTTCGCGGCTTTGAACAGGCCGTCGGAGACGGCGTCGACCACCTCGACGGCAACCGTGGTCAGGGCGATGGCGCAGAACGCGAACAGGACGCCCGACATGGTGCCGGTGAATGCCTGTGTGAGGGCTTGTCCGTCGCGTTTGACGGCGGCCCTGACCAGCTGCGCGCAGAACGTCGCGACCAGCAGGACCAGGCCCAGCGGAAGCAGCATCTCGTAGTTGTCGCGGAACCATGCGGCGTTCAGGTCGACCTTAGTGGTGGTGTTGACCGCCTCGGCGGCCAGGTCGGCTGCGGCGGCTGCCAGTTCACCGGCGGACTTTGCCATCCAGTCGCCGATGGCCTTGCCGGGGTCCGAGGCGAAGTCGACCGCGTCACCGACGGAGCACAGCTTGTCTGCCAGGGGGAAGTCACAGAAACCCACGGGGAGTTACTCCTCCTTTCGTGTGTCAGTCGCGGGTCACTGCGTGACGCTCGGGGCGATGGCGGCCAGGGTGCAGTCGTGGTTGGGGCGGCACTGCACGGCGAGGGTCACGGCGCGCTCCTCGGCTCCGCCGCCGCCCTTCTTCCAGGCGATCTGCTGCTTGCCGTTGACGGTGACGACGTAGATGTACGCCTCGGTGATCGCGGACGGGTCGTCGGCCAGCGCCTGCTTGAAGGCGGAGGGGTAGTGGCCCTCGGTGACGTGGGCGGTGGCGTGCTGGTCCTGGTCGGCCATCCGTGACCAGAGCACCGGATCGGGAACCTGGCCGGAGACCGAGGCCCAGTCGGCGTACTTGGGCTCCGTTGTCATCCAGGCCCGCATGCCCGCGAGTTGCTGGTCGCGGCTGGTGTCGCGGGTGTCGTAGGACCACAGCATCTGGGCCGCGGCCTTGGCGTAGGCGACCGGCTCGGCGATCTGCGCAGGCTTGGGCACCGATCCGGATCCGGAGGAAGGTTTCGGGGTGGCTTCGGTGGAGGACGGGCTGCCAGTCGGGGCGGGCGCGGCGGTGTCCGGGGCCTGGTGGCCGTTCCCGCTGCCGGTGAGCAGGGCGACGATCCCGGCGATGGCAAGCAGAACTGCGACGGCGGTGGCGGCAATCGCGATGCGCCGGTTGGCCGACCAGCCCATGCCATACGAAAACAGAGAGGGGGAGAGGAATCGCTTCTGCATCAGTGCACCTGCGACCCGAGAGTCGAGAAGAACGCGACAATTCCGTTCGCGGCGCCCAGGCCCAGGGCGGCGCCCGCGGCCACGACCGCGCCCTTCTTCCCGTTGGCCTCGGCCTGGTGCCCACCGGTGTGATGGCCCCAGGCCCACACACCGAGCGACACAGCAAGGGCGCCCACTACGGCGATGATGCCGAACAAGTTGATCGAGTTGACGACGTTCTTCAGCACGCTCAGGCCGGGCAATCCACCGCCCGACGGCGTGATGCCAGGATCGTAGGCCAGGTACTGCACGGTTTCGAACAGGTGCAAGAAAGCTCCTTGGGCACGCCGAAATCCGGCGCGCGGGAATCACGGAAGGAAGGAGAGGAACGAGGCAGCGCCTCGCAGAGAGGGAGGGCAAACGCCGTGCAGGAAACGGCTGGCCCGGTCGGCGCCCGCTAGGGCGGCGTGGCGTGCACGTGGACGCAGCCGCTCTGGCACCGGGGCGGGGGACGAGGAGCGGAGTGGGCCGGTGCTGCTGTCGACGGCGAGCCGGCTCAGGCTTCGAGCCGGCTGCCGTGGTGCACTACTTTGGGATTGACGGCTTCGGCGCGGGGTTGGTCTGGTAGGGATTCGCGCAGTCGTAGATCATGTAGCCGCGAATCCGCTTGCCGTCGGACCTCCGGGTGACGGTGCCGTGGGTGTACCAGGTCTTCTCGACCTTCCGGTACGCCCACTGGTCGTAGACGACCTTGTCGCGGCGGTAGCCGATGCCCACCACCGTGGACGTCTTCGACGGGGCCTTGCGGATCTTGACCGCATTGCAGCTGATGGTGGTCTTACCGGTGTCGTACGCCTGTGCCGTGGTGGCGGTGACCAGGCCGCCGACGGCGACGGCCAGGCTCAGAGAGGCTGCCGCGAGGGCGCGGTGGCGGGTTATCAAGGATGCTCCGTCTGTCGGGGGATCTCGGTCAGAGATGGGGTGTTGGGGCGGTCGCGCCACGGCCGGTGTCAGAGGACGCGGCGGGCGGCGAGAATCGTCCAGTCCTTGATCGGGGTGATCCGGACCGGCTTGGTGGTGCGCGGCGCCTCGATGACGAGGCCCTCGCCCATGTACATGCCGACGTGCTCGGGCCGTGCGGCGCTGCCGCGGCTGAAGATCAGGTCACCGGGCTTGAGGTGGACGGGCGAGACCGCCTTGCCCTCGCCCACCTGCGTGTACGTGGTGCGAGTGAGCGTGACGCCGGCGTGCGCGTACGCCTGCTGCATCAGAGAGCTGCAGTCGCAGCGGCCCATGGGGTCGGGACCGTGCGAGTTTGTGCAGGATCCGCCCCACTGGTAGAGCGTCCCGAGCTGCTGCATCGCCCAGGCGATGGCCTTGCGCGCCTTCGGATCCGCGTCCTTGGGGATCGAGTAACTCTTCGGGACGCTCCCCTCGGGAATGCGGCCGAACCCGGAACCGTCCTGGCCCGGCGCGCAGCCGGTCGTGGCCGACTGCTTGTCCTGGTCCGTGTCAGTGCCGTCCGCGTCACCGCTGCCGGGGAAGGTCTTGGCGATGGCGCCCTGCAGCGCGGTGGCCAGGTTCTCCCACTGCGCGTAGGCGTTTGGCAGGCCGGACTTCTGCACGGCTTGGGCGGCCTGGGTGACGGTCATCTGCTGCCACCCGCTCACCTTGAGCAAGTGCTTGTAGAACTGCTCGCTCGCGTAGGTGGGGTCGCGGATCCGCTCGGCGTTGCCCCAGCCCTGGGAGGGGCGCTGCTGGAAGAGGCCGAGGGAGTCGCGGTCGCCGTAGTTCAGGTTGCGCAGTCGGCTCTCCTGCATCGCCGTGGCGAGCGCGATGATCTGTCCCTTCTTGGGGACGTCGAGGGAGAGGCCGGCGGCCACGATCGTCGCCGCGTTGGGGACCTGCTCGGCGGGCAGGTCCAGGCCCTCGACGTGAACGTCCTTGCCGGAGGCGCCGTCGAGGATCTTGGTGACCTGCTCGGCGACCTTGTCGCTGTCGATGCCGCTCAGGCAGCTGCTGAAGGAGCCGCTGCTCTGCACGGCGTCGGCCGAGGAGGCCAGCATCATGCCGGTACCGGCGATCAGGATCGGGGAGAGGAAGACGACGCCGATGCCGGCGGCGAGCCCCTTCAATCCGAGCGAACAGCTCGCCGGTCAGCGTTTTCGGGCATGGGTGGGTAGCGAGACGTCATCAACGTGTCCTTGGGGGTGCGGTGTCCGGCGTGCCGCGTGCGCGGGACGTGGTGGAAGGGCGCGGCGGCCGGGGTGGGCGATCGGAGGCGGGCCGGTGCGGATCGAGTTGCCGCTCGCTCCGTGTGGCCGGGCCGTGAGCTACGTGTGCCGGGGCAGGGGGTATCTCCGTCAGGTGTGGCAGGGGAGTAAGCCAGCGGCAGTGTGCGCCGGGCAGTTCAAAAACAGTAGGCGCGGATCGGCGGTTGACCAAAAAGTCGGCGTGAGGTGCCGGAAACCGGCACCTCGGCAACGCACTTCTTGGTCGTCGGCGTTTTCGCCTCTACAGTTTTTTGGCTCCCCCCTCGCCTTCCTCGGTCTGCGGCCCTTGGCTTCTGCATGCCCACTTCCGGCCCGCGAGGACTTCTGTGCGAGGCGGTGAGTTTTCCTCCGCGCTTCCGCACCCGAATAGGGGTTCTTCTTTGCCTTTTTCCCTGCACCAGGGCGACGCCCTCAGCGTCCTCGCCGGCCTTCCGGACGACTGCGTCGACTCCGTCATCACCGATCCTCCGTACAACAGCGGGGGTAGGACCGCGAAGGAGCGCACCACCCGCTCCGCGAAGCAGAAATACACCTCCGCCGACGCCCAGCACACCCTGCCGGACTTCACCGGCGAGAACATGGACCAGAGGTCGTACGGGTTCTGGCTGACGCAGATCATGACCGAAGCCCACCGCCTCACCCGCACCGGCGGCACGGCGCTGCTGTTCACCGACTGGCGCCAGCTTCCCGTCACGACGGACGCGATCCAGGCGGCCGGCTGGCTGTGGCGTGGAGTGCTGGCCTGGCACAAGCCGCAGTCCAGGCCCCAGAAGGGCCGGTTCACGCAAAACTGTGAATTCATCGTCTGGGCCAGCAAGGGAGCGATCGACGGCTCCCGGAACCCGGTCTATCTGCCGGGCATGTACTCGGCGTCGCAGCCCTCGGGGGCGAAGCGCCAGCACATCACGCAGAAGCCCGTCGAGGTCATGCGCGAGCTGGTCAAGATCAGCCCTGAGGGCGGCACGGTGCTCGACTTCTGCGCCGGCTCCGGCTCCACGGGCGTCGCCGCCCTGCTGGAAGGCCGGGACTTCATCGGCGTGGAGAAGACCGAGCACTACGCGTCGATTGCGGCCGACCGGCTCACCGAAACAATCCGCGAGACCCTCACGCAAGACGACGTGATTCTCACCGCTTGACGCGAGCGCGCTCCACGTTAAGGCCATCGACGCCCTAGGCGGCAATCCGGCGGAGCGGACTTTTATCTCGCTACCCGGCCCGCGCGTCGCCGCTTCCGTCTTTCTCTCATTCCGCGTCTCGTAGGAGGCCGAACTTTTTCATGCCCGAATCCACAAAACCTTCTGACGATGGGGAGTTGGACCCGGTTCGCGTACCAGATCCGCAGCTGGAGGGAATCGAGGCGAGCGTCCGACGGCTCATGGAGCAGTCGGCGCAACAGGCGCAGCAACTCGACCACCTCACGTCCGCACCGGCACCGAGCGGATCGCCGTTCGCCGCATTCGGCATGCCGGGGCTCGGCGGACCGCCTGCCGCCGCTCCGCCGGAACCCCGCCCGATCCTGGAACTCGACGGGGAGGAGAGGGAGGACGAACTCGACGCTCTGTCGGACTGGGTCGACGACTTCTTCCTCCCGGTGTACGGGTCGGAGGTCACCACCGCGGCGCCCTGGTGCCTGCAGTGGCAGGAGCACGACGATGTCGTGGCCTGGCTGCACACCCTGTGGCTCGCGTACCAGCAGCACAAGGACCCCGAAGCCGGATTGAGCGGCCTGTTCGTGTGGCACCGGGACTTCCTCACCCACGCCGTTGCGGCAATCCGCGCACCGGGCGGGCCGCTGTCGGCCTGTATGACCTCTCCCGACCGGCCCGCGCACCGTCTTCTGCCCGGCCCACCGCCGTCCGTACGCACGGAGACGGCGTCCGTGGCGGAGGCCGCCGGGAGCGCCGAGCCGGACGAGCCGACGTCATGACCACGGGAGCGGGACAGCCCGCCTTCGGACTGAGCTTCGACCCCCGCGCGCTGACCGACCTCCTCCAGGCACCCAGCGATATCCGCGACCTCACCCTCGCCTACCTGCAGGAAGTCGTGAACGCGCAGCGCTTCGGGCTGCGCCTCGACGGTGACCTGGAGGGCTATCGCAAGCTGTTCGTGGACTCCCGCAAGGACTGGCGCCTCGTCTACGGTGTCCGCCCGGCGCCCGCGGAGTCCGCGCATCCCAAGGAGATTCACGTCGTCGCGGTCCGGCCGCGTGCGGGCAACGACGTCTACGACGAGGTCGGCCGCCGCCTAGGGATGCCCCGCCGGCCGCTGAGCGCCCGCACCCACGCAGCCCGCTCCCGTTCCCCGCAGCTGACCACCCGCACTCCCGCGCCCCGGCCCGGTCCGCCGCCCACCGCACCGCCGGGCCTGCCCCGTCCCGCCCAGAACCCCGCGCACCATCACACCCGCTGAACGCACGGAGCGTCGCCTATGCCCCCTGAACCCGCGCCGACACCACCCCGGCGTGCGGTCTCCCCGCTCGACCCCCGCATCGAAGCCGTCACCGGCCACACCATCGACACCCTGTGGGCCTACCGCGACCGCGGCGTCCTCGACGAGCCACACGCCCACCTGGTCGACCAGCACCGCGAGTTGGCCAAGACCCACACAGGCGTCACCTTCTACCTCCGCCTCCTCAACCGCCTGTCCAACGGCAAGTTCGACGTCGATGACGCCCTGTTCACGCGCATCGACCGCACCGTGGACCAGCTGAAGGAGGCCGCCGACGCACGGGACGCCGCTGCCCGGAAAGTGCTCGCCGCCCTGGAGCCCATCGAGGCCGCCGCGGCGGCCTCGAGGCCCGGCGCGAAGCCGCTCACGACGGATGATCAGGCGGCGCTGCTCGCCATCGCCGGCGGCGCCAAGCTCTACGAACACCTGCTGACCGGCCGGATGTCCGTCACCGCCGCCGCCGGGACCCGCATCCCGCACGCCAAGCTGCAGCGGCTGGAGAACGCCGGCCTGGTCGTCCGGGACACCGGCCACCCCGTCCACGCCGGCCAGCCCGTTGCACTCACCGACGCCGGACGCGCCGCGCTGTTCGCCGCCCGACGGACCCCCACGACCCAGGCGCCGAAGCTCCCGGCCCGACCCGGCACGCGGGCGTCCACCCCGGCACAGCGGCGCTGAACTCCACCGAAAGGCCCTTGTTGTCTCCCACCGAACCGGCGTCGGCTCGGACGTCCATTCCCCAAGTCGACTTCGAGCTGGACGACTTCGACGCCGACGAGGAGATGTCCCTCGACTTCTACCGTCAGGTCGCCGTCCGCGAGGACATGCTCGTCCCCCTCGCCGAACACCACACCCCAGGCGGCGCGCACAGCTACTACGTCCTGTTCGACCGCACCGCTACCTATGGGCACCCAGGCATGCCGCAGTACGTCGCCGTGCACCTGAAGCGGGAACGGGAGAAGGAGACGTTCGACTTCGAGCAGGCCCAGCTGCCGCTGCCCGCGATGGCGCAGTCCTGGCTCATCTACCGCGGCTGCCCGCCCGACGCCATCGGCCTCAACCCCGAGCTGGGGCCACCGCCGGCCGACGAGGCGACGCGTGCGCTGGAGCGACGGCTGGCGGGCGACGGCGACCACTACGCCATGGGCTACTCCTACACCAGCGACGACCCGGACGACATGGTCACCGTCGTGGCCCTGCGCGCCCTGGACGAGCGAGCCCTCTCCCCGTTCCGCGTCGTGGTCGAGGAGGTCGACACCGACGCCTGGACCCACACCCTGCGCGAGGGTGGCTTCGCCACGGTTGGCGAGGCCCTGCAGTGGTGCGAGGACCGGCTCACCGGCGAGGCCGGCCCCCTGCCGCCGGTCCGCCCGGCAGCGGCAGCCACCCGCCCGGCCGCCATGCCGAAGGCTCCTGCTCCGCGCCCGTCCGGCCGCTCGCGCTAAACGCCCGAGCCGACCGGGCGCGGCGCAACATAGCCGACGATCGCCGGTTAGCCAAACCGGCGATTCTCCGGACTCTTATACAGCCGCCGGGACAACCACGCGGCGCCCATTCGCGCAATCCCTATGCCTTCACGGAGGTTTCTTCCGCATGCGCTCCACCCGAATTGCCGTATCCGCGGCGATGCTCGGCGCACTCGCGCTCGCACTCGCGCTCGCACTCCCGATCCTGTCCACTACGGCTGCGAGCGCGGCACCCGCCGCTGCCGCCTCGGTGGTTACCCCCTGCCCGGACCTCCCGCCGCTGCCGTACAAGGTCCACGCATCCGCTGTGACCATCCGCTCCAAGGCCACCACCAAGTCCACCGCGGTCGGAGTGCTCTACAAGAGCCACAAGTTCACCGTGCACAAGAAGAGCGGCAACTGGCTCTACATCACCGACAGGACCACGGGCGTCAAGGGCTGGGTCTCCGGCACCTACGTCTACCGCGACACCCGTATGTGCCTGGACTGACAGGAATTCAGCAGGTGCCCATAGGCGGCTGAGCCGCCGGATACGGCCGCCCTTCACATCACCCCCCAGGAATCGGCCTTTCCAGAACAGGAGTTTTCCCTTTGTCCGACGGCATATCCGATGACGCCGAGGATGTCGTGGGCGTGCTCACCGAACGGATCGAAGCTCGCTTCGCCATGGACATTGACCAGTTGAAGGCCGCGGTCGCCGCCGCGCCGACCGCGAATCCTGACGCCACCGATATCGTCAAGTGGCACGGCCTTTTCGTCGAGGCCCAGTTGGTGCTCGACCGCGCGGAGGACGACCTCCTCGCCGCGCTGGAAACCCAGCCCAGCGAGGTCGACGACCCGACGATGCGGCTTGCCCACCGCGTGAACGCGGCAGTCACCGCACGCGACGGCAGGGCCCTGGTCGTGCGGTGGCTCCTCGACCCGGACGCTCCGGGCAAGAAGGACCTCGCTGCCGAACGGCTCGCCCGCCTTCGCCCCCGATCCAGTCCGGCGGTGCAGACCAGCGCGCCCCACCGACCCGCGGGTACACCCGTGCCGGCGTCGGCATGGCAGGCGGGAAGGCACGTCCGATGAGCCGGGTCAAGACCAGCACCATGGACACCGATCTGCAGAAGGTCTTCGGGAACCCGGTCCCCGAGCTGCACGAGGTGGCTGCCGGACCCGACGCCTCGCCCGCCCTCGCCCGTGCCCTGGAGCTGCGCTCCTTCCTGGCTCTGACCGAGGAGCAGGTCGCCCGCGTCCGCGACCGCGTGCACGCGGACATGGATCCGGACCGCGACATGGGCGAGCTGTCGGCGGACAAGCTCCGCTTCGACGCGCAGTGGCTGGAGGCGGCGATCGACGCCCGCGACGGCTACCGCGCCGCCCTCGGCGAGCTGCTGCGCACCATGCCCCGGCCCGAACAGCGGGCCCGTCCCGTCCGCACGACACAGCTCAGGACCACCGCAACCCTGCCCCCGTCCGCCGCCCCGGCACCTCAGCGTGCCGGGGCGGCCCGGGCCCGCCAACCGTGAAAGCCCCCGCTTGCCTTACCTCACGTCCACCGAGATAGCCGGACGGATCGAGGACCTGTACGGCACGCCGCTCGCCGACCTCGAAGCCCACGCCCAGGACCAGCCGCCCGGCATGCTCTCCGCCCTGCTCGGCATGCACGACGACCTCGCCCTCGCCGAGCGCAGCATCGACTTCCACCGCGACCATCTCGCCCGGCTCATCCACCCTGAGCGGCAGATCGGCCGGCACGAGGTCTCCCACCTTCTCGACGGTTCACGCCGGCTCGCCGAAGCCGTCGCAGTCCGCGACGTGCAGGCCAAGTCGGTCTTGGCCGTTCTGCAGAGCCTGGCTCGCGTCCCGGCCCCGGCGCCGTCCCCGCCGGCTCCCTCGCCGCCGCTGCCGGCTCCGCCCCTTCCGGCTCAGAGCACGGCGCACAGCCGCTGACCGCAGGCGATCCCCCTTCATTCACCCAGGAGTTCCTCCCTTGGCCATCACCGCTCTGCCCCCTGACACCGACGCCGACATCGCCCGGGTCACCGAGGCCCTCGCCATGATCACCCCGCGCTGGAACGTGAGGATCCTGCTGGCACTCTCCGGCCCGCCGCTGCGTTACAGCGAGCTGGCGGCCAAGGTGTCCTGGCTGCAGAACGGCCAGCTCCACCCCAAGCTCAAGTCACTGTGCGACGCCGGTCTTGTCGAGCGCACCGAACACACCGCACGGCATGTGACCTACGGCCACACCGAGCGTGGCGTGGCCCTGCTGCCGGTCCTGCCGGTGATTGTCACCTGGGCCGAGGAGCATCTGGAGAAGGCGGACCGCCCGCTGCCCGCGATCGAGCAGATCGAGGACAGCCTCACCCTGCTCACCCGGCGGCACGCCGCCGCCATCCTGTGGGTGCTGAAGTCCCGCGAGGAGGTCAGCGGGCGGGCCCTGGCCCGGATCGTGATGCCCAGCAGCGACTGGACCAACGTGTACCCGCCGCTGCGGCAACTCGTCGCCGACGGCCTGGTCGACACCGACGGCATCGGCATGCCCTACCGGCTGTCCGCGGCGGGCGACGGCCTGGGCCCCGTTCTGGGCGCCCTGTCCGCGTGGTCCGCCGGGCAGCCCCTCAACCAGGCGGCTCAGCACCCGGTCTGGGGGCACCCGCAGGCGAAGCCCGCGCCGAGGGCGTGGGTCAGCAGCCAGTCCCGGCCGGCCCCCGCAGCGCTCCCGCAGGCCCGGCCGGGTGAGTCCTCTCCGGCATGGCACAACCGCGATCTCTTCTCCCATGCCACGACCGCCCGTCCGAAGGCGGCCATCCAGGCGGGAGGTCCGCGCCGATGACTACCTTCTTCACCCCTGCCGAAGTACGTAACGCTGTCGAGCTGCTGGCGTCGCGTTTTTTGATCCGCCTGGTCACCGAGATCGACGACAACGGGGCGATACCGACGCGGCGGCTGGCCGGTACCCTGCCCGACCTCTCCTCACACCAACTGCGCCGCGCGACCGAGACGGCCCGCGCCCACGGTCTCGTCCGGGTCGTGCCCGGCGCCGGACTGGAACTCACCGAGTCCGGCTCGGAGTTGGCCGACCTGTACGACGCGGTTGCGCGCTGGGCCCGACGCCACGCCTACCCGGCCCCGGTCTGCGAGTTCAGCGGTCGCATCCGACACGTCCTCGACCTCCTGGCGCCCTCGCTCGCGACTGAGCGCGCCGGCGGCTTCGCGCGGCCGTCCGCCGGGCGCCTGCCCAGCGCCGAGGCCGAGGGGGACCTTGCTCGTCCCCGCGCTCTGCTGATCCAGTGGCTGGCCGACAACCCCCAGGTCACCCGGGTGCCCGAGCCCGAGCCGGTCGCGTGAGCGCAGCGGTTACACCCCGGCATGCAGGCAACACCGCCGGGCTGATGCGCAGCATCTACCTGCCGCGCACGGCGGACGCTCTCGCGTTCGCGATGTCCACCTACGGCATCCCGCTGCTGGTCCTGGCCACCACGCGCTCCGCCGCACTGACGGGCGCCGCATTCGCTCTGGAGTGGATTCCGCGTCTGGCGGCGTTCGGGTGGGCCGGATCGATCGTCGACCGGCGCGGGGCGGCCGTCGTCTTCCACCTCGCCTCCCTGGGCCGCGCGCTTGCCCTCGCCGCCGGCGCGGTCCTGCTCCACCTCCACCCGTCCGGCACCGTGGCGAGCGCCACCGTGATGCTGCTTGCGGCGACGACCGGCGTGCTCACCGAGTTCAGTTACATCGCGGCCGAGACCGCGGGCGCCGTCGCAGGACGCCGGGCGGGGGCGCGGGCCCACCGCGTCCAGGCCGTCCTGCTCGGCATCGACCAGACCGCGACCCTGGCCGGCCCGGCCCTCGCAGGGGTACTCCTGCTCGCCGGGCCGCCGCCGATGCTTGCGGTGATCACCGTGCTCTCGCTTCTCGCCGCGCTGCTCGCCCTGCGCACACCCCCCTCGCCCGTCGCCCCGGCCCGTTCGCCGAAGGGGCAGACCGGCGCCGGACTCCTCACCGGGTGGCGCACCATCCGCTCCCTGCCTGCGCTCGGCTGGCTCGTGACCGGGCTGACCCTGTCCAACCTTGCCACCGGGCTCTTCCAAGCGGCCGGTCCGGTGATCGTCGTCAAGCACTTCGGGCAGTCCACCACTGCCGTCGGCCTGGTCTGGTCCGCCGCTGCAGCGGTCACCCTCTTGGCCGTCACCATCTGCCGGTTCGTGCTCGACCGCCTGGGCCTGTGGCCGGTCGGGGCCGCCTGCGCGACTCTCGCCTCGCTCGCCTGTCTCGCCGCGGCTCAGGCCCCCGACTACCTGTCCTACCTGGTCCTGGTCGCGGTCCTCATGGCGGCAGACGGCGGCATGACGGTCGTCCTGCGCACCCTGCGCTCCCGCTTGATCCCACCGGAGCAGTTCGGCAGCACCCTGTCGGCGACCATCCTCATCCTCCTGCTGCCCTTCCCCGTCGCTGGCGTACTCACCGCGCTCACCCCGCCTGACGCGCTGGGCCACGTCATCACCGCCTGCGCCGCCCTGCAGGCCCTCGGCCTGTTCTGCGCCTTCGCCCGCCTGCGCACCGATCCCGCCCTGCGCACCTGACCCTGCCGCGCTTTTCCCCAGCCTGTGGAGAACCTCATGCCCACCGCCGTCCTCGGGACGAACCGCGCGAGCGGTCGCACCATCACCGAACAGTTCCACGCCTTCGACGCGCACAACCCGCACGTCTACCGCGCGCTGGAACGCATGGCCGCCCGCCGCCTGGCCGCCGGTGCCACACGGGTCAGCTTGAAGGACCTCTTCGAAGACCTGCGCCGCCAACTCCCGTACGGCGTCGCCGGACTGAACAACAACTTCACCGCCCTCTACGCCCGCCGCCTGATCGACGATCACCCCCACTGGGCGAGCGTGTTCGAGCTGCGCCGCCGCCGTGCCGCCTGAGACACCCCTCTCTCCTCGCGTCCTGTCGTCCACCGATACGGAGAACCTCTTCTTGTCCGCTCGTCCCCTCGTGCTCCTCGTTTCCCCCGGCGACGAGACCTATCGCGGCTACTGCCTTGAGCAGGTGGCTGCCGCGTACGACGTCGTCCTGCTCACCGGCGCCGAGCCGTCGTGGGAGAAGCCGTTCATCGTCGACCACGCCGTCGTCGACCTGACCGACCCCGCGGCACTGCTTGCCGCTGGCTGGGCCTTGGCCGAGCGCCACGACCTCGCCGGCGTGGTCACCTGGGACGAGTGGAACCTCGTCCCCACCGCCCGCCTCGCCCGCGCGCTCGGTCTGCCCTCGCCCTCCGTCGAGGTGATGCGCGGCTGCCGCAACAAGGCCACCGCCCGTGCGCTGTTCGCCCGCCACGGGGTGCCGTCGGCCGCGTCGATGACGGCGCGGACCCTGCTGGAGGCGCACGCTGCGGCGATGACCCTGGGCTACCCGGCCGTCATCAAGCCCGCCGCGCTGGCCGGCAGCATCGGCGTGATCCGCGTGGACCGTCCCGAAGAACTGCCCGCTGCGTTCGGTTTCGCCTCGGCCGGCGCGATCCGCAGCCGCGAAGACACCGGCGTCCTGGTCGAGGAGTACCTCGACGGGCCGGAAGTCTCCGTCGAGTGCGTCACCCACCACGGCGAGACCACTGCGGTCGCAGTGACCCGCAAGCACCTGGGCCCCGCCCCGTACTTCGACGAGACGGGCCACACTGTCGATGCCACCGACCCGCTCCTGGCCCAGGTCGCCCCCGTCGCTGCTGCTGCGGTCAGGGCCCTGGGGATCACCGACGGCGTGCAGCACGTCGAGATGCGCCTCGTGGACGGCCGGCCCCGGCTGATCGAGGTCAACGCCCGGATCGGCGGCGACATGATCGGCCACCTCGTGAGCCTCGCCACCGGCATCGACCTCGCCCGTGCCGCCGCCGACATCGCCTGCGGCCGTGCCCCGGACCTGATGCCCACCCGCAGCCAGGCCGCGGCGATCCGCATCATCTACCCCGCCTACTCCGGCACCCTCATCGCCTGCCGCGTCACTGACCCCACCGGGGGAGTGGAGCGCGTGCGTTTCCAGCGACAGCCCGGAGACCAGCTCGTGCTGCCCCAGGACGGCGGCGACCTGTACACCTCACGCATCGGCTTCCTGATCGCCACCGGCCCGACCGGTGCCGTCGCCGAAGCCCGCGCCCAGCAGGCGTACCGCAACCTCGACGTCCAGGTTGCTCCCATCCCGCAGGCGGCCCTGACCACCAGGGAGCACGCGGCGTGAACCTGATCGCGGCGCCCGAGCTGGCGCGCAGCCGCCGACTGCTGACCGGGTACTTCGCCGGACTGGGTGTGGTGATGGCCGTCTTCGGTGCCCGCATGCCCGCCGTCCAGCACACAGCCGAGGTGAGCACCGGCGGGCTCGCCCTCGTCCTGCTGGCCGCCGCCCTCGGCATGGTCGCCGGGCTCCAGGCGAGCGGACGCCTCGCCCACCCGGCCCGCCTGCCTGCATTGCTGACCGGCGGCGCCATCGCGCTCGCCGCCTGCCTCGCCGTTCTCGGGGGCTGCCGCAGTCTGGAGAGCCTCCTGGCGGCGGCGTTCGTCTTCGGCGTCGCGCACGGCGTCCTCGACGTCGCAGCCAATGCCGCAGCGGTCCGCTGCCAGGACGCACACGGACGCCCCATCATGGGTCGGCTGCACGCGAGTTACAGCTTCGGCGCCCTCACCGGCGCCGCGCTGGCCGCGGCCACCGCCCACACCGCGCACACCGTTCTGTTCACTGGCGTCGCCGTCAGCGCCGCCGTGGCGGCAGGTGCCACGACGGCGCTGACCCGGACTCTCGCTAGCTCTGGACTCGAGCCCGTCCACAACCCTGCTGCACAGGGTTCGGCCGAACGCGTGGGGTTGTCCCGGCCCCGGTTGTGGCTGCTGGGCGTGCTGGCGGCGGCAACCCTGCTGGGCGAGGGAGCTGCTGCCGACTGGACCGCCGTCCACCTGCACGACCTCGGCGCGACCGCCGCGACCAGCGCCGCGGCGTACGGCCTCTACAGCGCCGCCATGGCCGCAGGCCGCCTCGCCGGAGACCGGCTCACCGCCCGCTTCGGCGCTCCCGCCGTCGTGCGCACCGGCGCGGTCCTGGCCGCGCTCGGCCTCGCCACCGGACTGGCAGGCTCCACCATCGCTTTCGCCCTGCTCGGCTGGACGGCCTTCGGCCTGGGGCTGTCCGTCACCATCCCCAGCCTGATCACCGCCGCCGGCGCAGGCGGCCCCCGCGCGGTCGCCAACGTCGCGGTCACCGGCTACGTCGGCCTGCTCGCCGGCCCAGCCCTCATCGGCGCCCTCGCCACCGTCACCGCGCTGCCACACGCGCTGCTGTTGCCCGCCCTCCTCGCAGCCGCCGTCGCCACCCTCGCCCCCAAAGCCCTGGAGAAAACGACCCCTTGACCCGCACCTCCGCCTCCCCGACCGGCGTGGACGCCCTGATCCTCGACTACAACGGCGTTCTGGGACTGCAACCCACCAACGCCATGTGGACCCGTCTCGCCGACCTTGCTGAGTGGCCCCACCGACACCTCGCCTCCTTCCAAGAAGCCTTCTGGGCACCCCGAAACGCCTACGACGCAGGCGAACTGAGCGATCTCGCCTACTGGGCCAAGGTGCTCGGCCACCACCCCGGCCCGCGGTGGCTGCGCACCCTCCGCGCCTCCGACACCGCCATGTGGACCCGCACCGACCCGCGCGTCCTCGACATCCTGTACCGCGCCCGCGCCGCAGGGCTGCCCATGGTGCTGCTCTCCAACGCCCCGGCCCACCTCAGCAACGTCCTGGACGCCACCGAATGGCGGCGCGAGCTGATGACCGACGCCCTGTACTCCGCCCGCCTGGGCCTGTGCAAACCCGACCCGGCCGCGTACGAACACGCCCTGGCCGCCACCGGCGTCACCGACCCCGGGCGCGTGCTCTTCGTCGACGACCGCGAAGACAACTGCCTGGCCGCCGCCGAGCTGGGCCTGCGCACCCTGCACTACTCCGGCCAACCCGCCGACCTGGAACAGCAGTTGCTGCCCGCCCCGGCCAACAACCGCTGTTCCTGACCCGCATGCCGCGCCACCCACCACCCCGACCCCAGGACTTTCGTGCCCGACACCGAAGAGCTCGACGGCGACGTCTACGTCTCCCCCCGCCATCTCGCCTCCACCACCGGGACCGGCGATCCCGCCCTCGCGCCTCTCCTCGACCTCGGCTGGGACCTCCGGTACGACGAGGACTCCAACGTGTACCTGAGCGCTCCCGATCGGCGTATTCGCCTGGGATACCTGCCCGAGGGTGAGGATGACGGGCTCTGGCGCATCAACGCCTACAAGGACTCGTTCGGACCGCCGGCGTGGGGGGTTTGTTTCAACGACCGCGTCCCCACCGAGTTCGTGCAGGCGTTCACCACCGTCCTCGCCACGGCGTACGAGCAGGGGCCGGACACCTACCTCGCCCGGCCGGTCTCCGGGAACGACGAGCACGACCCCTTCCTCGCCGTCGTCCCCCTCCTGAAACGGGGCTGGGAGATCGACCGCCCGCGCTGGGGCGTCTTCGCGGTCCAGGCCCCGGACGGACTCGCCGGCATGGAGTTCACCACCGGCGACCTCGATCCCGAAGCCGAGCTGACGACGCGGGACGCCCGCTGGCAGCTGTGGGCGGGCAAGTCCATCGACCGACCCGTCTGGTACGCCACGGCCAGCACCGACACCCCCGTCGCCCTCCTCACCGCCGTCACCCAGTGCGTCGCCGATCCGGCACCGCTGCCCCGGTGGCGCGACGCGACCTTCAGCTACATCAAGGGCATGGCCCAGCTCACCCCGATCCTTCCACCCGGACCGCCGACCCCCACCCCACTCGACGTGCAGCGGGCCGTCGCGTCCCGCCGCCCGGCCGCCCTGCCCGCGGCCAGCGTCCCGCGCTGGAGCACCACCAGCCGACCCGCCCTGCCCGGTCCACGCCGGTAGGACCATCCCGCCCCCTCCCGGAGACCCCTCTTGTCCCTGCAGGCTCCCGAGTTCTTCGCCGAGCTGTGCCTCCCCTTCCACGACCACGCCATCGTGGGCAACACCTACTACGCCGCCCCAACCCCGGGTGCGCCCCTGCGGATGCGGATCGACTTCAGCCGCACCATCTACGCGGACACCTACGGCGGCCTGCGCCTGGCGGTCGTCCATCCGGACCGCGGCGAGATCGACGCAGTCGCCCTCAGCTTCCTGGACCACGGCACATTCCACCGCCGCGACGAAGCCACCAACACCCGGCCGAACACCAAGCAGTACGGCACCTTCGACACGTACCACCGCCCCGGCCGGCCACCGTGGGAGGGCGCCGTCACCACCGGGTTGCGCGACGCCATCGAGCAGTACACCGCCGTCTGGTTCCCCGGCGCCTGGACCGCGTCCGCGCCGAACTGCACCGCGGGCCGGACCGCGCCCACGGTTCCCGCCGTGCCCGTCGCCCGCAGCGGCGCCCGCGCCCGCTGATCCGCGCTTGTTACCGCCAGCCCCGGCGTTCCGCACTCTTCCAGCAGGAGCCCTGCCCGTGATGACCCACCCCTTTGAGAACCTTGAACCGGCCCAGGCCGTGCAGGTCCTTCCCCGCCACCTCGCCGGGCCCGGCGCCGCCGACCCTCGCGCTGTATGGGCCTTCCCTTTCGACGAGGGCTGGCCGTTCGCTCAGACCGACGCAGGCACGGCCGCGGCTTCAGCCCGTGCCTGAGACTGCAGACCACCTACGACCCTCAGCCCGACAAGACAGACAAGGGCACGTGGACGATCAATGCGCACCGGGCCCCGTTCTCCGCGCTGGCCTGGCAGATCACGTTCGACGCCACCACCCCCGTGGAGCTGCTGCACGACGTTCATGCCGAGTTGCTCGACCTCTACCTCGAAGACCGGCACAGCGACCAAGACCGGCTGTTCGAGGACGAGACGGCGCCGCACGAGGCGTACGCGCCGCTCCTTGCCCGCGGCTGGAGCCACGACGTCAAGACCGACGGCACACAGACCTTCCTCACCCCGGAAGAACTCGGCGGCGTACGCCACCGATACGCCATCAGCGGCTCCAGCGGACCGGCCTGGCGGTCCTGGGGCGGATACCCCAGCGAGCCGCACTGGACGGCACGCTTCTCCATCGGCACGCCCACCACACTCGTCGCGGCCTTCACCGCCTCGCTCATCTCCACCGAGCCACTGCACCGCACCGTCCAGGACGTCCCCGTCCACACCCGCCGCGCCCTCTACCTCGCGACCACGACAGTCAAGCAGCTGCACGGCAACACACCTGTTGCCCCGCCGCCTCCCGCTTTGGTCTCTGGTCGAACCCGATGACCTTCCCCCCTTGATCAAGGAGTCCTCCTCCTCGTGCACGCACCTTTCGTCAGATCCGCCGCCGTCGCCGTCCTGGTGACCGGCACCCTCGCCTGGGCACCGGCCGCGAGCGCCCAGCCCTCCGAACCGGCCCCCTCGGCCTCCGCCGCCCCCGCCGCGACACCGGCCCCGGACGCAGGCAGCGTCGAGATCACCACCAAGGACACGGCCGGGGACGCGTTCCCTGGCGCCGTGTTCCTGCTGCTCGACTCCGCCGGCCAGGAAGCTGGACGCGGGAAGACCGACGCACAGGGGAAGCTGACCTTCCCCGACCTCGCCCCGGGCGTCTACCGGCTCAAGGAGACGGCTTCCGGCAGCGCACTGCACGACACGGTTGACGACCAGGACGTGATCGTCACCCCCGGCACGGACACGCCGCTGACGATCGTCGTTCCGTTCAAGGCCGCCTCGGTCCTGCTGAAGGCCAAGGACGACAAGACCGGCAAGATGCTGGCCGGATCCACGGTCAACATCGGCAGCGGCGACAAGATCATCCTGACGCTGACTACCGGCTCCGACGGCACCGCCAGCGGCAAGCTGACCATCAACTCCCGTACGGGCAGCGACTTCTGGGTCAAGCAGGTGAAGGCACCCGCCGGCTACGACATCTACAAGCCCTCGAAGGCGTTCAAGGCCAAGCCTGGCGATCCTGTGACCGTGACCGTCACCAACGCCAAGAGTGCCACCACCCCGCCGCCCACAGAGAAGCCAACCGGCAAGCCCACCGAGAAGCCGAGCGACAAGCCCTCCCCGGCCAAGCCCGGCAAGGACGAGGACGTGCCGGTGCCGTCCGCCTCGGGTACTCCGACCTCCGACGAGACCGCGTCGGGCTCCGCGGCGCCCGCTCCCGCTGGCTCGCTCGCGCACACCGGCGCCGACGCCACCCCGTGGCTGATCGGCGGCGCCGGAGTCCTGATCGCTGCAGGCGGAGGCACCCTCGTCGTGGCCCGTCGCCGGCGCCCGGACAACTCCACCGACGACGGCTCCACCGCGAGCTGACCTCGCCCGCGGTACTCCGCAAAGCCCCCGAATCATTCCTCCTTCGATTCCGGGGGCTTTGTCGTGGGCGTGTCCGATGCGAGCGGAGGCGGGGCTGCACCTGCTGCCCGCGCGTGGTTTTCGCGTAGTGCGACGCCCGAACCGTGAAGGTTCGTACGGATATTCGCCTTCAAGAGTGGACTCGGCATCGTGTTGGGGTCGGCTGGTGCCGAACACCAGTGTGATGGCGCGGGTGCGGCACACTGCCTCCGGTATCAGCTTTCCCGCACCAGAGGAGCCGTCCCTATGGCCGAGCGAATCGTCGTCCCCGACCTGTGGAGTGGGCGCTGCCAGTGTGGTGATCACGTGTACGAGGCGTCCGGCATCCCGGATGATCCCCACTTGTGCTCGTGCGAGCACTGCACGCGGCTGTCCGGTTCGCCGGCGATGGCATGGGTCGGGTTCCACAGGGACGCCCTGAAGTGGACGGGCCCGGCAGGAGAGCCGACTTACTTCTCCACTTGGCCGACGCTTTACCGAGGATCCTGCCAGCGCTGCCGCACTCAGCTCACCTCCGTCGCCGACGGCTCGGACATGATCATGGTGACGATCTTCAGCCTCACCCGCAGCGCCGAACTAGCTCCGGTCGGGCACAGCTACCGCGAAGCGGCGGCACCCTGGATGACCATCTCGCTCGCGCCCGACCCGCAACGCCGCACGTGACGGTCTGCGGCTGGCCTCCACGGATGACTCACGCGCGGATGGGACTGGCGGATCTGATAACCGACCCCCACGACGGTGACCACCACTCATGCCGACATGCCGCCGTGATGTGGTTCGAGCCCTGTGCTGGCCCCGATGACGGCCGCCGCTTCTACGCGTGCGATGGGCACGCGGGGCTGTTCGCCCGGAGCGTGGCTCTGGCGTCGGCCGCAGGCGGAGAGGTCGTCTGAGAGAGGCTTTCCGTGCTCCCCGCCCTACTGTGGAAGGGCAACGATCTCTCCTGGGAGCACAACGAGTGACAGCGTCAATGGAGCGGCTCTGCGACTGGGTCGTCAATAAGGACAAGGTCTGGGTCCACGGCGACCGGATCACCGACGGTCACGTCGCTCTCGACATGCGCCTCACCCCGGGGCTCGACCCTGGCGAGATAGGTCGGGATGGGCAGTGGGTCCTCCGTAAAGCGCAGCCCTCACGCTGGGTGGCTGAGCAGCACCCCGACCTCTCAGACGTCATTCCGGACCCGGCCGACGGCTCGGACTGGAGCGAGGTCGTCTGGTCGACCTGGGTGACCCGGGGCCTGCGTATCGGCGCGCTACGGGGCGCAGCGGTGGCCGTGGACCACGGGTGGCTCTCGCGCCTCCAACCCGGCTTCCGGATCGAGGGGGCTCCCGGACAGGGGATCCTGCGGATCGTGACCAAGAAGCCAGAGCCGTCGCTGCTGTGGGGCGGTGCCGTTCACCGAACGGTGGTCGGTGTCGTGATGCCCACGTCGATCGAGGGTTCGGGTGCGGTCCTTGAGGCCATCGTGCAGGACCTGAACGTCTAGGTTTACCGGGTGAACGAGCGGCCTCAGTTTCCAGGTGATCCCTCCGACCTGTACCTGCGCATCTACTACGACGACGAACTCTGGGACACCCCCGCAGGCCGACGCGCTGGAGCGATGGAGCGTGTCCGTCCTGCACCGTCGGCGTGTGCACGACGGAGGCCAGGGGCCGGCGGCCACGAGCAGCTGCGTCACCGTGGAGTGCCCCGCGTGCACGGTCGAGGACGGCACCGGGGGGTCGATGACGTTCTACCGGGTGCACCTCGACCGCGGCCGAAATGCTTACTGGGCTATGGAGCAAGAGTCGGAGGAGCTGTACGAGACCGCCCAGGTCCTCCTCGATCCCGAGACGGGCTCCTTCACCAGCGAAGTCAGCGAGCTGCTTGAGTACGTCGGTTCCGGGCTGCTCGTCGTGGACCGGGTGACCTTGGATCCACCACGGCGTGGGCACGGCCTGGCGGCCGTATTCGGCTGTGAGGCAAACTCGGCGGATTTGCAAATACCTCCAGCGCCCGCCCACCGCGAACAGTGTCGCCTTCGGCGCACTGGAGGACGCGAGCGGCATGGTTAGCCTCGTCTTCTCCCCCACCCGTGTGGGAACGCTGCCGCCCCATCCTGCTTGAAGCCTCCGTCGTCCTCCTGGACGGGCACGTGGAGCGGTCGTACGGCGCGGTCAACGTCATCGTCCACCAGGCCGAGGCCATGGCGGTAGCGACGGCATCCCGCCCCCCTCCCCGACGGCGATAGACCCGGGCGGGACTTCTCACGTCAGGGCGAGGCGGCGACCGACCGGGGAGCCATCAGGTCGGCGAATGGGGTGCGCACGTCGGGCGTCGTCAGCGGACTGATGTCGGCGCCGGCGTCCCGCGCGGCTCGGAGGACCGTGACGAGGTCTCCGCTGGCGATGGTTTCCACGGGGCACTGCTCGCACTCTCCGGTCCGGGCATGCCCGTTTGCGGCAGTCGACGCGGCGCGCGCGTGTGCGAACACCTCGGCCGGGCCGTCGGCGCGGACCGCGTACCAGGATCCCTGCTGCTCCGCGGGCAGGAGCGCCGCGGCGACGCCTGGGTACATCGGAAGGTGGATGCGGTCGTCGTGGACGCGGATCACGAAGACCTGGTCCAGGCTGTCGCAGCTGTCCGGCTCGGGCCCTTCCTGCTCAAGCCAGGCGATGGCCTGCGTGCGGCTGCCGGGGCCCCACAGGTACTCCGCCGGAAAGTGCGTGGTGGCGTTCCGGGCGTCGTACTCCATCAGATTGGGATCCTCTCGCTCCCCGGGCCAGAAGACCGCGCGCACGAGTACGAAGGTGAATCCGTCCTCCTCCTCTTGCTCCTGCTCGTCGGCGAGCTGGGCTGCGTGCCCGGCCCTCACGGAGCCGGTGGTGGTGTTCCACCGGATGGCGACCACGTCGCGCGGGATCGGTGCCGGGTAGAGCCGGCCTCCCGGCGTCGCGTGGCCCCACAAATGGTTGATGATCTCCGCGAGGTCGGACAGATCCCTGTACACGTCGACGGGAGTGAGGAGGTGGAACATGCCGTGGGCGGTGACGTTCCGCAGGTTCTTCTTCGCCCTCTCGATACCGCGGTTTCGCTGGCCACGCAGCAGGCCCTCGCGCCGCGCCCACTTCAGCAGTCCGTCGAGCATTCCGTTGAACGGGGCCCAGGTGTTCGAACTGCCCATCCGGATCTCGGGCTTGCGGAGCCTCTTGTACTGATCGTGGAAGTCTGCATAGCTGGTGTAGGCGATCTGGCGCTCGCTTCCTTCCTGGTTCCGGGCGGTGATGGTGCCGTGGTGGTGGGCGGCGAACCGGTCCCGCAGCGCCTGCTCCAGCGTCAGCTTGGCGGCGTCCGAGACCAGCGTGAACAGGTCGTAGCACAACAGCCCGTGGGCGTAGCCGGCGCACAGCTGCTCGAACTTCTGGCAGGTCGTCTGTGCCACGTCGTCGGCGAGGACCAGGTTGCTGATCAGACGCTGCTGATAGTCCGCGGCGTCCTGGGGCCGCATGGGTCCGCCGAGCCCGAACGGCGTGAAATGCAGGACGCGCGGGTCCACGGCCTGGAGCGCGGCGAGGGGGTCGTTGGTCGTCGAGGTCACCGGTGCGGCCCTTCAGATGTGAATGTGGCGAACCTAGAAGGATCGGGCAGGGAAGGGGACCGCGCAACCCGATTGGTTCGGCTCGCCGACCACGGACGGGAGGGACCGGCCTTGCCGTGGCCGGACGTAGGGTCCTTCGACGTGACCGCTATTTCGTTCGATGACCTGATCGACCTGGAGCGCGCTGCCGTCGAGGCGAACGACGCGGTCAAGGACCTGCCCTACAGCGCGGAGTCGTGGAAGCCCTGGTTCGACGCCTCCGCGGAGTTCCAGATGAAGGTGACGGCGTACGCAAAGGCGGAGGGCAAGGACCGGGTCTCGGTCGAGATGGACGTGAAGAAGGCTGTCCGGCACCCGGTGACGATCGGGGATGCCGCGTAGGCCAGCGCGTTGCAGGGTCCTACGGAGCCAGAGTCCGCACCGGCGGACGGCGGCCATAGGCTTCCCCCATGAGTACGGTGCGTGCCCGGGTGTGGCGTTTCACGGTTGAGAAGGGCATGGCCGGCGCCGAGGCTGTCCAGGCCGTCGAGATCGGACAGGGCTCTCTGCCGGTGTCGTTGGCTGCTGTGGTCAACATCAACGCCCTTGCCTGCGACCTGCGCAAGACGGTCGATCAGCGTGTGCGCGATCACGAGATCAGCCTCCTGCTCAGCTATATCGCCGGCAGCCCGGGTACAGGCCCGCTCGGGGTCGACTGCCCCGCCCTCGACTCCAGCTCCCTCCACATCCGGCGTTTCGTCAGCGAGTGCACCGGCCTTGGGGTGATGACCGCGGTCAGCGAGGCCCTCTTCGACTGGGAGCCAGGGGCCAACGGTCTCAGCAGCTTCGACATCCTGCCCGGGAAACTAGTCGGCACCTACGCGAAGAAGGGTGTGCGGCCGGACCTGCTGTACGACCTTGCCGCCGGTCCGCTCGCCGGAGAGGCGCGGGGCCGCCGCCGCGACCACCAGCAGATGTTCCCTGCCGGCAGAGGCACCCAGCCACAGAAGGCACGCCTGGAGAAGCTCGCGCAGTGGTCCGTCGACCACGACGATCACGCCTACTTCATGAGCTGGGTCTGGCTCGGCACGGGCGGCGTCTACGTCGATATCTTCCTCCCCGACGACTCCCCGGCCACGGCCGGGCTCAGCACTGGGTGGATCGACACGCCGGGCGGCGCAACTCCCTGGCGATTCCGTGTTCCCCGGCCCGATCCCCGCCGACGCCCGAACCTGGAACCGGAGGAGCCCCTCCTGAACTGGCCTGATGACATACCCGAGTCCAGCGGTGAGGGTCCGGCCGATGGAGCTGGCGCCTACCACGAGGCGGCGATCAGGCGGGCCGAACCGCTGGTCGAGGCAGCCATGAACCGGTCCTTCGGCCGTGAGGACACACTCGGCACGTTCTCCGGCGTTGAGGTCCGCGGCCGGTGGATCCGCGGCGATGCTGTCGGCCCGGCACGCCAAGAGGCGCTGCTCGGCGTCCTGGGAGAGCGCCTGCCCCTGGACCACAGGGCCCAGCGCCGTCGGCTGGACTCTCCAACGGCTGACCGGCTCGACGTGTTCCTCGAAGGCCGCCTCCTCACCATCGTGCATCCGGTCGACAGCCCGCGGCCGAGCTGGGACCGGATCCAATCAGAGTTGCTGGAGTAGACAGGCCGCAGGTCCGGCCCGACGTCGCGAGGCTCGCGGAGGCGGTCAAACGCCCATAAAACGGTCAGGGCCGCCTGCGGCCAGGAGACCTGGATTCAGTGGGCCCGCCGCACGCGCGTCGCCCTCCGTCACTCCAGCGAGGGCAGCGTAGACGCTGCTGCGGCCGGGCAGGAGTTTCTCCGCGCACGCGACGAAGCGCTGGTCGGGGCAGGACGAGTGAGGTGTCAACGCAGGCGGTAGCCGAGGAGGGCGAGGCCGGCGGCTGCCGCGCGGCGTTGGTAGGCGCGCAGTCCGGGGGCGCCGGGGGGCGAGGGCTTGCGGGCGTTGCGGTGCCAGTGGCCGGTGAGCGCAGCGAGGAACGCCGTGGTGGTGTCGGGACTGCTGGCGGTGGCGGGGTGGTCACGGAGCAGACGGGATATGTCTGCGGGCGCGTGTCCGGCGAGGACGAGCTGCGGCGCGAGGGAAGCGGCATCGATACAGGCCGGGCCGGTGGTGGCGTGCGCCCAGTCCACGAAGGTCACACCCCGGTCGTGGTCGCGGACCATGTTGTCGGCCCGCAGGTCGCCGTGGACGATGCGGGTGCCGCAGGCCAGGGCGGGCCAGGTCGCTTCCAGTTCGGCGAGCTGCGGCAGGTGGACGCGGGCGGCGGGGGCGAGGTCGTCCGGCGGATCAGCGGCGAGCTCGCCCCAGCCGTGCAGGGCCGCCGTGGAGGGTACGGCGCTCACCGCCGCGGTGTACGGCGCGGGGGCGGGGCTGGAGGTGAGCTTGGCCAGCAGGTCCCAGGTCTGTTCGGCGTCGCCGGAGGCCGCAGAGAGGTCCGGGTGGGGTCCGTCGAGGTGGGCGATGACGATGGCGGTCCAGTCGGCGGCGCGGTGGATGCCCAGCAGGTCCGGGGCCGGAGCGCCAGGCGGCAGAGCGTCGAGGACGGCTGCCTCGTAAAGGTTGGCGGCAGTGAGCGGGTCGTCGTCGGGGGCGGCCTTGACGAAGACCCGTCGGCCGCTGTCCAGGCGGAGGGCGGCGGCGAGCTGGTGGCCGAAGCCGCCGCCCGGGGTGACCGCGTCGGTGACGGGTGCGCCGAGGGCGGTTTCGAGGCGAGCGCGCAGCGGCGGGGGGACGTCAATCCATTGCAGACGGCCGCTGGTGGGCGGTACAGGCATTAGGCGATGGGGATGGCGTAGGCGCGTGCGAAGTGGGTGCCGACGACGGCTTCGTGGAGGTGTCCGGCGATGGCGCGGTCGCCTTCGACGCCCATGACGACGTGGAGGTGGACAAAGCCGTTGCGGATCTCGCCGGTGTCGGTCATCTCGCCGGGCAGGTCGTACTTGGTGATGTTGTCCTTGAGGGCGTCGCCTTCGGGCATGGTCGAGACGGTGAAGGAGTCGGCGGCCCCGATCAGGGAGACGATCGCCGCATCGGTGATGCCAGCCTCGGCGGCCTGGCGGCTCAACCCGTCGACTAGCTCACCGGAGAAGACTTCAAAGACGATCATGCGGGACTCCGTCCGACCATGGGGCTCAGCCAATGTAGTCGGGAGCAGCTCTCGGTCGGGCAGCCCTGCACACGGCCGTCATGTACCCAGGGCTTCGGCGTAGGCGGTAGGGGGACGGAGTCAGCAACATCGCCGCTGGCCTCCGCCACGACGATCGAAACCCGAGCCGACCCCTTCAGCTCCCCGGGCTCACATGATCACGAAACAGACGTCAGCAGACTTCGCCGAAGCCCTGCGCGCTGACCTGCGGTGACTAACTTGATTGGCAAGGGTATTGGTGAGGCCGTCCCGGGGCGAGGAACTGGTGCGCGCCGCGCAGCGTGGTGCGCAACTTGCGCTGTGTTGAGCGGCTGTCGAGGCGGATGTCGAGGGGCCCGGGAAGGGTGCTGTCGGCCCGTAGGCCGGTGGGCAGTCGCGATGCGTCGAGTCCGTCGCGTCGGGCGATGAGCACGCCCAGCTCGTGCCGGCTGAGAGCCTGGTTCCCGCCGAGGTGGTGGACGCCGGTCGTGTCGCCCGACGCTAGTTCGAGGAGCGCTGCGGCCAGATCGCTCGCGTGGACCGGGCATCGGAAGTCGTCTGTGAAGAGGACGCCTTCGCGGGTGCCGGTGGCCAGTGCGTGGACGGTGCGTTCGTGCTCGGACTGTCCGTCGCCGATGATCAGCGAGGTGCGGGCCACGGCGGCGTCCGGATGGAGCAGAAGCACCGTTTCCGCGGCGGCCTTCGCCGCTCCGTACGGGGTGATGGGGTCGGGCCTGCAGTGTTCGTCGTAGGGAAGGTGGCTTTTGCCGGAGAAGACGGCGTCGGTGGAGACCTGGATCATTCTGCTTCCGGCCTTCGCCGCGGCGATCGCGAGGCGGACGGGTCCCTCGGCTGTGACTGCCCAGTCGGCCCCGCCGCTCGATGCATTGACGATGACGCGAGGGTTCACCTCGGCCACGACCGCTTCCACGCTCCCTGGATCCCGCAGGTCGAGGCTGCGCCAAGTAACCCCCGGAGCACTGCCGGCCCTGGTCGTATAGGTCGCGGCCGTCGGACGCCCCGCCGACACAGCTTGCCGGACCAGCTCGGTGCCCAAGAACCCGGACCCACCCACGATCAGCAGCGTCATGAGGCGACACCCTAGACCGGTCAGGGCCCGGTGACGGCGAGAATGTGGGCAGAGGCGTCGGTGAGGGCCGCGTGCGGTTCCGCGATGCGGGCCGCAGCGAGGGCCGCCTCGTACATGTCAGTACCCATGAGGTTGGCGCTGGTGTACTTCTCGATGGCCTTGACCGCCACCCAGCCGGGTCCTTCGATTCCGTAGAGGCGGGGATCGGTAAGACCGGCCTCCGTGACCTCCGCACGCAGCTCGGTGGAGGTCTGGAAGTAGGCGACGGTGAAGCCGCGCTGTCCGGCGTAGCGGCCCTCGGCCAGGGTGTCACGGACCCCGTCCTGGATCGCGGACTCGGTGATTCCGGTGGTCGCGATGTAGTCGAGGAGGGGTGAATAGCGGGAGATCGCCGCTGCGGCGATGAGTCCGCCAGGCCGGGCCACGCGGGCCGCCTCCGTCAGCGCGGAGATCCGGTCGGTCTTGTCGTGGAGGTGGTAGAGCGGGCCGAGAAGCAGAACGACGTCGTACATCCTGTCCGAAGCGGTGAGGTGGCGGGCGTCGCCCAGCTCGGCCGTCACGCCGTCGATGGCGGCTGCCTGGGTGACGTGCTTGGGGACGGGGTCCACGACGTGCACCGTGTAGCCGTCGTCGGCCAACCACCGGGCGTGCGTTCCGGGACCACCGCCGACATCGAGCACGCGGGCCGGTGCCGGTGGGAGGTGGCGGCGCAGTAACTCGCGAGTGCGCGCGAACTCCAGGGTGCCTGTGGCAGTGGTCTGCAGCCGTGCGGCTTCGTCGGACCGGGTGTAGAAGTCGATGATCTCCGGGCGCACGGCGGGGCTGCTCGTCATCGGGATGTCCTCGTCAGGAGGGGCTGTCGGTGTCCGGCAGGGTAGGGGAGACAAGGAAGTGATCACTTTGATTTTCGGAGCCCTGCGATGGTCCGGCCCCCACCGCCGCTGCCACAGAGCCCGGCTCATTGTCCAGCGTCAGGTTCATGCCGTAGATCAATTTAGATGTGCAGTCCGCTATGAGAATATATGGCGCGGTTTTTGAGAACCTACAGCTGACAACAGACAGCAGTTGTCCTTGGACAGTGAATCCAGTCGTCCGCCCCGCGCTGACCTGCGGCGACTAACTTGATTGGTAAGGGCGTTGGTGAGGCCGTCCCCGCTCACCAACGCCTTGACCTGCGACGACTGCGTGGGATGGCAAGGAACTCCACGGACTGGGTTCGATGTCGGCAGACAGCAGTTCGCCGGGGGCAGACAGGAAACATCGCGGAAAGACTGGCCAACGGCTGCGAGGGCATGTCAACGTAGACGACCTTGCAAGAAAGCCCAGGTCAGAGAGGTGATTGCCTGTGACCGTAGCCCCTGCGGGCCCCGGTTTCTCCACCACCGTCGAAGCCCTGCGACTACGCGAGTGGCAGCTCGGCCCCGGCCAGCCCACGCTGGTCATGGACCAGTTCTCCGCGGAGGACTTCCACCTGATCGTCGATGATCGTGCGGACGTGCACATCAGCTCGAAGGACGGCCGGTTCTACCTCGGCTGGTTCCCGCTCGGACGCCCCGGCACGGACGGCGAGGGATGGAAGATCGCCGTCACCGGCACCGCCAAGGTCCGTGGCTACCACCTGTCGTTCGATACCGAGACGCCGGCGGACACCGTCGCTGCGGTCGTAGCGCGCGTGCTGGAGACCTCACGCCGCCTCTGACACGCGGGCACCGACAGGAAGTGTCCGCCCTGCGATCGGCTGGCTGTACCGACCGCCGAACCGTTCCATCGCTCCCCCTTTCCTCGTACCCCAGGAGGCTGTTCGTGACGTCCTCGGAGATGACCGTCGGCGATCTCATCGACCTGCTGTCCGGCTGCGACCGGAGTGCTCCGGTCCGCCAGGCCATGAACCCGTTCTTCCCGATGGCTCACCGCTTGGCGCAGGTCCTGCAGTCGGTGGACGAGACCGGCCGGACCGTCGTCTACCTCGCCGAAGGACCGGACCCGGACGCACAGCTCGGCCACCTGCCGCCCGAGGTCGCCATCGCCCTGACGTGGCAGGGCCCCGTTCAGGCGCCCCCGCGCCGCCCCCGCCGCCGCGCCGACGGCAACTAGACCCGCACCGACCCCTTGGAGGCGCCCCTGTACCCCGACTTTCCGCCCGACCCGTCCGCCTCGCGTGGCGGCCAGCCCGCGTTCTGGGTCGGCCCCCGGTACCTGGCCGGTGATGATGGGCGCCTCTACGACGTGGTCGCCGACACGCTTGCCGGCCTGGGCTGGACAAGCCTGACGATTGTCCGCGGACGGCACGAGCTGGACGAGGCACCGGAGGACCGCCAGGTCTTGCGCAGCACCGTCCTGCACATCAGCCCCGACTCCCTGCGCTGGGCCCAGTGGAGTCTGGCGGATGAGCCGTTCCACCTGGGAGAGCTGCCGATCGCCTGGCAGATCTCCGCACGCGCCGAGGCGAGCAGCCCGCTCGCCCAGTGGTCGGCCTACTTCACCCGCGACATTCCCGGCGAGGCGGTGGCCGACTTCCTCGTCGCGCTCGACGCCCGCGAGCAGCCTGCCTTGCCGCTAGCCGGATCCGAGTTGGTCCTCGATGCTGTCGCCGTCCACGGATGGTTTCGCGACATTGACCAGCCCCAGGCGGCAGCGACAGATCCGACGTTCACCTCGCACATCAGCCTCGGCGAGGTGCCGCGCCTCATCCAGGACGCCGACCCGCACGTCCTGGAGGCCGAGGCCGACGAGACGGGACCGGCCGGCTGGCAGGCGTGGGCCGAGCCTGCGCTCGGCTCACCGTGTCTGTGGGCGGCTTCCTTCGCCGCCAGCGTCCCGCACGATCTCGTCGCCACTTTCGCCGGCTCCCTCAGCTCGACCGCACCGGTTCTGCGGCGGGTGTTGCCCGAGGCCACCCAGGAGCGTCTTCTGCGCGCGCCGGCCACCTAACGTCCCGTGCGCAACTCTTGGTGATCGCAGTCCGGCACCCTCCCAGTTGAGGGGTGCCGGACTTTCTTGCTTCTCGGGTGAAGTGGTCGCTCGGTCTTCGATGCCTAGGATGGTTTGCCGCCCTGCGATGGAACGATGCAGGATGCGGCAATGCCCCCCAGCCCCGGCGCTCTTATGGCCATCGCTTTCATCGTCGCCGTGACGATCGCGTTGACGGTCCATTCACGCCGCAAGCGCACGGTTGCCCTCGCGGCGCAGTGGCAGGCATTCCAGCAGCACCGAAGTTCCGGGCAAGGGCAACTCCTTCAGGTCACGCGGGTCTACCAGCACGGACGCCGTGGCTCAAAAGCCGTCGTGACTTGGTGCGACACCGGTCGGCAACAGGACGCCTGGTTCTGGAACTGGCACGTTCCCGTAGGCGCTTACCTCCTCGTCAACGCCTCCAGCGGCTACGGGCCGCACAGCCACAACCCGAACGTGCTCTACGTACAGCCCGGCCAGGTGCGAGCCTGGGTACCAGGCCAGGCTGCTCGCGCTGCACAACGCGCTGGCCAGTAACGCACTGCTGCCTCCGACCCACGGGGGTCGGAGGCAGCAGCGTGACGGGCAGGCAGGTCAGCTCGTTGCCGTGACCTTGGCGAGGGCCTTGTTGAGGTGGCGGTCGACGAGAGCTGGGGAGCCAGAGACGATCAGCAGCAGACTGCCGTCGCGGACCGCGGTCTGCTTGACCACGGTGCTCCGCCCTCCGGTGGAGAACGTCAGGAGCTGGCTCCACTGCTCGTCACCGAGGTCGTGGGGCGCGGGCAGTTTCTGCGAGGCCACGTCGACTGGGGTGCCGCCCGCGACGACCTGATAGGTCGGGCAGCCGGTCATCGCGTCGAAGATCTGGGCGACACCGTCGGAGAGTTTCTTCGCGCTGTCGCTGTACAGCTCCTCGGAGATCTCCGAGGAGCTGCCGCCGTAGGTGAAGTCTGCCTTCGCCTTGTGCGGGAAGGAGAGCGTGCCGCCGGTCGCTGCGTTGCCGCCCAGCTCACGCAGGGCCGGGCAGCCGATGACGGTGACGTCGTCGTGCTGGGCCGGACGCTCCGGCTCGGGCAGGTAGCCGCTGCCGAGGTCGCTCTGGTCGAGCAGGCGCGACTCGAGCGCGGCTGAGGAGAGCGAGGCCGGCTTCTGGACGGCGTCGGCCGGCTTGTTCGTCCGGGCGGAGGAGGGGGTCTGGTGCTTGGCCCCGGTGGTGTCGGTGGAGCAGGCGGGCAGGGCGAGGAGGGCGGCGGTGATGCCGAGGGCGGTGGTGGCGACGCGAACGCGCATGACGGAACTGACCCCTTGGTGCTAGTGTCCTGCGCCAGTAGTTGATCGTTAGTAGTGGTATGACTTCTGCTGCTGGTGCGTCAGTTCCTCGTCGGGGCCCGAGGCTGGAGCCGTTG